>JAYSUK010000363.1:0-8016 GCA_043719085.1 Burkholderiales bacterium | reverse complement strand
CCACTGCTGATTTGACGCAATGCGACGTCGTGTTCTACGCGACACCGCACGGCGTGGCGATGGCGGACGCACCGAAAATGGTTGCGGCTGGCGTGAAGATCATTGATCTGGCCGCTGACTTTCGTTTCAAGGATTTGGCCGTGTTCGAGCAGTGGTACAAGATGCCGCACTCGTGCCCAGAACTGGCCGCTGAAGCCGCTTACGGCCTTGTTGAACTCAATCGCGATGCGATCAAAAACGCACGCATTGTCGGCAATCCGGGCTGCTATCCGACCACGATGCAGGTGGGTTTTCACCCCTTGCTCAAGGCGGGAATTGTTGACGCATCTAGCCTGATCGCTGCCTGCGCTTCTGGCGTTTCGGGCGCGGGGAAAAAGGCCGAGGTTGACTATCTGTTTACCGAAGCTGGCGATAGTTTTAAAGCCTACGGTGTGTCGGGTCACCGACATCATCCTGAGACCGAAGCACGGTTGCAAACCATGAGCGGCGACAAAGTGCGCCTATTGTTCACGCCTCATCTGGTGCCGATGATTCGCGGCATGCATTCGACGTTGTATTCGCGGTTGAATGCCAAAGGTGTGGCGCTCAGCAACGAAGAATTGCAGATGCTGTTCATCGATGCGTACAAGGGGGAAGTGTTTGTCGACGTCATGCCGTTTGGCTCGATGCCCGACACCCGCTCGACGCGTGGCAGCAACACCTTGCGCTTGGCACTTCATCGCCCACAAAATGGCGACACGCTGGTCGTGCTTGTGGTGCAGGACAATCTGGTCAAAGGCGCAGCGGGACAGGCTGTGCAGTGCATGAACCTGATGTTTGGCGTGGCGGAAACGGCGGGGTTGTTGACCTTGCCGCTATCTCCGTAATGCTGGCGGCATTCGCGTCCAAAACGCTACATGGCCATCCTCCGTTCTGACCGCATCGTCTCCGAGCTGCGTCGGCGCTTTGGCATCTCGGCGCCGAAGCTCTCGGTGCGCACTCACTGGTCGTGGAAGGTAAAGGGTGCCATCATTGGTGTAGCGGCGCTGGTACTGGCCGGGCTGTTCTACGGCGGCTTCGACGCAGGGCGAATTTTTGCCGGCTTTAACGTGGGCAAAGTGCAGGAAGTACAGCAGCGACTTAGCGCGGAGCTTGCCACGGCGCTCACCGAAAACGAGCAGTTGAAACGCGACGCCATTGAGTTGACTAATAGCTCACAAATGGCGTTAGGCGCCAAAGACGTCTTGTCAAAGCAAATCGTTACCCTGCAGCAAGAAAACACGCAACTTAAAGAAGAGGCAGCGTTTTTCGAGAAACTGATGGGTAACGCCACCGGTGCCAAAAACGGTCTAGCCGTGCAACGCCTGCAGGCCGAGCGCGACACGCAGAACACCTATCGCTTTCGAGCGCTGGTGGTGCAAGGCAGTGCAGAGTCCTCATTCAAAGGCCGTTTGTCGCTGACCGCCACCATCGTGATGGATAAAGACGGCAAACGCGTGAACATAAACCTGCCCGAAGAGCAGCCCGATCTGCTACCGTCAATGGCTCTAGACTTCAAAGCGTATCAACGGGTACAGGGCGTGTTCAAAGTTCCACCCAATTCGCAACTTAAAGTCTTGCAAGTGCGTGTGCTCCCAGCCGGAAGTAACACGCCGAAAGCACAGCAGTCGATTCAGCTTTGATGTAGCTCGATTTCAGTATTGTCCCAGGAGATTTTCATGTTCGGCCGCAAAAAACAACACGTACCGCAAAAGCAAATAGATAGCCTGATTGGCGCATCAACCACCATTGAAGGCGACATCGATTTTGTCGGCGGCTTGCGTGTGGACGGTCGAGTCAAGGGCCATATTCATTCGTCGAATCACGGTCCATCGACGCTGGTAATCAGCGAAAAAGCAACCGTCGATGGCGAGATACGCGTGTCCCATGTGGTAGTCGACGGCACCGTCAACGGGCCGGTCTACGCTACGGAATATCTTGAGCTGCTGCCTAATGCGCGAATCACCGGTGACGTCAACTACCGCACGCTTGAAATGCAAGTCGGTGCCGTGGTTGACGGGCGTCTGCTGCACATTCACCAAGAAACCGCCGACGTAGTCGAACTCAAACGTCTGGGGTCGAGCGCGGGGTAGCGCCTGTGTTCGGCGGATTTTCCGCCACGCTTTGACCCTACCCAAGACACGGTTGAAAAGTCGTCGCTTCACCCCGATAATCAAGCTATTGGTGCGATGGACTGGTTTTATTTAACGAATTTCGCGCCTGGAGTATTTTTATGAACGCTATGACCGAACTGCCCGTCCCAATCAATTTCACCGACGCTGCGGCTAACAAGGTGAAAGATCTGATCATCGACGAGCAGAATCCAAACCTCAAGCTGCGCGTGTTCGTCACCGGCGGTGGTTGCTCGGGCTTTCAGTACGGCTTCACCTTCGATGAAGAAGTCAACGAAGACGACACCCAGATGCTCAAAAACGACGTTACGCTGCTGATCGACGCAATGAGTTATCAGTATCTAGTCGGCGCTGAGATCGACTACAGTGACGGGCTTGAAGGCGCGCAATTCGTCATCAAAAATCCGAACGCCACTTCAACGTGTGGCTGCGGGAATTCCTTCAGCGCATAGAACTGCGCGTCTACTTCGCGAAAAAATGGTGCCTTCGGGCGCCATTTTTGTTTCCTCGCCCTCATCACCTTTCTGCAAAAATCATTAATCTGTATGGGCTAGAGACGTTTTTTGCTCATAGTCGACTTGTTTGTTTTTAACGCTTTAGCCCCCATGCCATAGAGCATTCAGATGAAAGTTGTTTATGCGAATGGATCAGAATATGCTTGCGAGACAATAGAGCTACCGCTCACGCGTCAACATCAATGAGTCCGGGGGGAAGCAAATGACACGAACCTGCGCAGCGCCGTTTTATGCGACGATGATCGCGGCGATCACGCTGCTGAGTGTGATCACCAGCACCGCCCACGCAGCACCACTGAAACTGGTGATACACGAAGAAAGCGGTGCTGAAGGCGATCCGCTGCCACCGCTCTCGAAATACAGTTTGCTCAGAAAGTCGCTAGAAACGGCACTCGGACGACCCGTTGACATCGCTCTCACCCGCGATCGGGTGCGTTTCCTCGACTGGATGGAGCGTAATCAGGGCGACGTATTCATGACCAATGCCAGCGATCTGGCGGCGCGCGCGCTCACCGGGTTGGGATTTAACTTCATCGCAACGGGGCGCCCCGATGTCAATGTGCTGTTCATCGGCAAAGGCGCGGCGGTCGAAAATCTTAAAAGCCTCAGCGGCTTTTCCGTATCAATGCCGCGTGCCGAGAGCATGTACGGCCAGGTCTGCGCTGCGGAATTGCGCGACTTTATCGGGCGTCAATACACGGGTCGCTTCAACACTGAGTACAGCGCGGTGGTCTACGCGGTAGAAAATAATCTATCGACCGTGGGCTGCATTCCCTCGATCGCCAAGGCGCGCGACACGATGTCCGGCAAAGGCATCAACGTGCTATACGAAGGCAGACCCCAGCCAGCAATGCCGGTCATAGCCGGAGTGGGCCTGCCCGCGGCGGATCGCGCTGTGCTGGCAAAACTATTAACCGGTTACGACGAAAGCCCCGCCGGCGAGGCCATCCTCAAAACGCTTGGTATCACCGGCTTTACTGAAGGCGGTGAAATTCGCTTGCGGGCGTTGAACGCGTGGCTCAAGGCCAAATAGCGAACCCTTAGGCGCGGACTCGGCCGCGCTTGGCCCCGCGACGCCAAGTCGTCGCCTACCCCAAGGCCGAGGGCATTCACGTTGACGCCGGATAAACCGCCCCCAAAATCCGCACGCCCTTCGCGCCGGTCACCTGCGGCACATTGCCGGGCAGGCTCATAAAGCACTGCCGCGCAAGCCACGCGAACGCCAGCGCCTCTACCTGCATCGGCTCCACCCCCAAAGTCGCTGTTGACTGCGCCCCCAAGAGCGCGCGCAGAAGTGACCCGTTGAACACCCCACCGCCACAAACAAAGCAACTCGCTACACCGTGCGCTGTGAGTGCCGCGTTGATCGTCATCGCAGTCAGGGCGACCAGAGTGGCCTGCACATCAACGGCCTCTACGCTGCGCCCGTGAGCGGCAAGCGCTGCATCCAGCCAAGCCGCGTTAAATCGCTCTCGCCCGGTGCTCTTTGGCGCGGGTTGCGCAAAGTACGGGTCTGCCAGCAAGCGCGTCAACAGCGCCGCATCGACCCGCCCGGTCGCCGCCCAAGCCCCGCTCTCATCAAACGCCTGGCCCGTATGTCGCTCACACCAAGCATCCAGCAACGTGTTCCCCGGCCCGGTATCAAACCCGCGCACCGGATCCGGCGATCCCTTCGCGGGCAACAAAGTGACGTTGGCAATCCCGCCAATATTCACCACGGCACGCGGCGCATCACCTTGGAACACCGCCGCATGAAACGCTGGCACCAGCGGCGCGCCCTGCCCGCCTGCTGCTACGTCACGCGAACGGAAATCCGCCACCACCGCGATACCTGTCAGCTCTGACAGGTGCGCTGGCGCGTTGAGTTGCGCAGTGAATCCGCGTTCGGGACGATGACGAATGGTCTGGCCGTGAGCGCCAATGGCGGCGATGTCTTTCGCCGCAATCTGCGTCGCCGCCAGTAGCTGCGCCACCGCGTCCGCGTAAGCATGCGCCAACGCCACCGACGCATCGCCCACCCGCTCAATCTCGTCCGCCCCCGATTGCATGAGCGCCTGCAGCTGCGCGAGGAGCACGGGATTGAAGGGCGTGTGGACATGGCCGATGGTGCGGACTTTGTCAGCTCCGAAATCAGCGACAACAGCGTCAACGCCATCAACAGACGTGCCGGACATTAGGCCGATGTAGCGTTCGTTTAGGAGCATGGGAGTGGCCTAGGTGCATGGAAGCGAACGATGTTAGCGAGACACGAGCAGCTCCGTGCTTCGTCTCTACTCCCGTTCGGCTGGCCCCCTCTCCCGCGGGGGAGAGGGTTGGGGTGAGGGGCGGGTGGATGCACGCCCAATTTGATTCATCCCGCCATCGTCCGCCAAACAACCGTAGGGTGGAACGCTAGCGGTTCCGCCTCGTCCCGCCGCCGAAGGCAAATCAAACCGTCGGCGTAACGCGGCATCTCGTTCGGCGGCACCGCAAGCGTGCCGCCCTACGACCCCACCTTCTTCGGCCCCAACGCCCGCCCAAACTCATCCAACTCAAGCCACGCCGCCTCCACCGGTTGCGGGTAGCCGTTGCCTAGATAACGAAGCCACGTGTCGGCGGCTTCTTCGTCGTAGTCAACCAAACGGCCTTCGGGGTCGAAGCAAGCGGTGGAGGGGCGTTGGCCGTGGACGAAGTAGCGGGTGCAGCCTGCGCGCGAGCCAGACTGGATTTTGTAAGCCTGAAACGGCTTCGTGTAATCGGTTTGCTTCGGCCTTGACATAAGTAGGGAAACGGGTCCTTGCGCTACTTGGAGCTTGCGTGATTGCATGCTTATGACCATGCTGTAAGTACCGTCTGAGAGATCAAAACGCTCTACATCTGCCATGTTACTGAGCATATGCGAAACGCAATGTTTAGAAAAATCAACAATCCAAACATCCGCAAACTCCTGCGCGTGGAAGCGACGGTGATTATGCCAACGCAGCGTTCCATCAACAGTGTTCCAGCAAAACACCCAAGATGCCCCCCAAACCACCACCACTACTTCGTCGTCCGCGTGTATTAGTTCTGTGTGGCCAACATCAAAGCGCGAGGGCGACAAAAAAATTGACGCTAACGGCATAGCCCACGGCCCGTCAAGCGCGCTCGCCGGATTTGATCGATCAGCCCGTTGACGAATCAACAAATCGTGAGTCGACGCATGTGTCGACTTGAATTCACCGATCATGCAGTCACGAAATGTCACGTGCGTTAAGTCAGCAAATGCAGCCCAGATTGAGGGCGTTTCACAATTGACGAGACGAGCTGCCGTCACGAAAGCTTGCCGCAAGTCAAGGGGCGGCAGCCGAGTGTCAGATATTTCGACGTCAGCGAGATCAGCGCATTGCAAGTTAGCCCGCAACGTGCCATTTTGCGCATGCAGCTGCAATTCACAAGCAGTATAGAAAAGCACCGTGTGACACTTTGGTGCAGGTACTGGAAGCATTTCGTCGTCATATTTGTCCGCGCCTTTGTACGCCAGCCAGCTCCAAAACCGTGCGGAGCGACGTTGAATCACTGACGCGGGCAAGCGAATCAATTCCCCTAAAAAACTTAAGGATTCGCCATTCAATTGACGTTCTGGAAGCAACGATCTCTCAGTGTGCTCCGGTAAATCCTCCCAGTCCAACAACGTCACCAAATGCCTCGCAAGAAAAAATTCCATGAATGATCGGTGCGCGAAAGTAAACCCATCGTCACCCGGCCGTACGATGAAAGTAGCAGTGCGCAAATCATCCTGAATCGTCTGTGTTTGCTCAGGAGAGTAGTGCCCCGGAAACAAAGCATCTACGGTCTTGCGCAACCACCGATCCAGCCTGTCAGCGCTCCAAAATTCCGTACCGTCATTCCACATGGCGCAAGCCAGCGCCCCCATCAACACCGGTTTATGCGTAGCTTGTAGAACATGCTTTTCGTCGTCACGCCGCACCCACATTGCCACCGTTTGCGCGTAGAGCGTGCTCGCGGTAACTGCGCCGCCGCCCGCTTCGCGCAACCGCAGCACTTCGCCTACTTGCTCGCACATCATGGCGAGCAGCACGGGGCGGCTGGCGAGTTCTTCTAGGTTGTAGGTGTTGGCGATGGTGTCGGACAGTGCGGTGGCTTCTGCTGCACTCAAGCGCCGATTCAAGTAGTCGCGCACGGTTGCAGCCTTCCACGGCAGTAGGTACAAGCAGAGATAGTCTTTACGAGTGACGCTGTGTCGCAGCCTCGTGTTGAAAAATTCGTGTTGTTCGGTGAGGTCGCGAAAGTAGTGCGTGCGGCAACTAACGATCAGTCGTGCGCGGGACGGCGCGCGGCTGACAGGATCGGGCTCCAGCACTTGTAGGAGTTGCCGAAACACTGAGTGCAGTTGCGCGTGATCGGTTTGCATCAGCTCGTCGAGCCCGTCGTACACGAGGATGCGGCGACCTTCGCGAACCTCGCGCACGACGATGTCGGCGTTAAGCACTTTATTCAACCCACGCGCTTCGATGACGAGGGCAATAATTTGCGTGACATTGAGTTGCGCAAGGCCAGGCGCGCCGCGCAGATAAGCGAGGTCGATGTGCAGCGCTGATAACGCGGAGACCGGGCGATTCACGTGCGGTACATCGCCGTTAAGCACTCGGGAGAACTGTAGCGCGTGACTCGTTTTTCCTGTGCCGTAATCGCCCAAGAGTGCGAGTAGCTTGGGAGCGTTGGTGCGCGAGTCTGCGGCCCATGCGAGCATGGCGTCTAGCGCGTTCACCGTGTTTTGCGGCACGGCTTTTGGCGATTCGGCGAAGGCACTGAAACCTTCGATCAGGCTACCCTCCGTGTCGGTGAAGTGCTCGCTGGACAGGTTCGAGCCGCGCAGCGAATCGTTGGCGGCGTTATGGGGTTTTACGCGCTGAGTGATGGTGTGATTGCGTGCGGCGGTGAAGGTATCGCTCGGTCGTGGCCTATGTGCGCTGATGTTTGCGTCATCGGTTTCACTGGTGCTTATTTGCGTCGCCACCTGCGTACTTTCGGCGATATCAGCGATGATTTCTGCGCTGGTTTTTTGCGTGGCTTCGGCGGAAACGAATGACTCTGCGGCGTAGCGCTCACCGGCCTCTGTGAGGCCGCGTGTGTCGGTGACGTTCACGCGCTCCAGCCACACCAGCGCGGGCTCAACGCCTTTTCTTGTCTGCACGATTTTGAGCGGTGCCGTGCCTTTATCGTCGACATAGACGCGGTTGGCGATTTCGGTGGTGAGGCGGCGGCGCGCCTTGTCGAGTGGCTCGTCGGGGAAGAGTTGCACGAGTGCTTGCGGCAGCGCGGCGGTATGGTCGGGGCCGATCAGTTCGATTAAGATGCTGAGTGCATGGCCG
>JAYSUK010000362.1:0-2881 GCA_043719085.1 Burkholderiales bacterium | reverse complement strand
TTCGGCGTTCAAATCGGAGACACCCTCTGTGGCGTGGCGAGCCCCATAAATAGGCGCTTACAGCTTGATGCCTGCCGTTTTAACCGGACACTAGTGCTAAATCAGCGTTAGGCCCCTACGGAACAAGGCTTTCAGCGCTAAGCTGACGAGTTTCATCAGAAAAAATGAGGGCGTTTTCAGGTTATGCGCGAACGCTGCGCGCCACGACGGCGAGCGCAGCGATGCCCTCGGCAATCAAGTGCGTCGGGATCGCCGAGATGCCCATGCGAATGAATTCGCCGGGCGGCGTGAGGCCGAAGAAGCCGACACCCGGTTCGATCACGATGTCCGCGTCGCGTGCGGCAGCAACCAACTGGGTGGCGTTGAGGCCGTCGGGCAAACGAATCCACAGCGCAGAGCCGCTGCCCTCGGGGCTAGTGATTTGCCAATCCGGCAGCTCACGCGCCAACGCTTCACGCAAAATTTTCAGGCGTGCCTGGTACGCATGGCCGAGCCGTCGTTGCAGCGATTCAAAGTGCCCCTGTGACAAGAACAGCGCCAGCGCGCGTTCGTTGTTGCTGGCGACATGACGCAGCATGAGTCTTCGCAATCGGCGTAGTGCATTGATGGCTTCGCGTGGTGCCACGATGTAGCCCAGTCGCAATCCCGGAGCCAGCGTTTTTGACACACTGCCGATGTAGAAGACGCGGCCATTCATGTCCATGCTTTTGAGCGCAGGCGAGGCCGCACCTCCACCCAGTTGCGGCTCGTAATCGTCTTCAATAATCAAAAAATCCTGATCAGCCGCCTGCGACAGCAGCGCGCGCTTGCGCTCATCACTCATGCGCACGCCGGTCGGGCAATGGTGCGACGGCGTGACCACGGCAACGTCTGGGCGCAGCGCTGCGACGTCCTGCACATTGACGCCGTCTGCGTCTACTGGCACCGACAAAACCGCCGCCCCCGTCATCGTAAAAATGGCGCGAGTGTCGGGATACGACGGCTCCTCCACGGCCACGCGCTTGCCGCTGCCGCCGAGCAATTGCCCAATCAGATACAGCGCCTGCTGCGCGCCGACGGTCACCAGAATTTCATCCGCCGCCGCCCACACGCCGCGGCGCGGAAGCACGCGCGTGCGCAGTTGCTCCAGCAAATCTCGATCATCGAGATCGCCGCGATCAACGGTCCATGTTTCAACGCTCTCCAGCTTCATCGCGCGCTCGAAGCAATCACGCCAGTCGGCCAGCGGAAACAGTTTCGGGTCGATCTGCCCGTACACAAACGGGTAACGATAGCGATACCAGTCCACCGGATTTTTTACCGGGCGATAGCCCACATCCAGCTCGCGAAAGTGCCGCGACCAGTCGGGCGGCGGGAGCAACGAAAGTTGGTCGCTTTCATGAAACTCGGCGCGCTGCGCGGCGAACGCGCCAGTGACGAAAAAGCCCCGACGTTCTCGCGATTCAATCGCGCCTTCAATTTGCAATCGTTCATAGGCAAGCGCCACGGTCGCGCGTGCGACGCCGAGCTCCCCCGCCAATTCGCGTGTAGAGGGCAGCGGCGAATCCAGCGGAATCGCGCGCTCCAGAACAGCGCGGCGCAGCATGCCCGCGATGCGCTGTTGCAGCGTTTCGGTGGGATCACTCTGGGCAAACCGGGTTTGCCACAACTGGCCTAATCGTTGTCGCATATCTGGCTCTATTGTCGCAGCACGCGTGAGCCTACTCTGGTGGTAGTTTCAACGCCGCACACAAGGAGTCCCCATGGGCCACGCCGATCCGCACGTAACCACCGCCACCCATACGCAAGACGCACACGCGCTCGACAATTACTGGATGCCGTTCTCGCCCAACAAGGAGTTCAAGACCACGCCGCGATTATTCGTAAAGGGCGAGGGCATGTATCTGTGGACCGATGACGGTCACAAGGTGCTGGACGCCGCTTCGGGCCTGTTTTGCGTGCCCGCAGGCCATTGCCGCCCGGAGATTGCGGAGGCGGTGTACCAGCAATTGAAAACGCTGGATTACACGATGCCTTTCGGGCGCGGTCACGCGAAGGGTTTTCAGCTTGCGCGTGAGGTGGCCGAGTTCACGCCGAAAGGGCTGGATCGCCTGTTTTTCCTGTGCTCCGGCTCGGAGGCCGTGGACACCGCGATGAAGATGGCGCTGGCTTATCACCGCGTGCGCGGTCAGGGTCATCGGCAAATTTTCATCAGCCGCGAACGTGCGTATCACGGCGTGAACATGGGCGGTGTGGCGCTGTCCGGCATGGTCAACAATCGCAAGGTGTTCGGCGTCGGACTGCCCGGCGTGTATCACATGCGGCACACCGCGCTGCCGCAGAACAAATTTGTTAAAGGTCAGCCAGAAATTGGCGCAGATCTGGCCGACGATTTGCAGCGATATTGCACGATGTACGGCGGTGAAAATATTGCAGCGGTCTTTGTTGAACCGACTGCGGGGTCGTTCGGGTGCCTGCCACCGCCGAAGGGCTATCTCGACAAGCTACGCGCGATTTGCGATCAGCACGGCATTCTGCTGGTGTTTGATGAAGTGATCACCGGCTGGGGCCGTATGGGTGCCAATTTCGGCGCACAAGCGTTCGGCGTGACGCCGGATTTGATGTGCATGGCCAAAGCCATTACCAACGGCGCGCAACCGTTGGGCGCGGTCGCGGCACGCACCGACATTTACGACACGATCACCAACGCGGGACCTGCAAAAGGCATCGAGTTCTTCCACGGTTACACCTACAGCGCGCATCCCGCCTGCGTCGCGGCCGCGCTTGCGATGATGAAAATTTTCCGTGAATACAAGTTGATTGATCGTGCCGCGCAGATGGCCCCGTATTTCATCGACTCAATGTTCTCGTTGTCTGATTTGCCAATCGTTGTCGACATTCG
>JAYSUK010000361.1:0-8067 GCA_043719085.1 Burkholderiales bacterium | reverse complement strand
ACCCGCGTTACCCGGCCGGCGTTGTCGGCCAGCGCCGGGTCGTTGCCCAGGTCGTCGCGGCCAATGGCCTGCATCAGGCGTTTGAAGATGCTGTCGCCATTGCCGGCCACCAACACCACGCCGTCGGTGCAGCGATACGCGTTTGACGGTGCAATACCGGGTAGCGCCGAGCCCGCCGGTTCGCGCACCGCACCGAACGCGCTGTACTCGGGCACTAGGCTTTCCATCACGTTGAACACAGCCTCCGTCAGAGCCACATCGATCACCTGCCCCAGGCCGCCATTCACCTTGCGGTGGTACAGCGCCGTCAGCACGCCGATGGTGCCGTGCAACGCTGCCAGCGTATCGCCGATGGAAATGCCGCAACGCACCGGCACCTGGCCTTGCTCGCCGGTGAGGTGGCGCAGCCCGCCCATCGCCTCGCCGATAGCGCCGAAGCCCGGCAGGTCGCGGTACGGGCCAGTCTGGCCGTAGCCGGAGATGCGCAGCATCACCAGACCGGGGTTGGTCTTGGCGAGCTCCTCGTACGACATGCCCCATTTCTCCATCGTTCCGGGGCGGAAGTTCTCGATCAGCACGTCAGCCTTGCCGATCAACTGGCGCGCGATATCCTGACCGTCGGGGTTACGCAAGTCCAGCGCGATCGAGCGCTTGTTGCGCGACTGCACCTGCCACCACACCGAGGTGCCGTCTTGAATCATGCGCCAGTTACGCAGCGGGTCGCCGCTGCCCGGCGGCTCGATCTTGATCACGTCCGCGCCGAAGTCGCCGAGCGTCTTGCCGGCAAAAGGGCCAGCGATCAACTGCCCCATTTCGACCACGCGCAGGCCGGCAAGTGCGCCGGGTGTTAGCTGCGGCATTTTTATACCCACCTCGCTCAATCGACGGTTGCGCCAGAGACCTTGACGATCTTTGCCCGCTTGGGCAGATCCTCGCGTATCACCGTGGCGAACTGTTCGGGCGTTCCTTTGTACGGCTCGCAGCCTACGCCAGCCAGCTTGTCCTGCGCGGTCTTTGAGTCTAGTGCCTTCACGATCTCGGTATTATGTCCTCGGAGTGCCGGACGGAGCGAACATGCCGCACCATGAGGGGGAACCGAACTCTTGGACCGCCTCGCCGACGGTGGGCATGTCGGGCAGCGCCGCGATGGGCGGCGTGCTGCTGCTCGGCGCGGATGTGCTGGCGCGCGGCTTGATCGCGCCGCAGGAATTGCCGGTCGGCGTGCTCACCGCCATTCTCGGCGGCGGCTACCTGCTGTGGCTGCTGCATCGCCGGAAATTCGGATGACTATCCGCGCTGAACATTTGCGCGTCGTGCTCGGTGAACGCACCGTGTTGCACGACGTCTCATGCACTTTTGAGCCTGGGTGGACGGCGGTCGTCGGCCCCAATGGCGCGGGCAAATCAACGCTGTCGCGCGCACTCGCCACGCAATCCCCAGTGCTGCTACTCGACGAGCCCACCACCCACCTCGATCCGCCGCATCAAGTCGCACTCGCACGCCTGTTCCGCCGTCTCGCCAGCACCCACACCGTCATCGCCGTGCTGCACGACCTGCCGCTGGCCGTGCAGGCGGATCGGATGATGGTGATGCGTGATGGGGCCGTCATGGGGCACGGTGAGAGCAACGATGCTGCGCTGCATGCGGCTTTGATCGAGGCTTTTGATCATGCGATTGCGGTCATCCCTGCAACCGCGCCGGGTAAGCGGCCAACGGTTTCGTTGCGGCTGGACGACTGATTGCCGCTGCGGTCTGCTAAAACCCTCTGATTTTGCCAATGGCTTTTTCTTGAAAGCCTTATTTCAATTGGGCTAAAGGCCAATTTTACACAAAACTCGACTTTAACCCTAAACAGGCTCCAAGCCCTATTGAAATAAGGGTTTCTGACATAAGCCAATGCCAAATTTCTAATCGTCTTGGCTCGGCAGAGATCAGTACGGTCTCGACCGTTTTAGCTGCGCGCCTGTTCGTCTGAAACAGGCTGTCCGCGAAGCTCGTTCATCCGTCGTTCCGCGAGCCATGCCAAACGTTTTGCCTGCGTAAGCAACGTTCGCCGCAGGCCGCTTTGCACTCGACGCTCGGCGATCACCTTGGCCAATAGCGAGAGTGTTTCTGCCCGTCGCGCGATTCGCGTGTCTGGATGCCCTCTGAGCTTGAGCACCGCTTCGCTCACGATCCGACCACGCACGCCTGTCGGAATGACAGCAGTTGCATCTACGTGCAACGGTGGGTCTTTCTCATTCAGAATCGCTTTGAAGCGCGATTGCTCAATGAGTCGATCAAACACCGCGCGCTCAAGCCAGTTCAGCCTGCGGGCAATGCTTGCATTCATGTCCTGCCCTTCAAAATCGGGCAGCGGCCAAATCTCAATTTCAAAGACCTCGAAGGGGTCGAGCACCTTCATCGCCACCGCGTCGGTGCGCTGATTGGTCAGGTGACGGCGTATGCGAACACGAAGCTGCTCGTTGGTCTGCCCCACATAAATCGGCTCGCCGTCGTAGTCGAAAAAGGCGTAACGCCATACCTGAAATTGCCGATCTTTTGATTGATCGGCTCTGACGTTTCAGCATGGAGCAACGAGCCGCGTTGATCGAGAAACCGCTCAAGCTCGGGGACAAGTTGCGCCGTCTCAAAGGTTGCCTGCTCAACAATTCGTTCAGTCAAGACACGCCTCGGCCTTCAGTGGCATCGAATCAAGCTGCAACGGACAACCGCACAGATTGGGACGCCAGCGGCGTCAACAAATGCCGCGATAGAAAACGAACCACAGGCACCACCAGTCCGTCGCCCACAAGGCTGTAAGCCTCGTTGTAATTGACGGGCAGCGAGTATGTTTCAGGCAAGCCCATCAAGCGCGCAGCCTCGCGCGTTGCGAGCAAGCGCGAACGAACGCTCAATCCGTCAACGACAAGAATGGACTGTCGGCTCGAACCACCGCTCGCCGTTCTCAGGCAACCAGCCACGTCGTCGAAACGAACCTCCGCGCGTTGCACGCCCAGTCGCGTGCGACGATAAATGCCACCGACACAAGGCTTGCCGGAACGCTGCGCGACCCAGACTTTTTCGCGATTGACAGGCGACATCATGTCGAGAAGCCGCTGCGTTTCTTCCGCCGTGTGCCAGGCAATGCTGGGCGACTCGGTATCAATCAGGTCAGCGAAAACTTGTGTTCGCTTTGGCGGTGTCGGCAGGTTCCACCAGATCCAGTTTTCCTGACAGGACTGAGGCAGAGACAGTTTCGCCTCGACCAAGCGATTGGGATGCCAGTGCACGCAAGGCCCTGACCGTTCCAGGCCGGACTGCATCGCAAGTTCCGGCGCTAATTCAGGCAATACGGCCACAACAAAAAGCCGTGGACGCGACTGCGGCACAAAATGAACGGCATCGAGAACCATCGCTCCAAATCGATAGCCATTTTGGCGAAGCGAATCCGCAATTTGCGCAAAGTCTTGGCCGTCGTTTGACGACAGCGCGCCCACGACATTCTCAAGCACAACAATGCTCGGTTGACGATCTTGTGCGCGAAGCTCTGACAGCAGGCGAGACACCTGCCAAAACGCCCCACTACGTTCGCCGCACAGCCCAACGCCCTTACCGGCTAACGACAAATCCTGGCACGGAAACGAAGCCCACAAAAGGTCGGCGCGATCAGGCAAATCAGTCGCCGTGACATTGGCGACATCATCAACGCGCAACTGATTACTTCCAAAATTTTGCGCATAAGCGTCCGCTTTTTTCGCGTCGAAGTCGTTTGCAAACAAGCAACGCCAGTTAGGTCCAAGCCCCAACCGAGCCATCCCCCCGCCAGCAAAAAGCTCATAAAAACTGTTCATATATCCAGATATTTTTCGCCTAACTGAATGTTACTTGCGCTGAAGCTTGCTTGCAAGAAAGAGCATTCCGGTGGATCTCACGGTAGCTGCGGAATGGATCGGTGCCTGCCATTTGATTTCCTCAAGTTTGTTCCGATTTCGTTTGGGTACACACAAGCGCGACAATGCGACGTAAGGAGCACCCACATGCACTTCCCAGAGTCAGTATCCGCGCAGGCCGATTTTCTAAAAAGCCTATCGCCTCAAATGATTGAGCAATTTCGAGTTTCCGGATCGTTAATCATGCCTAGTCGGTTAGCTGCTGACGGCGATTTTGGCGAGGAAGCATCGGCGCTTCAATTGGTTGGGCATATCGCCCGACTACTGCCCAAAGACTATGCGGGCGGGATTGGCTTGGAGTCCGCGCTCGGCTTGGCGCACACCGATGCAATGACTGATCCGCTTTGGTACGCCGCCTATAGGCTCATATCGACGCCAAAACATCCCCCGCTAGATCCAGACGGATTGAAGCGACAAGACATGAAACTCCGGGATAAGGCAGCCGACCGTGTGCGCAGCGAACTCATGGGTGCCGGCTCATTCTTTGCCCGGCCAAGCCGAGACAAGGCGGCAGAAATAGCTTTCTCGATGGGCATGGGAATTGGCAACGAATCGCGACCACCCAGACTTCATATCGGCACCGAAGTCGCGCCGGAGGGCAAGTTTGAGGAATTTCTCACTGCTCTCGTCGAAGCTGTCAATGCGCTCAAGTCACTCAAGCCTTTGGAGTCGAACAAAGTATCGGTTAGATGGTTTTGTCGCGAGTTTGGTCACCTTACACGAGAGCTTTACCAAAATGCCGCACAGCACGGAATGCAAACTGCAACGGGCAAGACGATTCCACGCTCATTTCGCGCCGTCTTGGTCAGAGCGTGTGATCTCGATCTGCAGCGACTAGCTGGCCAAGATTCGTTCACGGCGATGCTTAGCCCATTCGAGCGCCGCACCAGAAGAAAAGTACGCGCTCAGCAACAAGGTAAAGTGTGGGACGCGGCGCCCACCATACCTCTGTTGGAAATATCCATCGTAGACAACGGCCCAGGACTTGTAAGGACTTGGCTCGCGGCCAAGAGTCTTAAGGAATCAGGCGTGCTTGTCGATCCGGATTTAACGACGGTTTCTGCCTCTGACGAACAAGCAATACTCACGGAGTGCTTTAAGAAGCACCAAACGTCGAAGTTACGTTTCACAGCCGGAATAGGACTCTTTGACGTTCATCGCATCATGCGAAAGCTCGGCGGAATGATCGTTGTCAGAACCTCGCGCATTCGAGTAGTGCGCGACTACAGTAAGCCGTCAGAAGAAGAAACGCCCCCAGAGTTTGAAAATTGGGATTCTCGGAGCCCCCTACTACCTGAAATATCAGGCGCTTGCGTCACATTGCTACTGCCACTAGTGCCCGTTGGCGGCGCGGTGGAGGTGTAAGCGATGGCCCAATATCTATGGTGGACAAGCGAAGTATGGACGGGTGAAACCAGCCAAGGTGTTATGTTTTTCTTTAAAGGTTTCGGAGGAGCTGAACCCAACCAGCTCCGAGAAGAGGTCCGGCTTGCGCTGCGTGATTCCATGTTCCCGGTCGACGCGTTTGTCGTCTATTGCTGTAGCTATGAATTCGAGGAAACGGCAGAAATTTTGGCCTCCTCGAGTCTAATTTCTGACTTCGAACTTCTTGGCGAACGACCGATGCAGTTGGTGGCGCTAAGCGCCTCGATGACACCGACTAAAAGCATGCCGATGAGGCGCCAAAGAACGGAGCTCCAAGGTTCAGGCTGGTGGGAAGACGCTGCTACGTTTGATCGTGCATGGCTCGATGGAATGCAACGATTGATTGAACGAGGAGCCGTTGTTCTCGAGGCTCCAGCTGGCTATCATTTCCGCAAAACATCGACTCGCTGCTCTAAGCATTTCATACGAGCGGAAAACGCTAGCCTAAATGGGCCTGAGGCAAGTTTTATCGGGCTGGCGCTAATGCGACGTTTGAGCTTCTCTACGGTCAAAAGGATACATATTGACTCAGTCACAATTCTCGCTGTGGCGTTATCGGCCGCGACGCACGCGATACTGTTCAAAGTCTGCGAAGTGCCTCCGAGGATTGAAAGTTTTCACTCATGGGATGGTGTTGACGGGCTCGGAACGTTTTCTAATGACGGCGCGGATTTCGTTCTCATCTCCGCTTCGTCTAGTTCCGGTCTCTCCGATGCGGTGAAGAAAAGGACCGGATTGTCGGCAAATCTGGTTGTCACACTTTTCTCGTTTGCCGATTCGTCCGAATCAGTACTTTTCAAGATCGCACCGCCCGTCAATTTCACTGACGGTGAAATGACAGAACACCCTAATGACGCACTAAATGGCTCCATTCCGATGCGTGTAGTGGGCGAACACTTCTTGTTCGAGCATAAGAAGCCGCGTTTAGTCCGCATCACGATGAAACATAAGGCGTCCGCTCAAGAGCTTTCGAGCATGCTGGCGATCCAGAGCCTCGACATCTTTCGAGCACATCAACCAACGCAGGGCGCCAATAAGTTACGCCGCATTTCACTAGCGCCGAGGATCTTTCAACTTGAAGATGTGAGGACTGCGATCACGCCGTGGATTGAATCGACCATCGAACGCGCCGAACTTCAAAGCGAAATTGCTGTCGTGGTTGTCGGTGGCGCGAATGCCACCGACTTGGCGGCACTAGTGACCGAGCGATTGCGGGTCGCGGGGCTGAGGGCGAAAACGGCGATACCGGCTGAAGACGTAACGGTCGCGCTTACGGTTGATGCCGAACAGCCAATCATTGTGGTTTGTGACGCAGTTGGCTCAGGGCATGCACTTGTTGCGTTGAGCGCCGAACTTCGACAAATTCAACCGCGCGCAAAAATCATCTATGTCGTGGCTTTTCATCTTTCCCCTTCACTACCTATTGCAAATTTGCTGAAGATATCGCTGGAGCGTTCGTGGAAAGACGGCATGTACCAATACCATGTTTGGTGGCCAGCTAGCGTTGGCGAGGAGCCGATGCCGACGATTGCACGTGCCTTGCAGATACTCGACCTCAATGCTATTGAATCTTTAGCTGCGGACAGTGACGAAACAATACCGTTTTTACGGCATACCGATGCACACAATTTGACTCAGAACGCCGTTTTCCTGCCGCCAGATTACGACGCCGCAACGTTCAATCGGTCGTTATTGCACCTTGCTTTTTGCTCGGTCTTGCAGCGAGCACGCGACGCGTCAAACCTTCCGCTAGATCAAACGCTTAGAAGTAGTGAGTTTGAACAGGTGTTGATTGACGCGGACTCGTTTAGCAGATTTTCTGACAATTCAATACGCGCTTCGCTACTTTGGGCGGCGCGGCCCAGCGAAATAGATTACCAATCGGACGCGAATTCGAGCTCACTAATGACTTCAACGATTATTAGATGGAGCAAGTCAAAACGCGCCCCCGATCGCGCAGTAGTGGCGGATTTTGTACTCGCACTGTTGTCTAACCATCTAAGGCTGGTCGACGGCGATCTTGTTAGGTTGCGTGCCGAGTTACGCAAATATGTGCCTGAAAAAGAGTCGGCGTTAAACCAGTTAACACGCTTATTTCTTCAGGACGAATGAAGATTTGGGAAGTCCGTTAGGCCAATATTAAATAGGGGTAGGGAGAGAGACTCGCCTCGCATATTTTCGGCAGACGGCGCCCGCAACCCCGTACGATGCAAACTCGGATGCGATAACTGCCAATCCTACTCCGTTAACATGCACCTCCCGCCACCACAACGTCGGTCTGCGGCGCAGCACAGATGAGCAAAGCTTTCACTAAAGAAAATCCTGACGCATTGGACAACAGCGAGGTCGACGTTGACGACATCGCGTTGCCTGCGTTGCCGGCGGGTTCAAAAAATTACATGACGCCGGGCGGGCATGGTCGTTTGAAGGCGGAGCTGGAGCACTTGACCGTGGTGGATCGCCCGGAGGTGACGCGCATTGTGTCGTGGGCGGCGAGCAATGGCGACCGCAGCGAAAACGGCGATTATCTTTACGGCAAGCGGCGGCTGCGCGAGATTGATCGGCGCACCCGTTACCTGATCAAGCGGCTCGACACGGCGGAGGTGATTGATCCCGCCAATCGCGATATTGACCAGATATTTTTTGGAGCGACGGTCACGGTGGTGAATCTTCGCGGTGAAGAGCGCACCATTTCCATCGTCGGCCTGGA
>JAYSUK010000037.1:0-2307 GCA_043719085.1 Burkholderiales bacterium | reverse complement strand
CCGGCTATCGCTGCGTAATGCCCAACACCTCCACGCAGAAGTTGCGACTGCGTGACATCGCCGTGGTGACCGAAGAAGAACCTCACGCCGGCTGGCAGATCGCCACTATCGTGCGGCTACTGAAATTGCCGGCAGGCCATGTTGAGCTTGGCCTGCAAGTGATTTCACGCGAGGTTGACATGATCGAGCTTCGCACGCTGCGCTCGCGCTCGGGGCTATACCGCGACAATGCGTCCACCGTGATGGCCAGCGCGGTGTTTAAGGCGATTCGGTTGCGCAGCGCATTTTTCGGACGCCCCATTATGGGCGCGTCCTGGATCATGAACACAGCCGACTATCAGGCGTCAGTGGTCTACGAGGTACAGGGCTCCGGCCGTCGCTATGAAATCGGCGACGTGGTCAGTGAAGGCTCCGACTGGGTGTGGGTTAAGCCCAATGAAATGAGCTAGTCGAAGTGTTCAGATTTTGTCAAACTGAAAACAAGTCAAAATAGAGCCCATGAGCTTGTTCTGTACCCTGCAATGGTCTCCGTTTACACATCGCCGTCCCGCATCAATGCGCCGACGAATTATGAGGGGCTAAGCCCCGCCTTTCCGTCTTTACGACGCGTTGATCACTCGGCTCGCGCACGTCCGGTTCGCTGGTGTCCAGGTTGCCGGCGACAGCGCGTGTCACGGGCAATTGACCTTGTCGCCCGCCCGGACAGCACTACACACTCACCTCAAACCGCCTCCACAATGGGACGCGGCTCCCTCGATTGCTAGTATGGATACGACTTCTACCAAAGCGCCAAAACTCGACAACAAGTCCACGTTAAATCTCACCGACACGCCGTTTCCGATGCGCGGCAACATGGCCGTGCGCGAGCCTAAATGGGTGGCGGAGTGGACCGAGAAAAAGCTCTACCACGCCATCCGCGCCAAGGCCAAGGCGGAGGGCCGTCCGCTGTGGGTGCTGCACGACGGCCCGCCGTACGCCAACGGCGACATTCACATCGGTCACGCGGTCAACAAAGTTCTGAAAGACATTGTCGTTAAGTCAAAACTGATGGCGGGCTTTGACGCGCCGTACGTGCCCGGCTGGGATTGCCATGGCATGCCGATCGAAATCCAGATCGAGAAAAAATACGGCAAGGGGCTGCCACCCCAGGAAGTGCAGTCGAAGAGCCGCGCTTACGCCACCGAGCAGATCGAGAAGCAGAAGAAAGACTTCATGCGGCTTGGCGTGCTCGGCGAGTGGGAGAACCCCTACACCACGATGAATCCGCGCAACGAGGCCGACGAAATCCGTGCGCTGCGCAAGATCTATGACGCGGGCTATGTGTTCCGTGGCTTAAAGCCCGTAAATTGGTGTTTCGACTGCGGCTCAGCGCTGGCCGAGGCCGAGGTTGAGTATCAGGACAAGGTTGATGTCGCGGTGGACGTTGGTTTTGCGTTCCGTGAAAACGACAAACTGGCGAAGGCGTTTGGCTTGACCAAGCTGCCGCATGAAACGGGAATGCTCGCCATCTGGACGACCACGCCGTGGACGCTGCCGGCCAATCAAGCGCTCAACGTTCATCCAGAATTTGAGTACGCGCTGGTTGAGACGACCGATGCTGCGCGACCGTTGTTGCTGCTCGCTGCGGAGCGTGTTACCGCGTGCCTCCAAAACTGGGGCATGCAGGGCAAAGTGATCGCAACGTGCAAGGGCACAGCACTTGATCACATTGCATTTGCGCATCCGTTTTATGACCGCCTTTCGCCAATCTATCTCGCGGAATACGTCACGCTCGACACCGGTACCGGCATCGTTCATTCGTCACCTGCGTACGGGATCGAAGACTTTTTATCGTGTCGCGCCAACGGCGTGAAAGACACGGACGTGTTGACGCCGGTGATGGGCGACGGCAAATACGCGGAGTCGTTGCCGGAATTCGGCGGCCTCTCGATCTGGGACGCCAACCCGAAAATCGTTGAACACATGAGGAGCCGTGGCACGCTCCTCAAGGCCGAGAAATTCACCCACAGCTACATGCACTGCTGGCGGCACCGCACGCCGATCATTTATCGCGCGACCAATCAGTGGTTTGCGGGGATGGATGTGGTTCCGAAGACGCAAACGACCGGATGTCCTTCTCCCGCAGCGCGCTTGCACCAACTGGTGCCAGTTGGCACCGAGGTGCCCGACAGGGCGGATGAGGGCGGTGGAACCGCGAACCAGACTGCCTTAGCAACCGCCCTCACCCCAACCCTCTCCCGCGCAGCGGGAGAGGGGGCCAAAACCCTGCGCCAAACTGCGTTGGAAGCAGTCGACGCCACCCAATTC
>JAYSUK010000360.1:0-2896 GCA_043719085.1 Burkholderiales bacterium | reverse complement strand
TCTACTTCGTGCTCATGGGCCGCATCTCGCCGCTCGACGGCGTCGGCCCCGCGCAGATTCATCTGGAGCGCCTCGTCAACCGCGCCACCGACGGCACGGTCAAGGAGGTGATCCTCGCCACCAACTTCACCAACGAGGGTGAGGTCACCGCGCACGTCATCACCGAGCTGCTGGAGCCGCAGGGCGTCAAAGTATCCCGCCTCGCACGCGGCATCCCGATTGGCAGCGAGCTGGAATATGTGGATGCGGCGACCGTGGCGCAGGCGGTGCGGGAGCGGCGGTGAAATGGAGCGAGTGCCGAGTAGGATGGGTTGAGCGCAGCGATACCCATCGCCAACGTGGATCACACTCAACCCGTCGCGACCGGCGGGTTACGCGGCACGCAACGTTGGGTGCCGTGCGGACTTGCCTGCGAACGTGCCGCTAACCCACCCTACGAATGTGACGAATGCGCGGGCGCATCCAATCGCAATTTATTCGCAAACGCCCAATCACTAATCGCCACAAACTCCGCCGTCGACAAATCTTCTGCGCGGGCTTTGGGGTCGACGCCAATGGTTGACCAGCCGTCCGGCGTGACCCAGGCGGACAGGCTGTTGCGCAGCATCTTGCGGCGTTTGGCGAAGGCGTGGGTGACCATCAGCGCGAACGCTTTTTCGTCCTTGGGTTTGAGGCGTTTGTCAGCCAGCGGCGTGAGGCGAACGATGGACGAATCGACCGCTGGCACCGGCTTGAACGCGGTCGGCGGCACGTCGAAACATTTCTCGATTTTGAAGCGATATTGCAGCATCACCGACAGCCGCCCGCGTGCGTCCTCGCCCGCGAGTGCCGCCATGCGATCCACAACCTCTTTTTGCAGCATGAAGGTCATGTCCGAGATGCGGTCCTCGTACTCGCACAGCCGAAACAGGATCGGCGTGGAGATGTTGTACGGCAGATTACCGACGACACGAAGCGGTGCGGGCAAGGTCGCAAAATCAAACTCCATCGCATCGGCCTGATGCACGCGTAACTTGCCCGCATCAAACTCATGCACCAGCCGCGCCACTAGATCGCGGTCGATTTCGATGGCGTCGATGCTGCCTTTTGGCCCGAGCGCTGCGATGAGTTTGCGCGTGAGCGCGGCTTGTCCAGGGCCGATTTCAACGATGTGCTGACCCGCGCGAGGATCAATCGATTCGACGATGCGATTGATGATCGATTGATCGACCAGAAAGTTTTGACCGAAGCGCTTGCGGGCGCGGTGCGAGCCGAATTCGCTCATGAATAATTCTGCATTTCAAATTTTTCGTCGTTCCTGCGAAGGCAGGAACCCAGTGACTTTTCGTTGAGCAGGGAGGATCGTATGCCACGGAAGTCGCTGGGCCCCTGCCTGCGCAGGCGCGACGAGATTGAGTGTGAATTTGATGCGTAGATCACTGCATGCCATCCAGTTCATTTAACAATCTGGGCATCGCCGCCGTCATACCGCGATAGGCGACTATGGCTGGGCTCATGGAGCGGAGCGTTGCCGCGAGTTCTGCGGCGCGCGATGGGTTGCTATCAAACCCTTCGCTGCGCTCAGGGCGAGCGGGGGAATGCGAATTCAGTACATCAACCAGCGGACTCATCATCAAACGAATGAAGAACACAGCGCGCTGCAAATGCGGCAACGGCCACGTCGTTTGCCGTTCAATACGGAAGAAAAGGCGCGGCAACAGCGGCGATGGATCGGCCAGCGCCTCACTCCACCACGCCTGATTCTTCTCAGGATGCTGGTCCAGGCTCGCCGCTGGCACGATGAGCCAGACGTGCCGCAGCATCGGTTGCTGCATGAAGGCCATGGTCATGATGTTTGGGCCCGCAGCGAGGAGCATCTGGTTGTCGGCGACGGGCGCATGAATCGCCGCGAAATCAAGGCCGAGTTTTTCGCGTGGATCCCAGCGTGAGGGGAAGCAGACGGAGAGGTATTCGGTGCGTAGGGTTTCGTTGTCTTGTTTGAGGATGACGAAGTCTTCTTGCATATTGAGAGCGATGCCTTGTTCCCCTCCCCCCGGGGGGTTAGAGCCTGCCCCGGCGGAGGCCGGGGGGCTAGGGGAGAGGGAAGTGGTGCTACATCCAAGTTTGGATAGTGCGCCAACTCCCTCACCCCAACTCTCACCCCCGGGGAGAAGGAGCAAGGCCGACACTGCGCTCAACACGTCGGCATTTGCCGTGCCCACCATCGAACGTTCCCAATGTGCTGCAGTTACTAGCTCCCGCTCGCGTCGATAAACATCCGCTAACTCGTCACGCAACAACAGTGCAGGCGCAATCGGATCAAGTTTTTCCAGATTCGGGCGCATACGAAATGGCGTGACGACAGGCCACGGCATTTGCGCGGCAGGCGTCAACCAGTCAATACTCACCCCTTCGTCGTTCCTGCGAAGGCAGGAACCCAGTGACTTTTGGATGATGATCGAGGTGCGTTTGCGACGGAAGACGCTGGGCCCCTGCCTTCGCAGGGGCGACGACATTGAAAACAGCGTTCGATCACGCAACGTCCCACGCGGTCAAATATTCTTGCCAATGCGGCGCGTTGGTCGCGGCGAGCTTCGTGCGTAGCAATGCAATCTCAGCGTCGTACTCAGCGCGATTCAAGTCGCCACGCATCGCCATAAACCGCAAAAAGAGCAGGTAAGTATTCGCCACATCGGTCTCGCAATAGGCGCGAATCTCGGCGAGTTCTCCGCGCTGAAACGCAGGCCACACCTGGCTGCCGTCCATGCCCAGCTTGCCGGGGAAACCGCAGAGCTTGGCCATGGTGTCGAGCGGCGCATTGGCGCGTGCCTGATACATGGCCATGAAATCCATCAGGTCGAGATGGCGCTCTTTGTAGCGGTTTAGATAATGGTCGAAACTGAAGGCGCGGTCGTTA
>JAYSUK010000359.1:0-2908 GCA_043719085.1 Burkholderiales bacterium | reverse complement strand
CGGCCGAGCCTTTGATGGGTGCGACTTCTAGTCCGATGTCTGGGAAGATGGTTGCGCCGCCGCGTTCGGGTGTGCGCAAATACATCACGATGGTGGCTACGCGTTGCCCACCTCGGGTCAATATTTTTGGCGTGCCCGGTTGCGCCGGATCGAAGTAATCGTAATGCGGCACGTACTGCGCGCCATGGCGATAGCGCAGCACCTGCAGGCCCTCGCCGTTTTCATACGGCCAGCGTAGCAATTCGGAAAGGCGTTTCTCCACTCGCTCGACCACCGGATTTTCCGCGCGTGCGAAGAACATGCCATCACTGGTTCGGGCGGCGTTGAGCTCGTCCCCGCCGGTCTTATTGTCAACGGTAAGCGATCGGGTGAGCTTGGGCTGCGCAAGATCGATGAGCGTGTCGCATTCCTCGTGAGAGAGCAAATTTCCGAACACAATCACGCGTGGATGTTTGACCACGGTCCAGATGTCAACTCGCCGATCTGGGGTGTCGATAAACGTGGGCGACTGCGCCAGGTCGGGGCCAGGCAATTGGCCGGCAGCGGTGGTGGCTGGTGCGCCTGCGCCATGCGCTAGCAGTTCGCTGCCTACGGCCTCGGACATTGACGCACGCACCACATCTGGGTGCCAGCCAGTTTGCAACGCGGATGCGGTGAGGCTCTCCGCTGAATGCCCACGAGCGAGGCATTCGTTGAGCCACTTCAGCAGATCGGGATGGGCATTCATAGCGTTGTGTTCAGCGGTTTATTCAAGCAAGAGCACAGGGCAACGCGTGCTGGCATTGACACGAATTTCGTTTTCGCCGGAGCGCGTAGCTACCCACAATGCGGGCTGACCGATCGCCACGTCCGGGCAGTTTCGCGTGACCCATTTGCGCCCATCGGTCGCACTGAAACGGTCGGGTGCGGTGGCCACCACGCTGATCATGGCGACATCGTTGTGGCGGTTGGCGCTGGCGACGGCTTGTGCGCCGACAACAACCAGCGAACCGGCTGCGACCGCTGTGCCGACCGCGGCAACGGTGACCGATTTGGCGGCGCTGGCCGCGGACACCGCCGCGCTTCCGGCCACGACGGTTGTGCCGACCACTGTGGAGGCAACGCCGACGGTCGCGCTTGCCACGCTAGCGGTCGCCTTGACCACCGACGCGCCGGTTTCAACAACGGCGCAGCCGGACAAGTGGGCGGACGCAAGCACGGCGCCCGCCAAGTATGAAATGTATGAGTTTGAAACTGCCATTCTGTAATTATGGCAACGAAGCGCCAATCACGCGGCGCGCACACCTATTTTGCAAACACAGCCCGGATTTGCGCCAGCGCGGCCGGGTCTTCGATGGTGGTCAAGTCCCCCGGGTCTCGCCCCTCGGCGAGCGCCTGAATTGAGCGTCTCAGCAATTTTCCTGAACGCGTTTTTGGCAGCAAAGTCACGAGATAAACCGCAGCGGGTCGTGCGATGGCACCGATCTCTTTGTCAACCGTTTGCGCAATCGCCACCTTCGTCGCGTCGGACGCCATGCCTGGGTCTTTCAGCACCACGAATGCAATCGGAACCTGGCCTTTTAACGGGTCGGCCACGCCCACCACCGCGCACTCCGCGACCATCGGGTTAGCCTGCAGCGCCTCTTCAATTTCACGCGTGCCGAGGCGATGCCCCGCCACGTTGATCACGTCGTCAGTGCGTCCGAGGATGAAGTAATAGCCCTCCGCATCCCGCGTTGCCCAGTCAAAGCTGGAGTACACCTGCTCATCGGCGAATGTCGAAAAATAGGTGCTCACGAAGCGGTCATCGTCACCCCACACAGTCGTCATTGCACCCGGTGGCAACGGTGGCACGATAGTCAACACGCCCTTTTCGTTAGCGGCGGTGAGCTTGCCCGTGGCTTCGCTCTTGAGCTTGACGTTGAAGCCGTACACCGGGAACGATGGCGAGCCGAATTTGCGCGTCGTGTCTTCAACGCCGATTTGCGTGGAGATGATCGGATAGCCGCTCTCGGTTTGCCAGTAGTTGTCGATGATGGCGACGCCGCCGAGCGCATCGCTGACCCAGCGCGCGGTCGGCTCGTCGAGCGGCTCACCGGCGAGGAACAGATATTTGAGATTGGGCAGCTTGTATTGCTGCATGAATTTCGCGTCCTGCTTTTTCAGCACACGAATCGCGGTGGGCGAGGACGACATGGTTTTCACATTGTTCTCAGCGCATATCTTCCACCAGATTGCCGGGTCGGGCCGCAGCGGAACGCCTTCGTACATGATGGTGGTGCAGCCCGCGAGCAGCGGGCCGTACACGATGTAGCAATGACCCACCACCCAGCCAATGTCGCTGGTGCAGAACATCGTTTCACCGGCCTTGAGACCGAAAATCTTGTACATGCTGGTGGTCAGCGTGACCGCATAACCGCCGGTGTCGCGCTGCACGCCCTTGGGCTTGCCGGTGGTGCCGCTGGTGTACAGGATGTAGCTCGGGTGCGACGACTCAACCCAAACGCACGCCACCTGCTTCATCATGTGTGTAAGACGGAAACCGGCCCAGTCGACGTCTCGACCTGGCGTTGTTTGCATAGGCTCAAGTTTGCGATCAAACAGCAGCACTTTTGCGGGCTTATGTACGGCCAAAACAATGGCTGCATCGAGCAAGGGCTTGTACGGAACAACCTTACCCATGCGCATGCCCGCGTCGGCGGACACGATCACTTTGGGCTTGGCATCATCAATGCGCGTGGCGAGCGAGGCCGATGCGAAACCACCAAACACCACCGAGTGAATCGCGCCGATGCGCACCGTGGCAAGCATTGCGAACACTGCCTCCGGGATCATCGGCATGTAGATCAACACGCGGTCGCCTTTGGCAACCCCAAGCGCCTGCAGCATGGCGGCGACGCGGTTGACTTCCGCGTGCATCTGCTTGTAC
>JAYSUK010000358.1:0-26139 GCA_043719085.1 Burkholderiales bacterium | reverse complement strand
CTATTGTGGTGCCCATCCCGTTTAATTCTTCACGCCCCCGTGCCACGCTACATATGCGGTTATTGGCGGTCTCGATGGCTGCGCGTAACTGGCGCATGGCCACCGAGATACCTGTGTCCGGGTCGATGCGACCGAGATCTGCCTCGGAGACGACCGTGCTTACGGATTCGTCGCGAACCACTTCTACCGCGAGCTGACTGGCAACCTCGCCGGCTTGATAGCCACCCATACCATCGGCCAGCACAATGAGTTTTCGCTCAGGGTCGACCAGAATCGCGTCTTCATTGTGCGCGCGCTGCCGCCCGACATCGCTGCCGCCGGCAAACGACCAGGGACACAGAGCTAGGGGCGAAGTTTTGGAACCAGTGGATGGACGTGTCGATGCCATTTGCATAATGTACTAAACCGCACTCGATTGGCGCTTGAAATTGCGCGGAACGGCGAAGATTGCTACTTCAGCGCACTGGCTTCCACCAGGATGGGTTTGAGTAGCCTGACTACCACCGCCGGATCGATGCCCACCAGAAAACCACGCTTACCACCGTTAATATAAATTCGCGGCAAGTCGCATATGGTGCGCTCTAAATACACCGTAAGCGGCTTGCGTGTTCCAAAGGGTGAAGTGCCTCCCACCATGTAGCCGGTATGGCGCAGCGCGGTTTCTGGCGCACAGGGCGAGATCGTCTTGCAGCCGCGAATCCGCGCCAAACTCTTGGTTGAGACGTCTCGATCGCCATGTTGCAGGCAAATGAATACGACCTTTGTCTCGTCTTCCAGCACAATGGTTTTGATCACTGTGTGCTCATCCACACCCAACAACTCCGCAGAATGTTCAGTGCCTCCGCGTTCGACGTATTCATAGATATGCGCCGTAAACGCAGCGCTGTGCACGCGTAGCGCACGTATTGCTTGTGTCGCCGGGATCTCTTCTGCTTTGGCCATGTTTCCGTTACTTTCCTCTCGGGTGGTGTTCCCGATGGATGTGTTTTAGTCGCTCTCGCGCCACGTGTGTGTAGATTTGCGTGGTGGTGATGTCGCTGTGTCCGAGCAGCATTTGCACCACCCGCAAATCAGCGCCATGATTGAGCAAGTGGGTCGCAAACGCATGGCGTAACGTGTGCGGCGACAAGGCGTCGGAGCTGATCCCGGCGGTCACCGCATGCCGCTTGATCACGTACCAGAATGCTTGACGCGTCATCGGCTCGCCGCGTGCTGTGAGAAATAGAAAGTCGCTGCGTTTGGGTGGGCAAAGCCAATACGCCCTGGTGCCAGCGAGATGGCGCTTAATCCAGGTCACCGCCAACTCGCCCAACGGCACCAGCCGCTCTTTTGAGCCCTTGCCGAGCACTTTGATGACGCCTTGCTCCAAGTTGACTTGAATAAGTTTAAGCCCCACCAGCTCGCTCACCCGTAAGCCCGATGCGTAGAGCGTTTCGAGCATGGCGCGATCTCGTTCACCCAATGGTGTCGCGGTGTCAGGTGCGGCCAGTAGCGCGTCCACTTGCGTTTCCGACAGATTTTTTGGTAAGTACCGGGCATTGCGCGGTGCATCAATCAAATCGCAAGGGTTTTGCGTTAATTGCCCCGTGTGTACTCGCCATCCATAAAAACGCTTCAGCGTCGAAAGCCGCCGATTGACTGAGCTGGCTCGCGCCGATTCGGCAAATTGCGAAGCGAGATAGGCCTCGATGTCGCTTCTTGCCACATCCGCGGACGCTAACTTTCGTGTCTCGCACCATTTAGAGAAGCGCGCCATGTCTTGCTGATAGCTTGCCAGGGTCGCGGGAGCGAGTCCGTCTGATAACCACAAGTGATCACAGAAGCGATCAATCTCAGCGCTGTCGTTAGCAGTCATACGTTCGCCATTTCATAGAACTCATGGCGTGACGTATCGCCTCCGGTACGAAGTTGCCAAAAGATGGGGCCACAAACCGAATACAAATGTCTACGTATTGAACGGTCGTTGATACAACGCTTAAGTTAGCACTTATTATCCAGCGTCAGCCTTACAGTTGCGCTATCGTTTCGGATGGTGCAACATACTTTGTCAGCACGAACGCAACAACCCTCAGCTAAACAGTTATCCGAGTCAATGGAGATCGCAATGAAATTTAACGCAAGATTACTTGCACTGGTGGCCGCAATGGCTACGACGTCCGTCTTCGCACAGACAAAATGGGATTTGCCAGCCGCTTATGCGCCGGGTAATTTCCACTCGGAAAATCTGGTGATGTTTGCCAATGATGTTGACAAAGCGACCAGTGGAAAACTAAAGATCACGGTGCATGCTGGCGCGTCGCTGTTTAAAGCGCCTGAGATCAAGCCTGCGGTGCAACGCGGTCAAGCGCAGATCGGTGAAGTGCTACTCACCAATCTGGAAAACGAAGACGCGATGTTCGGTATTTCGGGCGTCCCGTTTATCGCTACTAGCTACGATCTATCGGCAAAACTGTACAAAGCGTCCCGCAAAATGATCGAGGACCGGTTCGCCAAGCAAGGGCTGATGTTGCTCTACAGCGTACCGTGGCCACCGCAGGGCATCTACTCGAAGAAGCCCCTCGCACAATTGTCGGATTTGAAAGGAAGCAAGTGGCGCTCCTATTCGCCGGTGACTGCGCGTTTGGGTGAATTGGCAGGTGCACAGTCGGTCACGATTCAAGCGGCTGAGCTGTCGCAGGCACTCGCAACCGGTGTGGTCGAAAGCTACGTCTCTTCCGGGGCTACGGGTTTTGATTCAAAAACGTATGAGCACGTGAAAAACTTCTACGACGTGCAAGCATGGCTGCCGATGAACGGAATCATCGTCAATCGCGCCGCTTTCAACGCCCTGGACAAGGTGACGCAAGATGCAGTGCTCAAGGCGGGCGCAGACGCTGAAGCGCGTGGCTGGAAAGTCTCCGCTGAGAAAACGACATGGTACGCCGACCAGCTCAAGGCGAAGGGCATGAACTTTGTTCCGCCTGCGCCCGCGTTTGCCGCCGAGCTACGCAAAATTGGCGAGACGATGGCTGCCGACTGGGTCAAAAAGGCGGGGCCGGATGCTCAGGCTGCACTAGAGACATTTTTAAAGATGTAATTTCACTGCGCTGCCTCGTTGACGAGGGGCGTGATTGTGCATTCAGCCAGCGATATCGAAAATCGACGCTGGCTTTTTTTCGCACTTATCACCTACAGCTTCATCGAAAAAGTCGATGAGGCGATAGAAATTCTTTTTGCTTGTCGTCTTCTCAGCGCAGCGACACAATCGCAATCATCGCCACTTTAGCGCGTGTTGAGCATCCTACGAGAAACGCAGTACATTTTTTTTGTTGGACATTGGGATATTGGATAGGGGGAAACGGTATGCGTCATTGGGTTCATAGAAGCATAGATTTTTTTGGCTACGTGAGCGCAGCCTTTGTGTTTGGCATCTTTATAGTGATGCTCGGCGCTGCACTACTACGAACCTTCCACGTGCCCGTGGGCGGATCGGATGACATTGTTTCGTGGATGACAGCGGCCGCGGCCTTCTTCGGTTTGGCACATACTTTTCATCACGGCGACTTCGTTCGTATGAGCCTGGTGATTGAGAAATTTGGGCCAACGGGTCGCCGTTGGGTTGAGCTGGCAGCCCTGTCTGTGGGTGTACTTTTCACCTCGTATTTGACTTATTCAGTCGCCGTGTACGTGTACGACAGCTACCTGTTCGGGGATGTTGCCGATGGGCTGATCCCGTTGAAAAAGTGGATACCGCAAAGTTCCATTGTTATCGGCTCGCTGTTGTTGTTTGTTGCATTGCTTGATGAGTGGATCAACGTCGCCATGGGTCATCGTCCCGACTATGTCCTTGCGGTCGAGGAACGGCACGCCAAGGGCGACTTTAGCGAGGACATGTAATCATGGGCGTGGCAGAAATCGGAGGCATTCTTCTCATCGTCATGATGCTGCTCTTATGCGGCGGCGTGTGGATTGCGATGACACTCGCAATCACCGGCTGGGTCGGTATGGTGTTTTTTACGGCTCAACCCCCTGCGATTTGGGGCAAGAATTTGTTCTATTCAATGTGGGAATCCAGCGCGTCATGGGAGTTGGCAGCATTACCGCTGTTTATCTGGATGGGCGAGATTTTGTTTCGCACGCGGCTTTCGGAGCAAATGTTTTCAGGCCTTGCACCGTGGCTCAATCGAGTTCCGGGACGGATGATGCACACGACGATCCTCGGTTGCGGCATATTCGGCTCGGTGTCGGGTTCGTCAGCGGCGACCTGCGCGACCATCGCCAAAGTCGCGCTACCGGAACTGAAGCGCCGCGGCTACGACGAAAAACTTGCGATTGGCTCGCTCGCAACGGCGGGCACGCTCGGCATTTTGATTCCGCCGTCGATAACGATGGTGGTGTACGCCGTAGCAGCCGATGCATCAATCATTCGAATTTTTCTTGCTGGTTTTTTGCCTGGCCTGATCTTGATGTGTTTGTTTTCGGGCTACATCGCGTGGTGGTCGATTCGCAATCCTGACAAGGTGCCCGTATCGGGTGTCTCCATGACCTTTCGACAAAAAATTTACGAGTCGCGGCATTTAATTCCGTGTACCTTGCTCATCGTCTTCATCGTAGCGGTACTGATTGCGGGCTGGGCGACTGCGACCGAATGTGCGGCGTACGGCGTGTTGGGCTCACTGGTCATCGCTTGGCAGAGCAAGATGCTTACATGGCAGAGTTTCCGCGATTCGCTGATGAGCGCCACCCGCGTTTCGTGCATGATTATGTTCATCCTCGCAGGCGCGGCATTTCTGAAGCTTACGATGGCATTTACCGGGATTCCGCGCGAGCTCGCTGAATGGGTAAACGCCATGAATCTCCACCCGTACGCATTGATTGCGGTACTCGCGCTTTTCTATATTGTGCTGGGCACCGCGCTCGATGGAATTTCGATGATTGTGCTCACCGCTGCTGTGGTGCTACCCATGATCCAGAAAGCGGGATTCGACTTGATCTGGTTTGGAATTTTTGTCATCCTGCTGGTTGAAATCGCAGAGGTCACTCCACCCGTCGGGTTCAACTTGTTCGTGCTGCAAAACATGACCGGCACGGACAGCACCGTCATAGCACGCGCGGCTATTCCGTTTTTTGTGATGCTCGTTGTGTGCATTTTGTTAATTACCGTTTTCCCGCAAATTGTTACGGTCGTGCCCGACTGGATCATGGGTCCGCAGTAGTAGCGTCGCATCCTACGAGCTTGCGATGAATCTCCGTTTCGTTGAGGCGTTCTATTGGGTTGCAAATTTGCGCTCGATATCGCGCGCGGCGGAGAAGTTGTTCATCACGCAGTCGGCGATGTCGTCACGGATTGCCGGGCTTGAAGAAGAGCTCGGAACGCTGCTGCTGGATCGCCGCGACAAGTCTTTCCGGTTGACAGTGGCGGGCGCACGGTTTCTGGTGCATGCGCAAAAGCTGCTAGAACTTCAGCGCTTTGCTAAGGCAGAACTCAACGGCGGAAACATCATCGGTGATCAAGTGCTGCGGGTCGGTGCGATTGAGTCGGTGATGCACTCGTGGCTCATTGACTGGTTGTCGGACTTACGCAATCAGCATCCGGGAATCGCCATTGAGCTCACTGTGGAAACTACACCGCTGCTGCTCGATCACGTGCGACGTGGGGTAATCGATCTCGCGTTCGCCGCAGCTCCAGCAAACGGCGACGGGGTGCGAAGTGAGCCGATGCCCGAGATGCCTATGGTTTTCATGGGCAATCGCAGCATGCAGAGCAAGCGAAGTCACAGCGCGGAGCAACTCGTCGCCATGGACATCATGACTTTTCAGCGGGGTTCTCAACCTTACGTCGCACTGGTCGACTTGTTGCGCCATGCCAAGATTGAGGGGGCGCGCATTCATGCAATTTCTTCTATCTCAGCGATGGCAGAACTCGTCGAAGCGAACTTTGGAATTGCCACGTTGCCCTACGCTGCGGCAATGCGGCTGAGTACCACGCGCGAAGTTTGCATCGTGCGCTCGGTGTTGTCGTTGCCGCCGCTCACTCTTTTTGCGAGCTATCGCGCCGATCCCACGTCGATCAACATGGCCGTGGCCATTGCCTCAGCACGCCAGTGCGCGCGACGTCTCGATACACACGCCACCCAACGCAAATCATCGAAAAAATCGATGTTTTGACAGAAATATTTCGCGCTTGCCTCGCCCTGAGATTGTTGGTGAAAATTGTGCCTGTGCAGCCGCTAAACCATCATCACAATGGTGGTGGCGAGTCAGCCAAATATTTTCTGTCTCCGCTGGTTCGACCCCCTCTCCCTCGCGGAGAGGGGGCCTGCTGACCCAGTCAAATTTTTTTGACTAATTAGCAAGTCAATAAGGACATTTCGTGAACCACACAGCGACGGCTACTCAGCCCGACGAGTTATTGTCAGAGGCACGCGCACTGCGCGCACAAATTCGCTCGGGTGAATTTCATTCGCACACAAGCGGCATAGCTAACGATTTTGTGCAAGGTAACGTGGTGATCTTGCCGCAGCGTTACGCAACCGATTTCGCGAGCTTTTGCAAGCGTAACCCCAAGCCTTGCCCGGTTCTCGCGATGAGCGAGCCTGGCGAGCCTATGCTGCCGTCACTAGGGCAAAACATTGATATTCGGACTGACGTGCCACGCTACCGTGTGTGGCGCAAAGGCGAGCTTGTATCGGAGCCGCATGACGTTAGCGACGTGTGGGGCGACGATCTGGTCACATTCGTTATCGGCTGTTCCTTTTCTTTTGAATGGGCGCTTGCAAAGGCGGGCATCGCGTTGCGGCACGTCAGTCAGGGCAAGAACGTCGCGATGTATCGAACCAACCTTGCGACCACGCCCGCGGGCGTGTTCTATGGCCCGCTTGTGGTTTCGATGCGTCCGCTCAGCGCGCACAACGCGGCCCGAGCCTACGAAATTACTTCCCGCTATCCACGCGTACACGGCGCGCCGGTTCATATGGGTGATCCAACCGCCATTGGCATCGCTGATCTGCAACAACCTGATTACGGTGACGCCGTCGAAATTGGCGACGACGAAACGCCCGTCTTCTGGGCGTGTGGTGTCACGCCGCAAGCAGCGATTGCCCAAGCCAAGCCGGATTTCTGCATCACTCACGCACCTGGCTCAATGCTCATCACCGACCTGCTCAATTCTCAACTGACCCACTAACGAGGAAGAAATATGAAACGAACGACAACCATTTCGGCAGTGCTTGCCACCGCGTTTATCTCAACGGCGTGCTTCGCGCAAACAAAATGGGACGTGCCCACCGGTTACGCAGTGGGCAGTTTCCAAACGCAAAACGTGCAGCGATTTGCCGATGACGTCGAAGAGGCGACGGGAGGCAAGCTCAAAATTACGCTCCACCCCAACGGCTCGTTGTTCAAGGCCAACGAAATTCGACGTGCCGTACAAACAGGTCAGTCGCAGGGAGGTGAATTCATTATTAGCGGCGCAGCGAACGAAAACGCGATCTTTGGCGTAGATTCAATTCCTTTCTTGGCGACCAGTTACGACGAAGCCAAACGGTTGCACAATGCGGCAAAGCCCGCGACAGAAAAACTGCTTGCTGGCTATGGCATGAAAGTGCTGTTCGTGTCGCCATGGCCGGGACAAAACCTGTACTCGCGCAAAGCGATTGCAGCCCCGCAAGATCTCGCGGGCACCAAGATGCGCGCCTACAACCCCGCCACGTCGCGCATTGCGCAGCTGCTCAAAGCGCAGCCTACCACCATTCAGCTTGCTGACTTACCGCAGGCTTTGACAACAGGGGGTGTTGACAACTTTTTAACCTCGAGCGCCAGCGGTGTTGAGAACAAGCTGTATGAACAAGTTAAGTTCTTCTATTCTGTCAATGCGTGGTTGCCGAAGAACGTGATCGTGGTCAATCAAAAAGCCTTTGATGCGCTCGATAAGTCCACACAGGACAGCGTGATCAAGGCAGCGCGCGAGGCCGAAGCGCGGGGCTGGGCAACAAGCCAGCAAAAGGATGAAGAGTTCGTCAAAGAGCTGGTGGCGCGTGGAGTGAAAGTCAGTCCGCCAACTGATGCGTTACGTAAAGAGCTACAAGCGATTGGCGCGACGATGACGGAGGAGTGGCTCAAATCCGCTGGTGCTGAGGGTCAGGCAATAATTAGCGCTTATCGTAAGTAGCTTGGTCGGCGCGCAAGGCGTCGCTCAATGCGTCGGACAGAGCGAAGCCCTACACGATGACTGCGCTCGTAACTGCACATCAATGGAATCAGCGAAACGACCATCATGCCTGACATCACCCAAACAAGCGCACAGTGGCAATTCTGGATTGATCGCGGCGGCACGTTCACCGACATCGTCGCGAAGAAACCGGACGGCGCTTTAGTTACACACAAGCTGCTGTCCGAGAACCCGGAGCGCTACCAGGACGCGGCGGTTCAGGGGGTGCGCGATTTACTTGGGCTTCGGGCTGACGAGCTGATTCCTGCCGATCAAATTGAAGCGGTCAAGATGGGCACCACGGTCGCCACCAACGCGCTACTTGAGCGCAAAGGTGAACGCACTCTGCTGGTTGTGACGCGCGGCTTTCGTGATCAACTTCGTATTGCCTATCAGGCGCGCCCCAAGCTTTTTGTACGCAAGATCGAGCTGCCGGAGCTGCTCTACGAATCGGTGGTTGAGGTAGACGAGCGTATCGGCGCGCACGGCGATGTGGTGTTGCCGTTGAATGATGCGAAGGCGCGTACAGACCTGCAAGCAGCATTCAATAAAGGCTTCCGGACAGTTGCTGTGTGCTTGATGCACGGCTATCGCTACACGCAGCATGAAGCGGCGTTGAAGCGCATTGCACAGGCAATCGGTTTCACGCAGATCAGCGTGTCGCATGAAGTCTCACCCCTGATGAAATTTGTTTCGCGGGGCGACACGGCGGTGGTTGATGCTTATCTGTCACCAATACTTCGTCGCTATGTTGAGCAGGTGCAATCATCACTCGGCAACGTGCGTCTGCAATTCATGCAAAGCTCGGGTGGACTCACCGACGCGCACAAGTTTCAGGGCAAGGACGCGATCCTTTCCGGGCCGGCGGGCGGCATTGTTGGCGCGGCGGCGGTCACGCAGCTCGCGGGCTTTGACAAGATGATTGGCTTCGACATGGGCGGCACGTCCACTGACGTGACCCACTTTGCGGGTGAGTACGAGCGCGCGTTCGAGACGGAAGTCGCTGGTGTGCGCTTGCGTGCGCCGATCATGCAGATTCACACCGTGGCGGCGGGCGGTGGATCAGTCTGCACGTTTGACGGCAGCAAGTTTCGCGTCGGGCCAGCGAGTGCCGGGGCCAATCCAGGCCCGGCGGCCTATCGTCGCGGCGGGCCACTCACGGTGACTGACTGCAACGTGATGGTCGGCAAGTTGCGGCCCGAATTGTTCCCGGCAGTGTTCGGCCCCAGGGGCGATGAGCCACTCGATACTTGCGCAGTCTTTGAAAAATTTGAACTACTTGCGTTGCAGGTTGAAAAATCCACAGGGCAGAAAAAATCACTTGAAGCAATCGCCGCTGGCTTTTTGCGCATCGCTGTCGAAAACATGGCCAACGCCATCAAGCACATCAGCGTGCAGCGCGGCTATGACGTGACCGAATACACGCTCACGTGCTTTGGTGGCGCGGGCGGGCAACACGCCTGCATGGTGGCAGACGCGCTCGGTATGCAGCGCGTGTACATCCATCCCTTCGCAGGGGTGCTGTCGGCATATGGCATGGGCCTCGCCGATGTGCGCACGCTTAGACAAGCAGCGGTTGAGAAGGAATTGTCGGACGAGTTGCTCGCATCGCTTGCCGCTGATTTCACTGCCCTCGGCGCTCATGCGCGCGCTGATGTAGAAGCACAGGGACTCACGCCATCGCAGGTGCGCGTTGCCAACACGTTGGCACTCAAGTATTCCGGCACGGACACCACGATCGAGCTGCCGTACGTTTTCTTCCGGCCAGCGGGTGGGAGCCGAGCACTTGTCACGGCCTTCGAAGCGACCTATCGTCAACGTTATGGCTTTCTGATGCCGGGGCGTGCGTTGGTTGTTGAAGCGGTCGCAGCGGAAGCCATTGGTCATGCGCAATCTGCGCAAGAGGCGGTGCCCGATCTTGCGGCGCGAGCTGAAGGCTTGCATGCGCGTTCCGAAGTCAAGGTTTTCAGCGATGATGCACTGCGACCAACGCAGGTGTTCTATCGAGAAGATTTGCGCCCCGGTGACGTCATTGTGGGTCCAGCAATCATCAAAGAACCTATCGCAACAACGGTGCTTGAGCCCGAATGGCGCGCCGTCGTCACAACGCAAAATCACCTGGTGCTGGAGCGCACCAAAAAGGCCGAACGTGTCCACGCTATCGGCACCACGGCTGACCCGGTTTTGCTCGAGGTTTTCAACAATCTGTTTATGGCGATTGCCGAGCAGATGGGAGTCACGCTGGCCAATACCAGCTACTCGGTGAACATCAAGGAGCGCCTCGATTTCTCCTGCGCGATTTTCGATCCCGAGGGCAATCTCGTAGCCAATGCGCCGCACATGCCGGTGCATCTAGGCTCCATGGGCGAGAGCGTGCGCGTGATCCTGGAGAAGCGTGCCGGGGCTATGAAACCGGGCGACGCCTTTGTGCTCAACGCCCCATATGCGGGTGGCACACACATTCCTGACGTGACGGTGGTGATGCCTGTTTTCATACTCCCTCCCCCCGGGGGGGAGGGTTGGGGAGAGGGACGTGGCTCAGCAGGGTTCTCGGGACAAGCAGACGCAACCCTCAAGCAATTCGCCCGCGAATTGCGAAGCGAACAAACGGATGCAGAAGCGAAGCTGTGGCATGTGCTGCGAGCCAAGCGCTGGCGTGACTTGAAGTTCCGCCGACAGCATCCCATCGCGGTCGGTGAACGTAATTTCATACTGGATTTTTATTGCGATGAGTTGAAACTGTGCGTTGAGCTTGATGGTGGGCAACATGTCGAACCAGTGGTGGCGGATCGGCAGCGGGACGTGCTGCTCAGCGGCGTTGGCATACAAACCACTCGATTCCGGAACAGCGAAATTTTTAACGAATGGGATGGTGTGCTGGAGCGGCTTTGGCTTGCGACTGAGAGACCCTCTCCCCAACCCTCCCTCTCGGGGGGAGGGAGTCTAAAACCCCTGTTTTATGTCGCTGCACGTGGTCATCACGCTGACATTGGCGGCATTACGCCGGGCTCGATGCCACCGTTCTCGAAGCACATCAGCGAAGAGGGCGTGCTGCTGGACAACGTGCAATTGGTGCGCGAGGGCGTGTTTCTCGAAGACGAACTCACGCACATCCTGACCCACGATGCGCACCCGGTGCGCAACGTTGCGCAAAATATCGGCGACCTGCGTGCGCAGGTCGCGAGCTGCAACAAGGGTGCGAACGAGCTGACCAAGATGGTCGAACACTTTGGCCGCGACGTGGTTGTGGCTTATATGAACCACGTGCAGGACAACGCCGAAGAAAGCGTGCGGCGTGCGATTCACAAACTCACCGACGGTGAGTTTGGCGTTGATTTAGACGACGGCAGTCATATTCACGTCAAGGTGTCGATCAATCGCGCTGAACGTTCTGCGAAGGTCGATTTCACCGGCACTTCAGCGCAGCGCCCGAGCAATTTCAACGCGCCGCGCAGCGTAAGCCGCGCAGTCGTGCTCTACGTTTTCCGCACACTAGTTGACGACGAAATCCCGATGAACGCGGGCTGCTTAAAGCCCATCGATATCGTCATTCCCGACGGCAGTATGCTGTCGCCGGTGTATCCCGCGGCAGTCGTCGCAGGCAACGTGGAAGTATCGCAAGCCGCCACCAATTGCCTGTACGGCGCACTCGGTGTGCTGGCTGGTGCGTACGGCACCATGACCAATTTCACCTTCGGCAACGACATCTACCAGTATTACGAAACGATCTCCGGCGGTTCCGGCGCGGGGCCGGATTTTGATGGAACGAGCGTGGTGCAATGCCACATGACCAACTCACGATTGACCGATCCTGAAGTGCTTGAATTCCGCTATCCAGTGCGCGTGGATTCACATACGATTAACGCAGGCACCGGCGGTAAGGGCAAGTTCCACGGCGGTGACGGCGCTGATCGACGCATCCGTTTTCTGTCGCCCATGACCGCAGCGATTCTCGGCAACAACCGCGTCAATCGTCCGCACGGCATGAACGGCGGCGAACCCGGTCATGCGGCAAAAAATTGGGTGGAACGCGTCGACGGATCGCGCGAAGATTACGGCCATATTTGCGAAGTTGAAATGCAAGCGGATGATGTGTTCGTCATCCAAACGCCGGGTGGCGGCGGGTTCGGATTGGTTTGATCCTTTTTCCCAACGTTCTGCTCCCTCCCCTCGGGGGGGAGGGTTGGGGAGAGGGTGGTTGTGTTCCCGCGCAGTTTGAATTGAGCGCAACGTCCCTCACCCCCCCAGGAAGAGGGAATCGAACATCGCTACGGAAAACTGGCGCCGCAATTGGCGTTCAGGTTTGCCTTCACCGCTGCCCACTGCGGTTGGCTGATGCCGGTGCCGACCACTGCGTTGGCGTTGCTGAAGCCGAGCATGGCGCGAACCAATACCAAGCCTTCTTTGTTGGCCTGCACTAGATTGTCACCGTCCATGTCCAAGCTGCAATTGGTGAGGCTACCGGCGGGAGTTTGGTAGGCCCCCATGTCGTTGCCTGGGCCTTGTGGACGAGCCGCGCCGCGCTGGTCGGTGGCCTGCCCAGTCACGTTGCTGCCGGAGTTGATGGCAGGACTGCCTGGGAGTAGGCGCAGGGTTTTCGTGGGGCCGCCGTTGTTGGCGAGGGATTCCAATTTGGCGTCGGTGTTGCAGATGATGCCGCCAAGGACGCATTGAGCGCTGAAATTTTCGCCGTTGTTTTCGATGAGGGTATTGCTGATGGTGGCGGCGAATCCGTTCGGTGCGCCAAACAGGCTCGTCGGATTGCTAGTGCTTTGGCGGCCACCCAACACGGAGCTTTCAATAACGAGAGAGCCGTTGAACGGATTTTGGCTTGACGGGTTGGCACCGTTGTAACTGCCAAAATTCATAACCTCAGCGCCACCCGCTGTGTTTCGCGCAATGGTTGAATTGCGGATCATTACGCGCACAGCATTGGTCTGTGACGATGGATTGAACGAATTAAAGCTAAATGCTGCGCTGTAACCACTCACCACGTTACCGCTGATCGTGCTGTTCAAGATTGAGTAAAGGCCGGGTGAACTGGAATAGTTCATCGCAAATCCAGAACCGCCAGCCGCTGCGCCCGTCGTGGCGTTGCCCGAAATGGTTACGCGGTCGAGAGTGATCGAGTTTGTGGTGGGTGGCAACACCGCCACGGGCAAGCCTGTCGCATTGTCCACCGGGGAGAAGCTTGCGTCGAGCCCAAGCGCACCGATGTGATAGTCGGACGAATTGCCGGAAACAGTGCTGTCCGTCATCACCACGCTCGTGTTGTTTTGAAACCTGCCCGCGCCGCCGCTCGCGTAGGTGTTGGTGCCTTTACGTGCTTCGTTGTTGATGATGGACGCGCGACGAATGACTACCGCGCCGGTATTGCTGCCGATAAAGATACCGCCGTGGCTGCCGTTCAGTACCCTGTTGCCTGAGATGATCACATCGTCTATTTCAACGTTTCCGGTCGTGTTTTCCAGCGTCATGCCAGCGTTAGAGGCCGTTGCGATGTTGTTGCTGATGTTGGAGTTGCTGAGCACAATGCTTCTGTTGCCCCTCATGTTGAGGCCTGTGTTGCCGCGGCTGGTGTTGCCATCGATTGTCAGGTTACGCGCGATCACGGGGCTTGCGGTGTTGTTGGTGATGCTCAGTGCGCCGCCATTGCTGGCCGAGTTTGCAGTAAAGCTTGAATTGAAAACCGTCGCCGCTCCTTCGCCGCTCATGCTGTCAATCCGAAGTCCGCCCACCTCGCCATTTAGCGCGACGTTACCTTGAAAATTTGAGTTGCTAACAGATACGCTCTCCGCTCGGAAGATAGATCCGCCTCCGTACCCACCATCCGCGTAGTTTTGATCGACAGCCGTGGGCCCGCCAACGGTTACGCCGCTTAACACGACGTGACCGAGTCGCCCGTTGGAGGAACCAAGAAAAAACGCACCACCTCCGGGATTAGTGGTGCTGCCGCCTGCTAGCGCTTTGTTACCTCTGAACGTGACGCGCGTGAGGCGCACATCGGGACGAAAGGTGAGGGCGTTGTTGTCCGCTGCGCGAACGAAAAGCGCGCCGCCGCCGCCGGTCGCGACTGCGGGAGTATTGGTCGAAACGCAGTTGGTAAACGATACGTCGAACAAGCGAATGTTTTCAAACGAGAGGACACAAGCGCCAGCGCTCTCTACCCGCGCGTTTTGAAAGTTCAGATTCAGTAGCGACACCCAGATGGAGCTTCCGGCGCGGCTCTCGGCAGCGCTTGGAACTACTTCGGCTATTGCCAGGATGCGCTTGGTGGGGGTGGCCGAGGTAGATCCGCCGTCGATTGTGATGCGCGTGACCGACAAGGCATCGATTGCCAAAGGGCCGGTGATAAAGAGGATGCTGCTAATGTTGTTGGTGAACGCGCCGACATTCATCGCTTGGGTCGCATCGAGCTGGATGGTGCCGTTAGCGAGCGCCGGGTCGAAGTTGATGACGTCCGAGCCAGCCGTCACGTACGTGGTGACGGTTGGCGTGGTGCTTGCTGCGCAGCCAAACGCTGCCCCACCCACGGGCAGGTCAAGATTGGCAGAAGCAATCGCCATGCGAAGGGTGCATTTCGGCGCGGTGAGTGGCACTGCGATTGCGCCCGCAGCGTCGGGGAATACGTCGTCCGCAAGCGAGTTGACGGTGATGATGGCAACTGCCTGCGCGGTGGCGCTGCAAGCGGCGATGGCTGCGGCCATCAGCACATTTCGCAAAACCAGCTTTGCTTGGGTGGCGTGGCTTGCGCCTGCTTGATGGTGGTGTGCGCGCATGGATATCCCTGGACGGTGTTGTAGGTTCTTGATTGTGGGTGGCACGAGGGCGTTTGTCTCCTACCTATTCAGGTGGGATTTTTGGATTGTGTGGGCTCTGCTCCCTCCCCCTGGGGGGGAGGGTTGGAGAGAGGGACGTGGCGTTCGATCCAAGATTGGCGGGAACACCAACACCCTCTCCCCCGCCCTCTCCCCCGAAGAGAGGGAGCAAGTCCACAGCCCTCCCGCACAGGCAAAATAGCAGCATGAAAACCATCTACAACGCCGCCCATTCGCTGCACCGCGCCGAGCATGAATTTTTTCGGGGTGAGAAGGTGCCTGCGTTTGAAAAACCGGAGCGGGCCGATTGGGTGTTGGCCGCCGTTCGCAACGCCGCGTTGGGGGAGGTGATTGCGCCCACGTCGCACAATGATGCGGCCATCCTAAAGATTCACAGCGAGGGCTACGTGAACTTTATTCGCGGTGCGCATGCCGAGTATGTGGCGCTCGGGGGCACGGGCGATGCCTTCCCCGCCGCATGGCCGATTCGCGGCATGCGTGCCGACATTGAGCCGAAAAATTTCGCGGCACGCATGGGTTTGTATTCGTTCGACGCAGGCTCGCCGTTGACGTCAGGCACCTGGGCCGCAACGCGCGGCGGCGCTGATTGCGCTTTAACCGCAGTGGATTGGCTGCACGCAGGCGAGCAGAGCGCATTCGTTCTTACTCGCCCACCGGGTCATCACGCAGGGCGCGATTTTTTTGGTGGTTATTGCTTCCTAAATCACGCCGCGATTGCCGCGCAGGCATTGCGAGATTCGGGCTGCAAGCGTGTAGCGATTCTCGACGTGGACTATCACCACGGCAACGGCACGCAGGACATTTTCTACGCCCGCGACGACGTGTTTTTCGCGAGCATTCACGGCGATCCGATGACCGAATATCCGTTCTATTTGGGGCATGCCGACGAGACGGGCAGCGGCGTCGGAACGGGCTTCAACCTCAATGTGCCGCTGGCCGCAGGCAGTTCAGTGGCAGCGTGGTTCGCGGCGCTCGATCATGCGATCAATCGCATTGAAGCGTTCAAGCCCGATGCACTGGTGGTGTCGCTCGGTGTCGACACGTTTGAGGGCGATCCGATCTCGCACTTCAAACTCAAAACATCCGACTATCCGGCCATGGGCACGCAGATTGCGCGGCTCAAATTGCCGACGCTGTTGGCGCTGGAAGGCGGCTATGCGGTCGCTGAAATTGGCGACAACGTAGTGGGTGTATTGCGTGGATTTGACGGCGGCTAGCGTTTCGGCATCGGAATGGGGTTGCTGATGCTGCCTAAAACGCCCTTGGTCGCGATCATCAACCCGAGCTGAATCAGGAAATCGAGCAGGTTGAATCTGCTGTCGTTGGGCTTCACTGCGGCGATCACCTCGCACTGCGCGCCCGAGGCGAACAACAGCGCGTTGTCAGCACCGTCCTGCCGCGTGGTCAGCACCGCCTCTTCATCGCGCGCATATTCGTGGCAATATTTGGTGGTGATGACGACGTCACTCTTGCTCACTGCGTACTGATCGACTGCCTTGCGGGTCACTCGAATGGTCGCTTCCTGAGCGTGAGCCGTGAGCGACGGCAGGGTCAACGCGGTGATTAGCGTTGAGGCGATGATTCGGGTGAATGAACTCATAGAGCGAACGCTATCACGGCAAGGGCTACACAGTGTTGCGGTGCACGGGGCGAATGCTGACCGACGGCAGCAGCTTTTGGTTGAAAGCCAATATATACAGGGGTCAAGCGCAAAATTCTACTTAAGTCGATAATAATCAAAAACCCTATATAGCCCTTATGTGTAGGGCTTTTCATAGAAAAGCTGTATCAAAGCGTGCGCAAAGAATCTATGCAATGACCCCGCCGCCTAAACACACATTGCCCCGGTAAACAACCGCGTACTGCCCGGGTGTCGGCGCCCATTGGCCTTCATGAAAGTCGAGCGTGGCGTTGGCGTGCGTTGCGTCGGCCGGAACGTAAATGCAGGCAGCGTCGGGCTGTCGATACCGCGTTTTTGCGCCGTAGCCGTTGCCTGCAACCGGCTCCGCACCCGAAATCCAGTGTGTGTTCACCATCGGCACGTCGGTGCGTCGCAACGCGGGGTGCTCGCGCCCCTGCACCACGATCAACGTGTTCGCGGCCATGTCTTTGCCCGCCACGTACCAGGGCGCGCCGGAGCCGTCGCGGCTGCCGCCAATGTGCAGCCCGCCGCGCTGGCCAAGCGTGTAGTACGCCAAACCCTGATGCTGGCCGACGCAATCACCTTCGGGCGTCATCATCTTGCCAGGGGTTTTGGGTAGATAGCGTTCGAGAAATTCGCGGAAGGGGCGCTCGCCGATAAAGCAAATGCCGGTGGAATCCCTTTTCGCGAAGTTCGGAATTCGTTCACGTTCGGCTAGGGTGCGCACGTCACGTTTGGGCATGTTCGCCAGTGGAAACATCGCTTTTGACAATTGCGCCTGTGTCAAACGATGCAAAAAGTACGATTGATCCTTCGTCTCGTCATCGCCTTTCAGTAGTTCGAACTTTCCGTCAAGTTCACGAACGCCCGCGTAATGCCCGGTGGCAATTTTGTCCGCCCCGAGCCGCATCGCATGGTCGAGAAACGCTGCGAACTTGATTTCGGTGTTGCACAGCACGTCCGGGTTCGGCGTACGCCCCGCCTGATACTCCGCTAAAAAATAAGTGAACACACGGTCTTTGTATTCGCTGGCGAAATTCACCACTTCGATGTCTATGCCAATGTGATCGGCCACGCTCACAGCGTCGACCAAATCCTCGCGGGTCGAACAGTATTCGCTGTTGTCGTCATCTTCCCAGTTCTTCATGAAGATGCCGAGCACGTCGTGCCCTTGCTGTTTAAGCAACCACGCGGTGACAGCGGAGTCGACGCCGCCGGACAATCCAACGATTACTTTCATAGACACAATTTTCGCCTACGGAGGCGTTTCTGAAAAATCGGGGGAAAGAAAAAGGCACCCGAAGGTGCCTTTTTTATCCGAAGCGCCCAAAGAGCGCCGTCGAATTAAGCAGCTTTTTTAGCGGCTTTTTTTGCTTTTTTTGCTTTTTTTGCTTTAGCTTTTTTCTCTGCTTTTGCAGGAGTGGCTTTTGCAGCAGCAGCAGGAGCAGCGGCGGCAGCAGGCGCAGCAGCAGCGGCAGGCGCAGCAGCTTTAGCTGGTGCAGCGGCAGGAGCAGCTGGAGCTTGGGCGAAAGAAACAGCGGCGAAAGCCGAAGCGATAAGGGCGATTAACAGTTTGCTCATTTTCAAATCCTCTACAGTTGGTTTTTTTGCGGTAGCTCGATTTTCACAAGCCTGTGCCGATAACGAAGACACTTTTCTGTTGGTTGACACAACCTTTACAAAAAGAACGCAAACCGGAGCTCCCCTGCTTGCGCTCTTCCCGTAAGTCACTTTAAAGTGAATACTTTTTCAAAGCTCAACCTGAGATTTTACGCACAGAATTCGGGAAAACGTGCATACCCGGAACTTTCACCTGTTTTTCGTGTCCGCAGACTGTGTCAAAAAAGCACGCAGCAGCGGAATCGTCACCGCACGCTTTTGCGCCAGCGACATCCGATCAATCCCGGCAAGCGTCTGGCACAACGAGGGCAAATCACGCTGCGAATGACTTAGCAGGTACGCGAGCACTTCCTGACTCACGCTAAAACCGCGGCTCGCAGCGTAAAGTGAAAGCGCCTGCCCCAGACCATCTTGTGGAATCGGCAAAATTTCAAGCGCCAGCCCGCTTCCCATCCGGGTGCGGATGTCGTCGCGCATCGACCACAAACCCGGGGCTGACCGGCCAGTGGCAATCGTGCAGCCACCCGATTGCGCAACGTGGTTGAAGGCCGTGAACAAGAAGCCTTGCTGTGCCGGCGACAAGCGGTCTGCGTCATCCACGCAAAGCACATCCGTTTCAACAAAAGGGTCGTCCGGGAACTCAGTCTCTGCCGAAAGTCGCATCACTCGTAACCCGCACCGTCTCGCAGCGTCGGCAAACGCCGTCAATAGATGCGACTTTCCGACGCCACGACCGCCCCAAATCACGTAGGCGGCATGGGGTTTACTGTCTATCGCAGTAGTGGCCAGCCTGGCAAGCAGAGTCACCACTTCAATGTTGTCGCCCACCACGAAATTGCTGAAGCTCGGCGCTTCAGGCGCGAAAAACTCAAACGGGATCTGTGCCGTGTCTCGCATCAACGCACCAAACTACACGAGCCTTGGCGTCTCAGCCGCCGCCAGCTCGCGTTGCAACACGCGCAGCGCCACCAGTAACGCCGCGCTCGCGGGCAACGCCAGCAGCACGCCGACAAAGCCGAACAATTGACCAAACGCCATCAACGCAAAAATCACGGCCAACGGGTGCAGTCCAATGCGGTCGCCGACCAGATACGGCACTAACACAAAGCCCTCCAGAATCTGTCCGATCATGAAGATCGCGGCCACCGCGATGATCGGCCCCGGCGCGGTGAACTGGGTCAATGCTGCGAGCATGCCAAGCATCAAGCCAAGCCCGAAACCGATGTACGGAATGAACACCAGCAGCCCCGTCACCAGGCCCACTGCAATCGAAAACTCCAGCCCCGCCACACTGAGCGCAATGCAGTAGTACGCGGCCAGTGCCAACATCACCATACCTTGACCACGCAAAAATTCCGACAACACGGCATCAATTTCGCGCGCCAGATCACGCACGGTGGAGCGAATCGAGCGCGGCACCATGCCGTCAATGCCGCCGATCAACTGCGGCCAGTCGCGCAGCAGATAGAACATCACCACCGGCACCAGCGTTAAGTTGATGATCAATCCCAACAGAATTTGCCCGCCAAATTGCAGTGACCCGGCCAGTTTGGCTGATAGGCCGCCCACCGCGCCCGCGTTGTCTCTGGCCAGCGTTTTCAGTTGCGTCAGATCGAACGAAAACGCGGTGCCGAACGTTGTGTTAGCCCACGGCAACCATTGCTCCTGAATTTTGCTGAGTAATTCCGGCAGCTTTTCGGCGATTCGAGAGATCTCAGACGTTATCAACGGCGCGACCACCAACATGAGTCCGCCCATAAACGCCGCAATGGCAATGATCACAAGCACGGCACCCGCCGCGCGGGGCACACGCCTCTGCTCAAACCACGCCACTACCGGCGTGCCCACATACGAAAGGATCGCGCCGAACATAAAGGGCGTGAGCACGGGAGCCAGCGCATTCACCAAATATCCGAACGCCACTAGCGCTGCCACAATCGCCAGTGCCCGCAAACCGGGCGTTAATTCCGTCCACCAACGCATACGTGTGACTAGGGGTTTGGCCAGCTCATACTGGTCGGTCGTCGTTGCGTTCGCGTGCTGCACGTAAGGGGCGTCCGGCTCGCCGGTAGGCGACGGGCTAAAATTTTCTTTTGCGTGGTCTGCGCTTCCCGCGTGTTCTGCGTTCTGTGCCTTCGCCAAGTCAGTTGCCACTTCTGTCGCCTCAGCATGCTTTGCATTCATAGTGGGCGGCATTAAATCACGATCACGCCCTACGGATATGACTGCCTCCCACACTTCGAACCACGCTGACGCCCTGACCTACGAAATGGCAGGTGTCAACTACGATCAGGTTGACCCCATCAAATTGTTGGCGCAAAAAAGCGCTAAAGCGACCTCCACGCAGCTCGACCAACACGGACTCTCCGAGGTCGCGGCGTCGCGCGGCGAGTCCGCGTACGTGCTGGACGCTGGGCCGTTTTATCTCGCGTCTATCGTTGAATGTCTCGGCACCAAGATTCTGGTTGCCGACGCCGTGTATCGCGAAACTGGCAAAAGTTTTTACGCCGCGATCGCGCAGGACACGATCGCAATGGCGGTCAACGACCTGATCACCGTCGGTGCAACGCCGCTGATCGTGCAGGCGTACTGGGCAGCGGGCGGCAGCGACTGGTTCGCCGACAAGCAGCGCGCTGCTGACCTCATCAAGGGCTGGAAAGCCGCCTGCGAAACCTGTGGTGTGTCATGGGGTGGCGGCGAAACCCCCGCGCTCGCTGGCGTGGTCGAAGGCGGCACCATTGATCTCGGCGCATCCTGCACTGGCATCGTCAAGCCGAAGTCGCGATTGTCATTGGGCGACAATCTTGAGGCGGGCGATGCCATCGTGATCCTTGCGTCGAGCGGCATTCACGCCAACGGTGTGTCGCTCGCACGCAAGCTCGCCGAGCGGTTACCGAACGGATATCAAACGGACATTGGCAACGGAGAGTCATTTGGCGAAGCGTTGCTTGCTCCGACAACGCTCTACGCGCCCGTCACAGAAGCGCTGGCGAAGGCAGGAGTCACCGTCAATTATTGCGTCAACGTCACCGGCCACGGCTGGCGAAAACTGTTGCGCCACACGAGCGATCTGACCTATCGAATTCATACCGTTCCGCCAGTTCCGCCGGTGCTCGCGTTCATGCAAAACGAGACCAGGCTTGACAATGCTGAAGCCTACGGCACGCTCAACATGGGCGCGGGTTTCACGTTTTTTGTCGCTGCGGATCAGGCAGAAAAAACGGTCGCGATAGCGCGTGAATGCGGCATTGATGCATGGGTCGCAGGCGCCGTCGAAGCGGGCCCCAAGCAGGTGATTATCGAGTCGATTGGCGTGACTTACAGCGCTGAGGATTTAAAGCTGCGATGAGATCAATCAGCACCGCGAATCGCAAACGCATCGGCATTTTGATCTCCGGGCGTGGCTCGAACTTGCCTTCGCTTTTGGGCAACGATCTCGGTGGTGACGTGGTGGTGATTGGAAGCAATAAAGCGGACGCCAGGGGCCTTGACATCGCGCGCGACGCGGGCATCGCGCATTTTGTGATCAACCACAAAGACTTCGAATCGCGCGAGGCGTTTGATGCCGCGCTGGTGGCCACGTTGAACGAATACCGGCCCGACTTGGTCGTACTGGCTGGTTTCATGCGTATTACTACTTCTGTGTTCACTCAGGCTTTCGCTGGTCGATTGATCAACATTCATCCGTCGCTGCTGCCGAGCTTTCCAGGGCTACACACGCACGCGCGTGCGCTTGAGGAGGGGGTAAAGCTACACGGCTGCACGGTGCATTTTGTGACGCCCGAGCTTGACCGCGGGCCGATCATTGCGCAGGCTGCCGTGCAGGTGGACGACGACGACACACCCGACACCCTGTCCGCCAAAGTGCTGCAGCAGGAGCATCAAATTTTTCCGTACGCAGTGCGCTTGTTTTGCCAGGAGCGTCTGGTCGTAGACGGCCTTCGCGTCACTACGTTGGCCAAATCAACGGGCTCCGTCATCGCTACAGGTGCAGCGCGCGTTTGAAGGCTGCATGTCTGATTCAGTTCTAGTCTCCGCCGCCACGCCGATCCCCAATGCCTCGGCATCTGATGGCAACTCCGCACGCTACGACATGGCGCGCGCGTTGGTCAAGCGGCGCGGATTGCTGGCAACACCGCAGCGCAAACTGATCGCCGCGATCATCGCATCCGTCGCGGCTCACTTGCTGCTCGGCTCGTTTGCCGAGATTGAGCCGCTAGAAGAAAAATTTCAGCCCATCAAGGCGAAATTTGTCAACTTGCCGCCGCCTCCCGTGGCTGTCGCGCCGTTGGCCAAACCTGCCGCTAAGCCGAAAACCAAGTCAAAGCCACGCCCTGCTGTAGTAGCCGACTCGCCGGTTGCCATCGCCGCGGAGCCCGTTGCCGAACCCAGTCCGGAGCCAGCGCCCGCACCAGTCGCAGTTGCGGAAACCGCGCCTGAACCGGCTCCCGTCGTTGTTCCCGAGCCTGCGCCTGTGCCGCCGCCGGTGGTACCACCCGAGCCCCCAGCGCGCATGCCGCCGAAAAAAATCGAGCTCGCATACACCGCGTTTTTGGGTGAGCAAAAGTTTGAAGTTGGGCCGGTGAATTTGAATTTCACCCACGACGCGGGGCGCTATAAACTGACTGTCAAGGGACGCGGTCGTGGCATCGCGGCGCTCCTGTATCCGGGCACGTTCACCGGCGAATCGGAGGGTCAAATCACCAGCGAAGGCCTGCGCCCCGACAAATTTACCGAAGAACGTGGCAACCCCGACAAACGGCGCGAAACGATTTTCGATCACGAGAAAAAGCTGCTGCGCATCCCGGAAAAAGACCCGATTCCTTTTGAAGGCACCCCGCATGATGCGCTGACCTGGATCGTGCAGTTCTACTTCGCCGCACCGAAAGGCAACAGTCTCACCTTTAGCGTCGGCACGTCGCGACGCATGGACGTTTACACCTTGGTGCGCGCAGACGACGAAAAAATTGACTCGCCCGCAGGCGAGGTCGTGGCGCAAGTGTGGAAGGGCGGGCGCAAGCCCGAAGCCGACGGCAAACCCGCCGGTAGCGCCACATTCTGGTTGGTTCCTACGTGGCATTACGTGCCGTTCAAACTCAAAGTGGTGAACGCGCAAGGTCGCAGTGCGTCGTTTGAATTGACGGCGGTGAATGCGGAATAGCTTTTCGCTGAAATCGTCTGCCTAATTGGGCCAAGGGACCATTTATCCTCATATCGATAAACACATAAACGGGCTTTTAGGCCCTATAAAATAAGGCGCAAGCGCAAAAGCTGTAATTGCCGAACGTACAATACGGTTATGTATGTACGCCCCTCAGCGCTGACCGCGCTCACCTTCGCTATCGAATCTGCGCGCAAATTCGAATACCCCGCCGACCGCACGCTGTCCTACGTTTTGCGTGAGCAACGCGTCGGCTCGCTCGACCGGCCTATCGTCGCCGAGGGTTACTACGCGTGGCTTCGGCACCGCATGTCGGTCGAAGCCATCGCCGGGGACGACGCCAAAAAACCGGTTGCGCTGGCCCTTGCCGCGTTGGCTCGCCAGTACCGAAGGCGCGTCACCGTGCCTGCGGGCGAAGAAGATCGCTACATCAAATTTTTGGCGATTGACGAGAAACTCGGCCCGCATGCCCGCCGCGAATTGCCCGCCTGGTTGTGGGATCGCCTCGGCCTGCAATATGGCGAAGAAGAACGCCTCGCGTTGGCTGATTCGCTGCTCATCGCCGCGCCGTTCGACCTGCGCGTTAACAGCCTCAAAGCCAAGCGCGACGTGGTGCTTGAACGCTTGAAAAAAGAAGGCTTCGCTGACGCGCGCGCTACAACGTTGTCCTCGGTCGGTATTCGATTGCCGAACCGCGTCGACATCTCGCGGCACCCGATGTTCGAGGACGGCACCATTGAAGTGCAGGACGAAGGCAGCCAAATGCTGGCGCAATTGGTCGGTGCAAAGCGCGGCGAATTCGTCATCGATTTTTGCGCAGGCGCAGGCGGTAAAACGCTGGTCATGGCCGCCATGATGGCCAGCACCGGACGCCTCTACGCGTTAGACGTCAACGACAAACGCCTCGACAATCTCGGCCCGCGATTGGCCAGAAGCGGCGCGAGCAACGTGCAAAGCATGCGCCTTGAAACCGAGGGCGATCCCAAGCTCAACAAGTTCGCAGGCAAGGCCGACCGAGTGCTCGTCGATGCCCCATGCTCTGGCCTCGGCACGCTAAAGCGCAACCCCGATCTCAAGTGGCGGCAGTCGCCGACCAGCGTCAAAGAACTCACCGAAAAACAGCGCAACATTCTTGCCGCAGCGTCAAAACTGGTGCGCCCCGGCGGGCGACTGGTGTACGCCACCTGCAGCCTGCTCGCAGAAGAAAACGAGAAGATCGCCGAACACTTTCTGGAAACCAATCCGGGATGGACCGTGGTGCCGTCATCGCTGCGCGGCGATGAAGCAGAGCCAACGCGGTTCGCTACATTGCTGCCGCATAAAGATGGATGCGATGGGTTCTTTGCGGCGGTGTTTGAGCGGGATGCGGCGTAGCCCGGAGAAGCCCAGCGCGTCCGGGAATCGTAGTCCCGTAGGGTGGGTTTCAACCCACCTCAAATTGATACGAACCAAGCTAGTTCTTCGCAGGAATGGTTCGTATGCCACGTGCAGTTTTCGCCTGTGGGCGAGTCACTTTTTTGCTTCGCCAAAAAAGTAACCAAAAAAGGCGACCCCGACGATTGGCCTGATCCTGCGATGCTCAGAAAAAAGCGGAACGAAAAAAACTCGCTACGCTCAGACAGTTTTTCGTTCTGATCGCTTTTTTCTTCCGCTTCTCGGGGCCAATCAACGGGGACCCGTCGGGCAGAGGGTTGATCAGTTTGCCATGAGGGCATGCAGAATGCGCGTGGCCGTGCAACTTTTACACGGTCACGCCAGTACAAGAATGTGTGTCGCGACTCTGCGGACTGAGAAATAAATGCGGATCATCATTGCTATTCCTAAAAAATTACACTTGTGAAGCGGATATAGAACAAACTACTCAACATGAACACGTCAACACCCATGTCGCTGGAGTACCTGTCACTAGCCGCAGAACGGTCAGCGGAAAATTGCGAGCCTCACAAACAGCCTGAGATGTTCCAATATGATTTTCTCTCTTGGGTGAGCCCGTATACGAAAAGCGCTAATAAATCGGGTGGCTTTGCCTTCGTACTTCAGGACTGGGCTAGTGAAGACGGTTTGCGTATCTTCAACCCGCACATTCAAGCTCACGGTCGAACCCCAGGCCTGCTTACCAACCAAAGGCTCGAAGCGCTGCTGAGTCGGGTGTTAGGTGTCCGCCTCGCAGATGTGTACGTCACGAACGCTTTCCCGTTCGTGAAGAACGGCGCGATGTCTGCGCCTGTCTCCATACGCGATGTACGACGGGCTGCTAAAAAATTCTTGGCTCGCGAACTCCAATTAGCCAAACCGACGCGGGTTTTCGCGTTGGGATCGATAGCTCAAGTGGCGCTTGACACGTGCGGAGTGCCCTACATCCACCTACCCCACCCGGCAGCCAGAATCGGAGGCTTGGAGAAGCACGAGAAAGCGTGGCGCTCGGCCTTGGCCCGCGATGGCATACGCACTGCCTAGCCCAATTGGGTGGCCCCGCATCGAGCGTGCACCGCTTCGCGTCTTTTGGTCTGCGGCTCAATTCGATCCACGTTAGCTTATGCACCCGTCCGGGTCCGTGCAGTCCTCATCGCGAAGCGATTAAATATTGGCCCGACGGGTCCCCGTTGATTGGCCCCGAGAAGCGGAGGAAAAAAGCGATCAGAACGAAAAACTGTCTGAGCGAAGCGAGTTTTTTTCGTTCCGCTTTTTT
>JAYSUK010000357.1:0-2917 GCA_043719085.1 Burkholderiales bacterium | reverse complement strand
GAGTCAACTGACTCCCCTTTTTTGTGGCACGATTTGCGGGGGCCTATGCGCTATTGGTTGATGAAGTCGGAGCCCAGCGAATACGGCATTGACGACCTGAAGCGCGACAAGCAAAGCGCGTGGTTCGGTGTGCGCAATTACCAAGCGCGCAACTTCATGCGCGACGACATGAAGGTCGGCGATCTGGTGCTTTTCTATCACTCGACCTGCCCCGAACCGGGCATCGCAGGCATCTGCAAAGTCGCCAAAGCCGCAGCGCCCGACGCGACGCAGTTCGATAAGAATGACTCGCACTACGACCCCAAATCAAAGCCGGAAAATCCGCTGTGGGTGTGTGTTGAAGTCAAGTTTGTGAAGAAGCTCGATCTGATTCCACTGGCTACGCTGCGTGAAACGCCTGCGCTTGCTGAAATGCGAATTCTGCAACGCGGGAACCGGCTGTCGATCACGCCTGTGTCGGATGTGGAATGGGAATACATCACGACCAAGCTGGCGAAGTGAGCGTTGCGGTCAATTCGTCGTCACCCCGGCGAAGGCCGGGGCCCACGCCCTTCCTCAATCGCCTCCGCCGCAAGGACGCGTGGATCCCGGCCTACGCCGGGACGACGAAATCTTTACTGTGTGCTCTGCGCGCGCAAAACGCTCACTAAAAAATGGAATACATCAACGTCTGGTTCTTAGGCTATCTCGCGCTGGGCGTTGCCATCGGCTTCTTCGCAGGCTTGCTAGGCATTGGCGGCGGCGCGATGATGGTGCCTGTGTTGGCGATCCTATTTCCGGCGCAGGGCTTTCCGTTTGAAACCAAGATGCAGGTGATCCTTGCCACCTCGATGGCGACCATCATGTTCACCTCGCTTTCATCGGTGCGCGCACATCACGCCAAGCTCGCGGTGAGCTGGCCGACGCTGTGGGCGATGGTGCCCGGTATTCTGGTCGGCAGCCTCGTCGGCGCGCGCGTGGTCAAGCACATGTCCACCGCCTTTCTTGGTATCTTTTTCATCTGCTTCTTGTTCTACACAGCGACGCAAATGCTGGTGAACATGAAGCCGAAAGCATCACGCACCCTGCCCGGAAAGGTGGGCTTGTTTGCGGCGGGCATAGTGCTCGGATTTTTGTCCGCGATGGTCAGCGTGGGCGGTGCGTTTTTCACCATTCCGTTCATGACCTGGTGCAACGTGGCAACCATCACCGCCATCGGCACATCCGCTGCGCTGGGTTTTCCAATCGCTTTGTTCACAACGGTCGCCAACATCTTTAATGGCTGGGACGTGCCCAATGTGCCGCAGCCGTCGCTCGGCTATGTTTATCTGCCCGCGTTGATCGGCATTTCCATCACCAGCATGCTAGTCGCGCCATTCGGCGCACGGCTCGCGCATCGGTTGCCGGTGCAAACGCTAAAACGCATCTTCGCAGGCATGCTCTACGTGCTCGGCGTGCGCATGCTGTGGGGTCTGCTTGCCGCTTAGCGTGGAGCGAAAACTGTAGGAGCGGCTCTGCCGCGACCCTTCGGTGTGCCGACGTGGGTCGCGGCAGAGCTGCTCCTACAGTAGAAACTGTCCGCTACGCAGCAGATTTCGTTCCGAACGACGGGTCGACTTTAATGAATGCTGTCACCAAAAAGCTCGGGATCGTCGCCACGCACACCCAAATAAAAAAGTTGGTGTAGCCCATCTGCGATTGCACCCAGCCGCTGGCCATACCGGGCAGCATCATGCCCAGCGCCATGAAGCCGGTGCAGATGGCGTAGTGAGCGGTTTGATGCTCACCCTTCGCGGTCATGATCATGTACAGCACATACGCCGTGAAGCCAAAGCCATAGCCAAATTGCTCGGTGGCGACCAGGCTTCCAATAAGCCAGATGTTGCTCGGCAACGCCATTGCCAGATACACATAGACAGCGTTCGGCACGTTGATAGCCAGCGCCATCGGCCACAGCCAGCGCTTCATGCCATCGCGGGAAATTAGGTACGCACTGAGCAGGCCACCAAGGGTCAACGCGATGATGCCAACAGTGCCGTACACAATGCCGACGTCGGCGGTGGACAGGCCCAGCCCGCCCTTGTCCGCCTTGTCAAGCAGGAACACCGGCGCGATCTTGACGAGCTGTGATTCTGCGAAGCGGTACAACAGCAAAAACGAGAGAACGATGAGAATTTCTTTCTTCTGCAGAAACTTCTTGAACACCACGACGAAGGTTTTGCCGACGTTACCGTCAACCAAATTCGGCACGTCGTTAGCCGGTCGCGGCAGCATGAAACGGTGATACACGAACAGCGACACAAACATCGCGCTCAACAAGAAAAACACGATAGACCACGCGAGTGTGAGATTGCCGGTGACTTCCGTAAATTTTCCGGCGAGGTAGACGAGCCCACCCTGCCCGGTGATCATCGACAGGCGGAAGAACGTGCTGCGAATGCCGACGTAGGCAGCCTGCTCATGCTGATTGAGCCCGAGCATGTAAAAGCCGTCGGACGCGATGTCGTGCGTGGCTGCGCTGAACGCGAGCAGCCAGAACACGGCCAGCGTGACACGGAAGAAATCGTCGAGCGGCAACGTCAATGCCACCAGCGCAAACGCCGCGCCAATCAACAATTCCAGCCATACGATCCAGCCGCGCTTGGTGCGGAACATATCGACAAACGGCGACCACAACGGCTTGATCACAAACGGCAAATACAGCCAGCTGGTGTAAAGAGCGATGTCAGTGTTCGACACGCCCATGTTTTTGTAAAGAATCACCGAGAGCGTCATCACCGCGACGTACGGAATGCCTTGCCCAAAGTACAGCGTGGGAATCCACCACCAGACGCTGCGTGGTTGGCGCGTCGTTGTGATGGATTGTGTGGGTGTGTCGCTCATAGCGCGGGATTTGCCTGTTGTTCCCGTCCTTCGACAAGCTCACGATGAACCTGCG
>JAYSUK010000356.1:0-8174 GCA_043719085.1 Burkholderiales bacterium | reverse complement strand
CAAAAATTCTCGCCAAAACGCTCGACACCGCCACCGGAAAACTGCTCGATACCAACAAGAATCCATCGCCCAAAGTCGGCCAGCTCGACAACCGCGGCAGCCAGTTCTATTTGGCGATGTATTGGGCTCAAGCCCTCTCCACGCAGACCGACGATAGGGATCTCGCCGCGAGCTTTGCGCCGTTGGCAAAAGCGCTAACAGACAACGAAAAGATCATCGTCGCCGAATTTGCCACGGTGCAGGGCAAGCCGGTCGACATCGGAGGCTATTACATGGCCGACACCGCGAAAGTGAACGCCGCAATGCGGCCAAGCAAGACGCTTAATGCGGTGCTGGCGGTCGCCGCCGCCTAGTTCGCGGACTCAGATACGCTGGCGTTGATGTCGCAGTCCCAAAGAAAAAGGGCCGCAATTGCGGCCCTCTTTTTTTGTATGCGCTTTGTCCGGCGGTTACCGAGCGGCGCGTCCTCGCTCGGTTATTGCGGCGGATTCTTGATGTTGGATGCTTGCTTGCCTTTTGGACCAGCTACCACCTCAAAGGCCACTTTCTGACCTTCTTTCAGCGAACGAAATCCATCCATTTCAATTGCGGAAAAATGCGCGAACACATCATCCGTGCCATCGTCTGGTTTGATGAAACCAAAACCTTTGGCATCGTTAAACCACTTTACTGTGCCTGTTGTCATAAAAATACTCCCTACTACCAAGCTTGTTTTGTTTAGAGGCGCATGCTGAAAACTTGACTTATCGTCTCGTTTTTCTAGTTCAGTCAACGGCCTCCGTGCGCAGTTGTACAGTCATTCAACCCTATTCGTCAAGGGGATAATTGTCTTAGACGAAAATATCAAGCTGAGCCCGTATCCGATAAGCGTAGAGTTGGCATGCCGTATGCTCTTGAAATCCTGATTTCACCACCGATATTTGTTGCATCCGCAGCGGCAAATCGCAACCAAAAGTCGTCACTCACAGCATGGCCGTTCACTCTCCCAATCCGAACCACAACACACACGATGACTCGGTTTTAGAGGCCGAGCGCGTCGACACCAAGCCGCCCCCGATGTATCGGGTGCTGCTCCTCAATGATGATTACACGCCGATGGATTTTGTGGTCGGCATCCTGCAACAAGTCTTCGGAATGACCCGCGAACAAGCCACTGGTGTGATGCTGCAGGTACACCGTACGGGCATGGGCACTTGTGGTGTGTTTACAAAAGAAGTGGCGGATACGAAGGTTGCGCAAGTTGCCGAGCTTGCTGCGTCGTATCAGCATCCGCTTCAGTGTACGATGGAGCCTAGCTAGTCGATAAAGTTCGGCTTTACTAGGCGATACAGTTGCGGCTTAAGTAGGCAAGACCGATAGGCGTCCGGGCACCGTTGCTATGTCGCAGCGGTAGTTATACGTTGGCTCCGTGCCAACAGCAAGGCAGTTCAAATGATCGCGCAAGAATTGGAAGTTAGTTTGCACATGGCGTTCGTGGAAGCACGGCAAAAGCGCCATGAATTCATCACGGTTGAGCATTTGCTGTTGGCGATGCTCGACAACCCGAGTGCGGCCGAAGTGCTTCGCGCCTGCGCCGTTGATCTTGACGAGTTGCGCACCGCGCTCGCCAATTTCATCAACGAACACACGCCGCGTTTACCCGCCAATAGCGAGAGCGACACTACGCCTACGCAGGGGTTTCAGCGCGTAATTCAACGCGCGATTTTGCATGTGCAATCGTCGGGCAAAAAAGAGGTGACGGGTGCCAATGTGCTGGTCGCCATCTTTGGCGAAAAAGATTCACATGCGGTGTACTTTTTGAACCAGCGCGGCGTGACGCGCCTCGACGTGGTGAATTACATCAGCCACGGCATTAGCAAAGTGCCGAAAGATAAAATCGAAAAAGCCGAAGCTGGCAGCGGGGAACAAGACAAAGAAGAGGCCCCACAAGGCGCGCTCGAGAACTTTTGCGTTAACTTGAATGCGCAGGCCAAAGCGGGCAAGATCGATCCGATGATCGGTCGCGCGGCAGAGCTCGAGCGCCTTGTGCAGGTGCTGTGCCGTCGCCGCAAAAATAACCCGCTGCTTGTGGGCGAAGCGGGCGTGGGTAAAACGGCTATTGCCGAAGGCCTGGCCAAACGGATCGTCGACGGCGAAGTGCCGGACATTTTGAATAACTGCGTGGTTTACTCACTCGACATGGGCGCGCTGCTCGCGGGCACCAAGTATCGCGGCGATTTTGAAGCGCGTTTGAAGGCCGTGTTGAAGCAGCTCGCCGAGAAGGCAAACGGCATTCTGTTCATCGACGAAATCCACACCATCATCGGCGCGGGTGCTGCCAGCGGCGGCACGATGGATGCATCCAATTTACTGAAACCGGTACTTGCCAATGGTGGACTCAAGTGCATCGGCGCGACGACTTACGCGGAGTTCCGTCAGGTGTTCGAGAAGGACAACGCGCTCGCCCGTCGCTTCCAGAAAATCGACGTGGTCGAGCCGTCCATCAGCGAAACCATCGATATTTTGCGCGGCTTGAAGTCGAAGTATGAGGCGCATCACAGCGTTAAATATTCGCCCGCTGCGATCACTGCGGCGGCTGAATTGGCTGCGCGTCACATCAATGACCGTCATCTGCCGGACAAGGCCATTGACGTGATCGATGAGGCTGGTGCTGCACAACGCATTCTGCCGAAATCGAAGCAAAAGAAAACAATTGGCAAAGCCGAGATCGAAGAAATCGTGGCGAAGATTGCACGCATTCCCGCCAAGACCGTTTCGACCGATGACCGCAACAGCCTGAAGACGCTGGATCGCGATCTAAACAACGTCGTGTTCGGTCAAAGCAAAGCCATTGAAGCGCTCGCCGCCGCTATCAAAATGGCCCGTAGCGGGCTGGGCAATCCACGCAAACCGATTGGTTCATTCCTGTTCTCCGGCCCGACTGGTGTTGGTAAAACCGAAGTTGCGCGACAACTCGCGTTCTGTCTCGGCGTCGAGCTTTTGCGCTTTGACATGAGCGAATACATGGAGCGGCACGCGGTCAGCCGTCTGATTGGCGCGCCTCCGGGCTACGTTGGTTATGACCAGGGCGGACAGCTTACCGAAGCCGTCACCAAGCATCCGTATTGCGTGCTGCTGCTCGACGAAATCGAGAAAGCACACCCGGACATCTACAACGTGTTGTTGCAGGTGATGGATCACGGCACGCTGACCGATAACAATGCACGCAAGGCCGATTTCCGCAATGTCATCATCATCATGACGACCAATGCGGGCGCGGAGAACTTGACCAAAAACGTGATTGGTTTCAACAACACCAAAGAGCAGGGTGACGAACTTGAGGCCATCAAGCGCATGTTCACGCCAGAGTTCCGGAATCGCCTCGACGCCACGATCAGTTTTGCGCCGCTCACGTCGGAGGTCATTCTGCGCGTGGTCGACAAGTTCCTGCTCGAACTCGAAGCGCAGTTGCATGAGAAAAAAGTCGATCCCGAGTTCTCACAAGGGCTGCGCGACTACCTCGCGAAAAAAGGCTTCGATCCGCACATGGGCGCGCGGCCAATGGCACGCCTCATCCAGGACACGATCCGTCGAGCGCTGGCAGACGAGCTGCTGTTTGGCAAGCTGGTTGGCGGCGGCAAAGTCGCGATCGACATCGATCTAGAGGGCAAAGTGAAACTTGCATTCCCGGATACGGATACGCCGAAAGAGGCGGCGGAAGAGGTTACGGCTTAATCTGGAGCCCTTAAGCGCATGCGAATCGTCGGCAAACTCAATCGCAGCGAGTTCGAACTCGATCCGGTTGAGGCGCTGCGACGTGGCGCCGAGATTGATCGAAAGATGAAACTCATGCTGCCGCCCCATCCACGTGGTGTTTGGCGAGGAACGCACGAGTTTTTTAATCGCATGGATGACGAGCGCTCGCTGCTACTGGCACGTCGAGTGGCGGCTTCCCCTCGCGTTTATCCCGACACTTGAAGGATTCGGACCTTACCGCCCTGCTGCAACGATTTCACGCCGAAGGCGTTGAGTATGTTTTAGTGGGCGGATTTGCCGTCAGGGTCAATGGATTCTTGCGGCTTACTGAAGACATAGATGTGTTGCTCCCGCGCTCGATAGAAAACGGACGCCGCGTAATACGTTCGCTCGATTTTCTCGAGAGCGCTAAGGATTTGGACGAGGCTTGGTTTGAACCCCCTGCAGACGAGCCAGAGAACATTCGCGTGGCCGACACGCTGATGATCGATCTACTGTTCGCCGCCAATGGCGAAACGTTTGAGTCGCTCAAACCGCACATTCGTCAGGTAGATTTTGACGGCATCCTTGTCAATACCCTGGACATCGATGGCCTGCTGAAAACCAAGACCAGTTATCGCGATAAAGACAAGATTGACCGCCTGGCGCTCGAGGCAATCCAACGGCAAACCAAAAAGCGCTAGCTCAACCGCTTGATCAAACTTGAAGTGTCCAGGCGCGCGCCACCCATTTGCTGCACGTCGGCGTAGAACTGATCGACCAGCGCCGTTACCGGCAGCCGTGCGCCATTGCGTTTGGCTTCTTCGAGGCAAATGCCGAGGTCTTTGCGCATCCAGTCGACTGCGAAGCCGAAGTCGAATTTACCGTCGGCCATCGTCGCGCCGCGATTTTCCATTTGCCAGCTTTGCGCTGCGCCCTTGCTGATCACGTCGAGCACGAGTTTGGCGTCGATGCCTGCTTTTTGCGCGAATGCCAGGCCCTCTGACAGCGCTTGCACGAGCCCTGCGATACAAATCTGATTGACCATTTTGGTGAGCTGGCCTGCGCCGCTGGCCCCCATCAACGTGACGGCTTTGGCGTACAGCGCGAGCACGTCTTTCACTCGGTCAAATGCGGCCTGATCGCCACCGCACATGACGGTGAGTTTGCCGTTTTCGGCACCGGCCTGACCGCCGGAGACGGGGGCATCGATGAAGTGTTTGCCCGCCTTGCTGGCCTCTGCATATACCTCGCGTGCGACGTCGGCAGAAGCGGTCGTATGATCCACAAGCACAGCGCCAACAGCGAGTCCAGCCAGCGCACCATCCGCGCCGTAAATCACGGAGCGCACGTCGTTGTCATTGCCGACGCACATCATCACGATGTCCGCGCCCTGTGCGGCTTCACGTGGCGTGGCAGCCGACGCACCGCCGTACGTTGCTACCCACTTCGCGCTCTTCTCTGCGTTGCGGTTGTAGACGGTCACGCTGTGCCCCGCCTTTTGCAGGTGACCGGCCATCGGGTAGCCCATCACGCCCAAGCCTAAGAATGCCAATTTCATCGCGGGTCTCCAATAATTTCTTTGTCAAAACGAAGCTTCATCAAGCAGATCGCGAGTGAGAGCAGAAAGGTGATGGCGTTGGCGATCATGATCGATGCTGAGCCCACTTTGATGCCGTATAAAAGCCACAAAAACGTGCCCAGCGTAAACACCGCCACCATCGCCCACGACAGATCGCGGGCCGAACGCGTCGTCCAGATTTTCCAGACTTGCGGAACGAAGGAGGCGGTGGTGAGCGTACCGGCGATCAGGCCTAAAGTTTCTTGATTCATTTAGGATTACAGTGCAGCCAATCGCGTCTTCGCTAACTCAATCTCAGCCCGCACGCGCTCCGGCGCAGTGCCGCCGATATGTTTGCGTGCGGCGACCGAACCTTCAAGCGTCAGCGAAGCGAATACGTCATCAGTGATGACTGACGAAAACGTCTGCAATTCAGCCAGCGACAAATCCGCGAGATCAATGCCTTTAACCTCCGCCGCTTTCACCGCACGCGCCACGCATTCATGCGAATCGCGGAACGGCACGCCTTTGCGCACGAGGTAATCGGCGAGGTCTGTCGCCGTGGCAAAACCTTCGCTCGCCGCGGCACGCATGTTGTCCGCTTTCACACGGATGCCACCGATCATGTCGGCGTAGATGATGAGCGTTTGCGTGACGGTGTCGACGGTGTCGAACAGCGGTTCTTTGTCTTCCTGATTATCCTTGTTGTAGGTTAATGGCTGGCCTTTCATCAAGGTGGTCAGGGCGACCAGATGACCTTGTACTCGCGCCATTTTTCCGCGCACCAGCTCGGCCACATCGGGGTTTTTCTTCTGCGGCATGATCGAGCTGCCGGTGCAAAAGCGATCTGCAATATCAATGAAGCCAAAGCGCGGGCTCATCCACAGAATCAGCTCTTCGCTCATGCGCGACAGGTGCATCATGGTGATGGTGCAGGCGCTCAAAAACTCAATCGCAAAATCACGATCACTCACCGCGTCGAGCGAATTGCGGCACACTGAATCAAAGCCCAGTTCTTTCGCCGTCATTTCACGATCAATCGGAAACGTCGTGCCTGCCAGTGCCGCAGCACCCAGCGGCGAGCGGTTCACGCGTTTGCGGCAATCGAGAATGCGCTCATGGTCGCGCGCAAACATTTCCACATACGCCATTAAATGATGCCCGAGCGTCACCGGCATTGCGACTTGCAAATGGGTGAAGCCGGGCAGAATCGTGTCGGTGTGCTGTTCGGCAAGCGCAACAAAAGATTGCTGCAATTTGACCAGCAACCGCGCAATTTCGTCGCAAGCCGCACGCGTGTAAAGCCGCACATCGGTGGCCACCTGATCGTTGCGTGAGCGGCCCGTGTGCAGCCGCTTGCCCGCGTCGCCCACCAGCGCGGTGAGCCGTTTCTCGATGTTGAAATGCACGTCTTCAAGATCCAGCGACCACTCAAACTTGCCAGCCTGAATTTCAGCCGTGATGATCGCCATGCCGCGTTCGATGTCGGAGAAATCCGCGGCCCTGATCACGCCACACGCGGCGAGCATGCGCGCATGCGCCAGCGAGCCCGCAATGTCAAACTCCGCCAGCCGATAATCGAATGTGATTGACGCGGTGTAGCGTTTGACGATTTCGGCGACCGGTTCGTCAAAACGGCCCGACCAACCGGAAGAGGGGTTGGCTGGAACTGAAGAGTTTGCTTGCATGTTGGTGTTTGGTTGCTCACAATCTTGGCATACCAGCCATGATTGCTTCACAATACGCGTGATGATTGATAACCGAGAAGCAGCAGCGTCAAGCGCGAAGCCAACGACTTTGCCAAAAACGCCGCTACCGACATCGCCCGCAAAATCTCAGCAGAGACTGCCCGGGCTGTCGAGTCACGCAGATGCTAATAAGCCCGTGACCAGCCAAATTTTAGCCCGCCGCGAGCGCGATGCCCGCCACGCTGTGTTCCCCGACCTGCGCAACGTCGGCATTCTGGCCCGAGCGCTGGTGTTGTATGTGGCGATGGTCACCGCCTACGCCGTCAGCGTCGCCGCGCGTCCGGGTGATCTGCTGGTCAACCTGAGTATCGCGCTAGCTGAAAGCCTGCCTGTTGCCGCCATTGTTGGCGCGGCGTGGGCGCTGGGCAGCCCGGCGCTGCGGCGGCTCGCGTACTGGCAGGCGGCGGGTTTGATGGTGCTATTCACCGCGTTGGTGGCGATCTCTGCCGCCCGCTGGATGGACAGCGCGACGTGGCGCGCCGTGCCGCTCGCGTTCATTGCGTTGACCGCCGTGCTTGTGTACTTTCACACGCTCGGGCGTGCGCTCTCGCCCGCCGTCACTGAGGCGCGGTTGCAGGCGTTGCAGGCGCGCATCCGGCCACACTTTTTGTTCAACTCGATCAACGGCGTGCTCGGCGTGCTGCGTGCGGAGCCACGTCGTGCCGAGGCTGCGCTGATGGACATGGCCGATTTGTTCCGCGTGCTGATGCGCGAAAACCGCGACCTGCAACCAATTGACGACGAAATCACCTTAACGCGGCAATATCTCGACCTCGAAAAGCTGCGCCTTGGCGACCGTCTGAACGTCATCTGGAAGCTCGACAAAATGCCCGCCGATGCGCTGGTGCCACCACTGGTGTTGCAGCCGATTGCCGAGAACGCGGTGTATCACGGCATCGAGCCGACGCAGGCTGCGGGCACCATTGAAATCGAAGTCACGCGCCTGCGATCCGAATTGATGATCACGGTAAAAAATCCGTTTCTCGAACGGGCCGGTGCACACCACGGCGGCAACAAAATGGCCATGAGCAACATCCGCGAACGCTTAGCACTGCACTTCGACGCCGAAGCGCGCATGGTCTGCGGCCCGCGCGATGGCCGCTATCAGGTGCAACTGGTGCTGCCGTACCGAAAATCTCTCGACGCAAAAG
>JAYSUK010000355.1:0-8189 GCA_043719085.1 Burkholderiales bacterium | reverse complement strand
CGATGCCCGCTTTGAGAAGGCTGCGCGCGCCGTAGGTGGCATAGGGGCGCAGCGTTTCATAGGGGAGTTCCGGTAGGTTGAGTTCAGCGCGCAAATCGTTCATTGCGCCCGCTAAATCGGGGGCGCTGTCGACGAGCGTGCCGTCAAAATCGAACAGAATTGCATGCGGCGCAGTTGCAACAGCTTTTCTCATAAATCGCCGTTTAATAGGGGCGTATACTGTGAAAATGGCATTTATTGACTAACAGCGAATATTAGATATAGCCCAAGTTAAGCAAGGGTTTCAGGCAAAAGTTGTTGCTCAACCGCACGCACTTTTTAGGCTCAATTTTTGCGCAATTTGCAGTGCCCGCAAAGCTGGCGCACCCAACGCCACCACGTTGCTCCACGAAGTCACACGGTTGACCGCCGCCTCAATCGGCAGCCACTCAAACGCCACATGCTCGCGAGATGCGAGCTTTGGCGTCAGCGGCTCGGGCAAACAAATCGCGAAGCAGCGTTCGCGGTTGTGGGTGGTCCCCGGTGGATAGCGATGTTGCCAGCGCGGATAGATGCAAAACACGTTCTCAACCTGCAAATCGATCACGCCGCCATGCTCGCTGGCGACGAAACCCGTTTCTTCAAACAACTCGCGCTCAGCGGTGGCGGCAAACGTTTCGCCAGCATCCTGCGAGCCGGTCACCGACTGCCAAAAGCCCGGTGCGTCGGCGCGTTCGATCAGCAATGTGTCGCGCTGCGGCGTGACAATGGCGACCAGAACAGAGCGGGGGATTTTTAGCGGTTTGCCGCTGGACGCGGGCTTTGTGAGCACAGCCGTCAAGCCAGCACCACGCGGAACGCCTTGTCATGCTCGCCCCACCAGACACAGGTTTCATCGAAAATTTCGAGCAGCGTCTGCCAGTTCTCGCCAAAGCGGACGTCGGCATTGCCCGCGTCGAGCAACAGCAGGGTTGTGCTTTGATGTTTTGCCCACGCGCTGTCCATCAGGCAATCGGCCAGCGCGTCCCAGTTGTGGCCAAAATGTTTGGGCAGCTTGAGTCCGCTTGCCAGCGCTTCGAGCAGCGCTTTTTTGGAACGCAAGCCTTTCAGTTCAACGCGCAAAATGACATCAGAGCGAAGGTCGTGCACAGCGTTTTTCATGAGATTTCGTCCGTCCTATCGCGCGATGCATTTGAAGGATTGATAGTGATCGTCGCTGTAAAAACATTGATCGGCTGTGCGCTGGTCGCCGCCGCAAACGATACGGCGTGCGCCGCGGTGTTTCACGCCTGGCGTACGCACGGTGTACTCACGGTAATAGCCGCGCTTTTCTCTGGGCAAAATGCGCTCGCGGTTGTTGAAGACGATGCCGTCGCGATCACTGGCAAAAGGCCCGCCCGCACTAATGCTGGCGAGCGTGTCTTGTCCCTGTTTCGGCAAATCGCGCACGCTGATCGATTGATCCAATGCACACGCGGGTGCACGAGCCAAGCTCATCGGTGCGGCAACCAGTGCCATCGCGGCCACGGCAGTTGCCAAGGCGTGACGAATCATTTTTTTCACAGTGAATGGCCCCTTGTGTGAATTGGCGTAACGACGCCTAGCGAGACGCCAGATAGTGCGTCTCTAGGCACTGGTTTTGCACCACGGTCATCCCCGCGTCCTGAGCGATTTTGGCGGCGTCGTCATTGGCCACACCCAACTGCATCCACAGCACCTTGGGCACCACTGACATGGACGCAGCCGCATGGGCGACGTCGACCATGTCCTCGCTGCGGCGGAAGCAATCGACGATGTCGACCGGCACTTTGATGTCGCCGAGCGAAGCGACACACGGTTCGCCCAGAATGGCCATGCCCGCGTATTGCGGGTTCACTGGAATGATTCGATAGCCACCGCCTTGCAGTACCGACGCGACCTGAAAACTGGGGCGATCGGGCCGATTAGACAGGCCGACCACCGCGATGGTCTTTGCGGTGGAGAACAGGTCGAAATAAGGGCTCACAGGACTTATCTGACGCGGCGGAAGGACGAAATCGTGTCATTCATGCCCTGCGGCACTTCGCTGTATTGCCCTGGCCCCAGGACGAAACAGCGTCCGCGATAGTTTGAATCCTCGCAGAACTGCCAGTTGCCAAAACTGATAAAGATGGAGGAGGCCGCGTCGTTCATGCCGGAAGGCCCCAAATCAGCCACATCGCCAACCGCGCGCACGGTGCTGCCTCGAAAGTTGCTGTGCTCATACAACCAAAGTGGATGCCGACTGCGCCCAGCGTTGGCGTCCATCACGCTGTAGTTTTGACCGGTCTGCGTCAGTCCGGCCCAGCTAGGGTCTCCGCCAGCGACCTTGCGCATCGACGATATTGTGCGGTCAAGCTGCGGCGGCAGGCGGCGATAGTCGCCGGGCCCAAACACCAAGCATGCGCCGCCGTAGTTGCGGTCTTCACAGGCTTCCCAATTGCCACCGGTCACCCGCATCGATTGAATTCGATCATTAAAGCCGGAATTTCTAAAGTTATCGACGTCGTTATCGATCGTCATGACCGGGCCGCGAAAATCAATCTCGCCATACACCTCAATGCGACCGTTGTTATAGCCGGGTGCCGTGTAGGGTGGTGGCGCAGGTTGGGCGGGGCGGTTTGCATTGGCAGCCATGCCACCGGCAATGGCACCAAAAATCGCTGCAATCGGGTCTACCTGAACCGTTGGCGGCGTATGTGCTGGCAATGGCGGCGGCGGTGGTGCTTGCACCACGCGCGGCTGCTCCAGCACGCGTGCACTGACGATGCGATAGTTCAGCTGGGTGCCGAGATCGTTGTACTGCCCCGGCGGCAGCGCCTGACAGCGACCACCGTAGTTGTAATCAGTACAGATCTCCCAGGTGCCTCCGGTGACGATCGCGGACACAGGGCTACCGATCGGATTTCTGCCTTGATCAAAATCGGCCACGCTTTGTTCAAGATTAATAGTGCGGCCGCGGAAGTCGCGCCCTTCGAAAAGCTGTAATCGGGGCGGTGTGTAAGTGACAGCGGGCGGGACGTAAGTTACGTCGCGCACAGACAAGATCGCATCGCCATAACGGCCACCAAACTCGCGGTATTCGCCCGCCGTGATGCGGCGGCACTCTCCGGTGAAATTTTGACCCGTGCAAGCTTCCCAGATTCCCGTTTCAACACGAATTGAGCGAGCTGAACCCACGGGCAGGTTGGCCTCGGAGCGTGACACCCGGGCAGTCGCGCCAGTGAAATCGCGGCCGCTATAAAGCCACAAGTCGGCAGCGGTCGCCGCAGTCGTAGCGGTTGCACTGGCGAGCGATGCAACGATAAACAACGCGATGCGAGCGGGATGTTGACGGTGATGAAACTTCATGCGGCCTCCTGGATGGTCGTGAGCACAATGGGTGCTGTGCAGTAAGGGTTGAAAGCCAAAAAAACGGTGTTTAGAATGTTTACGTTGACACACCGCGCCCGAATCTGTTTAGCTTTCGCCACCCCGAAGCGTAGCGCAAGCGGCCCGTTGTGCAACACAGGCAATTCTGAATGACGATTTTTCTGCGTTTTTGTGCAATGCTGGCGGTTAGTACGTGACTGCTCAATTCATCTGCAGCAGCCCGCCGAAGCGTGACGTTCGTTTAATCCCAACATCCTTAATCCTTGAATCGAAAATGCACTATGAGTAAACCTGATCGCTGGGTCATTGGTAACTGGAAAATGAACGGGTCGATGGCAGGCAACGCTGCGCTGTTGGATGCCATTTCGGCGCAGGCGGTGCCCGGTGTGAATGTCGCGGTTTGCGTGCCCTTTCCCTACCTGACACAAGTGCAGCGCGGATTGGAAAAGAGCGGCGTACGGAACGGAGCGCAGGACGTCAGTGAGTGCGCCAGCGGGGCCTACACCGGGCAAGTGAGCGCGGGTATGCTTCGCGATTGCGGCGCAACTCTTACCTTGGTTGGTCACTCGGAGCGTCGTCAATTCAACGGCGAAACTAATGAGCAGGTCGCGCGCAAGGGTCTCGCGGCGGTTGCCTGCGGTCTGACTCCCGTAATTTGCGTGGGTGAGACGTTGGCGGAGCGCGAAAACGGGTTGGCCGAGACTACAGTTGCTGCACAGTTGGCGGCTTGCGCCGTGCTCATCAACGCGGCGGTCGAGGGCGTTATCGTTGCCTACGAGCCGGTGTGGGCGATTGGCACCGGCAAGACCGCAACCCCGGCCGAAGCTCAAGCAATGCACGCATTCATCCGGGCTCAGCTGGCTCTAATTAATCCATTGGCAGCCAATGTCAGCGTGCTTTATGGTGGCAGCGTAAAAGCTGCAAATGCTAGGGAGCTGTTTGCCCAACCCGATATCGATGGCGGATTGATTGGCGGAGCATCGCTGGTTGCTGAGGATTTCCTCGCCATCATTTCTGCGGCCGGGTGAGCTATGAAAAACTCGTCGCGCTATGTATAATCGTGGGCTATGGAAATTTTTCTACTCGCGATACACGTAATAGCTGCGGTGTCCATTTTGGTGTTGGTGCTGCTCCAGCACGGTAAGGGTGCAGACATGGGCGCGTCCTTCGGTACGGGCTCTGCTGGCAGTGTCTTTGGTGCGGCCGGATCCGCTAATTTTTTAAGTCGAGCTACGGGCATCGCCGCTACGATTTTTTTTGCGACCAGCATTGCGCTAACGTATGTTGGCGCCAATCGATCGTCGGGCGGTGGTGGCGTGATGCAAGGCGTAACCGGGGATCCCGGCAAGACTGAGCAAGCGGCTCCGGGCGCGCCAAAAGGTGCGATGCCCACGCCCGTCAAATCAGATATTCCGAAGTAATCTAATGAAGTAAGTCTTTAGCCGTCGTGGTGAAATTGGTAGACACGCTATCTTGAGGGGGTAGTGGCGAAAGCTGTGCGAGTTCGAGTCTCGCCGACGGCACCAACAGAAAAAGTTCCGGTAATGTGTAGACAGCCGGGTAACAGGGAGGGCGGATAGCATAACTTTTGCACCGCCTTTTTTTTGGGAATTTTTGAGCGATGTCACTAGAAACGTATGTCCCGATACTGATCTTCATGATCGTGGCGCTTGCGTTTGGTTGCGTGCTGCTTGCAGTCGGCTGGTTGATCTCGCCAAACCGACCCGATCCCGACAAATTAGCTCCTTACGAGTGCGGTTTCGAGGCGTTCGAGGACGCCCGCATGCGCTTCGATGTGCGCTATTACCTCGTCGCCATTCTGTTCATACTTTTCGATCTTGAGATCGCCTTTTTGTTTCCGTGGGCGGTGGCGCTCAAGGATATTGGCTTTGGCGGTTTCTTGTCGATGATGGTGTTTCTGGGCATCCTGACGGTTGGTTTTATCTACGAGTGGAAAAAGGGCGCATTGGACTGGGAATAACTCCCATCTTGCTGCCGGAGTGCATTGATTTATGAGTCTTGAAGGCGTCCTCGAAAAAGGCTTCGTTACCACGAGCCTTGACACGCTGATCAACTGGTCGCGCAATGGCTCAATGTGGCCAATGACGTTTGGCCTTGCGTGTTGCGCTGTTGAAATGATGCACGCCGGTGCGGCGCGCTACGATCTGGATCGTTTCGGCATCGTATTTCGCCCGAGTCCTCGACAATCTGACGTCATGATTGTTGCCGGCACGCTGTGCAACAAAATGGCTCCAGCGTTGCGCAAAGTGTATGACCAGATGGCCGAGCCGCGTTGGGTGATCTCCATGGGATCGTGCGCAAACGGTGGCGGTTACTACCACTACAGCTATTCAGTCGTGCGCGGTTGTGATCGTATCGTTCCTGTTGACGTGTACGTGCCCGGCTGTCCGCCAACGTCGGAGGCGTTGATCTACGGCATTCTGCAGCTGCAGAATAAGATCAGTCGAACTAACACGATTGCTAGGGCGTAATCGGTATGTTGAAAGACATCATTGCAGATGTTTTGGGCGATAAAGTGTTGACGCTAGTCGCCGCGCTTGATGAGGTGACTGTCGAAGTCGCAGCGAAAGACTGGTTGCCCGCCTGCACCGCTTTGCGCGACCATCAAAAGGCACGTTTCGACACAATGGTTGACCTGTGTGGCGTCGACTACTCGATTTACGCTGAAGAAGTTCGTGACACCCAAAAATACGCAGTTGTGATTCATCTGCTGTCTGTGACACTGAATCAACGAGTCCGTGTACGGTGTTTTGCTGAGGACGATAGCTTTCCCGTCGTTCATTCGCTAGTGGACATTTGGCCCGCAGCCAACTGGTACGAGCGGGAAGCATTTGACTTGTATGGTGTGATCTTTGAGGGCCATCCTGATTTGCGTCGTTTGCTCACGGACTACGGCTTCGTCGGCCATCCGTTCCGCAAGGATTTCCCGACGTCCGGTTATGTCGAAATGCGCTACGACCCGGAGCAGAGACGCGTGTTGTATCAACCCGTCACCATTGAGCCGCGCGAAAATGTGCCGCGTGTGATTCGTGATAATTCGTATGCGAGCTGAGGCAAAGTTGTATGGCTGAAATTCGCAACTACACAATGAACTTCGGGCCGCAGCATCCGGCAGCGCACGGCGTGCTGCGCCTCGTGCTAGAGCTCGATGGCGAGACCATTGAGCGAGCCGATCCGCACATCGGCTTGCTGCATCGGGCCACCGAAAAGCTCGTCGAAAGCAAGACGTACTTGCAGGCGTTGCCTTACATGGACCGCCTCGACTACGTGTCGATGATGTCCAACGAGCATGCCTACTGTCTGGCGATTGAGAAGCTTTTGCAGTTGCCGATTCCCGAGCGCGCGCAGTACATCCGCGTGATGTTCGACGAAGTAACGCGGCTGATGAACCACCTGCTGTGGCTCGGCTGCCACGCGCTGGACGTGGGCGCAATGACGGTGTTTCTGTACGCGTTTCGAGAGCGTGAGGATCTGTTCGACATGTACGAAGCGGTTTCGGGTGCGCGGATGCATGCGGCGTACTACCGACCCGGCGGCGTCTATCGTGATCTGCCGGATCGCATGCCGCAATATGAGGCATCGAAAATCCACAACGCGTCGGCTATCAAGAAGATGAACGCTAACCGTCAAGGCTCGTTTCTCGATTTTCTTGCAGATTTTTGCAATCGCTTTCCAACTTATGTCGACGAGTACGAAACGTTACTCACCGATAACCGCATCTGGAAACAGCGCACGGTGGGCATAGGCGTAGTGAGCCCGGAACGTGCGATGGCGCTCGGCTTCACCGGCCCTATGCTGCGCGGCTCAGGCATCGCATGGGATTTGCGCAAGAAGCAGCCGTATGAGGTCTACGACCGTATGGATTTCGATATCCCGGTGGGTGTTAACGGAGACTGTTACGACCGCTACTTGGTGCGCATCCAAGAAATGCGTGAATCAAACAAAATTATTCAGCAGTGCATCAAGTGGCTGCGGACGAATCCCGGCCCCGTGATCACAGAAAACCAGAAGGTCGCGCCGCCCAAGCGCGAGTCCATGAAGACCAACATGGAAGAGCTGATCCACCACTTTAAGCTGTTCACCGAAGGCATGCATGTGCCGCCAGGTGAGGCGTATGCGGCGGTTGAGCATCCCAAAGGCGAGTTCGGCGTGTACATCGTTTCTGATGGTGCCAACAAACCATACCGCTTGAAACTTCGTGCACCGGGCTTCGCACATTTGGCTGCGCTCGATGAAATGTCGCGCGGACACATGATTGCCGACGTGGTGGCGATCATCGGCACGCAAGACATCGTGTTTGGCGAGATTGATAGGTAACCCGTTGAAGACTCTCTCGCAAGAAGCGTTTAAAAAGATTGATCGCGAACTCACCAAGTTTCCGTCGGATCAGCGGCAGTCTGCCGTGATGGCCGCGCTGACCATCGCCCAAACCGAACAGGGCTGGCTGTCGGCAGAGACGATGCAAGAAGTGGCGACGCACATCGGTATGCCTCCTATCGCCGTGTACGAAGTCGCGTCGTTCTACACGATGTACAACTTGAAGCCTGCGGGCAAATTCAAGCTCACGATTTGCACCAACTTGCCGTGTCAGCTGATGGGCGCAACGACTTGCGCTGAGCATGCAAAAAAGACATTGGGTATTGGCTTCGGTGAAACAACGGCAGACGGAATGTTCACTTTAAAAGCAGGCGAATGCTTTGGTGCCTGCGGCGATGCGCCCGTTTTCACCGAAGCCAATACCCAATGTCTTTTTTGCATGCTCAGCGCAAGTCGTTGCGCCCATCAGCTGACACGGCAAG
>JAYSUK010000354.1:0-8205 GCA_043719085.1 Burkholderiales bacterium | reverse complement strand
ATTTACAGCGCGCTCAACCGCTGGGTACAAACGCAAGCGCGCGCAAGCCCCGATCTGGTGGGCATGGCGACCACGCTCACCACGCTGGTGTTGCGCGGAAGCATGTATCACTTCGCACACGTTGGCGACACGCGCATTTATTTGTTGCGCGATGGCACGTTGCAAAGCCTCACCACCGATCACGTCTGGCAACGCCCGGAAATGGAACATGTGCTTACGCGCGCGGTCGGGCTTGACACATCGGTGACGGCAGATCACGGATTTGGCCCGGTGCGTCCGGGTGACGTATTTGCGCTGGTGAGCGATGGCGTGTGGGCTGCGCTCGCAGCGACTGATTTGCAACGTGAATTGAGCCACGCCGCGACGTCGCAAGATTCGGTCGAGCATGTTGCACGCAGCATCGTTGAATATGCGCATCAGCTCGGTGGCAAAGACAATGCGACGGCACTCGTGGTGCGCGTTGAAGACGTGGACGCGAACGCACTTCGCGATGTCTTGCAAACAGCGAGCGAACTGCCCGCACTGCCGCCGCTTGAAGTCGGTCAGGTGTTCGATGGATTTACTGTGCTGGAGCGCCTGCATCTGTCGCGCACTACGGTGCTCTACCGGGTACGTGACTCACGGGTCGCGGGAGGACGCGAGCTGGCCATGAAGGCGCTGACACGGGAGGCGCACGCAGATGCGCACGAACGCCTCGCGTTTGCTCATGAGCGTTGGCTCAACAAACGCGTCGTCGCCCGCTTTTTTGCGCAGAACGTCGATCCGCCTGAGAACTCATCCGCCTCGTATAGCCTCACCACTTTTCATCCAGGCAAAACGCTGGCACAGCAACTCGCTACCGGTGGGCATTTCAGCGTTCCTGAGGCGATCAAGTGTGCGGTCGAACTGTCACGCGCAATTGGTGCCCTGCATCGGCGCAGCATCATTCACCGCGACATCAAGCCAGAGAATATTCATCTGGGTGACGACGGACAGCTGCGGGTGCTGGATCTAGGTGTGGCCGTCTCGGGCTTTGAGGTTGCCGAGCTTTCCAACGCAACCCGCGCCGGAACGCCGTCCTACCTTGCGCCCGAGCTATTTCAGAACATTGAGCCGTCTGCGCAAAGCGATATTTACGCGGTCGCAGTGACGCTTTATCACCTGCTGTCGCGCAAATTTCCGTACGGCGAAGTTGAGCCGTTTCAAAACCAAAAGTTTGGCGAGGCGACGCCCGTGACGCGTTGGCGTCCCGATTGTCCGGGCTGGTTTGAAAACATCATTTCGCGCGCCCTTGCGGTCGATCCTGCGCAGCGGTTCGAGACGGCGGAAGAGTTTTTGCTGGCTGTTGAACAAGGACCGTTGTCGGCCGCGTCACCGAGAAAAAGCACGTTGCGACAGCCGCTGGCAACGCGCAATCGATTGCGCACCTGGCAGGTGATCGCAGCGACATCAGTCATTCTGAACTTTGTGCTGGTGTATTTGCTAAATCGGTAACGAATGCGGCGCATCAATCGGTAGCGGTGCCGTGCCGCCACCTTCCGTCATTTGAACGGGGGTCGCGGCGAGCCGCACCGATAAAGACGCTCGCATTACGCCGCCCGACGCTGTTTTGTCTCCAGCCCTCCACGCCCACCTTGCAATCGTGGTGATAGACCATGAAGCGAGTCTTGCAAGCGGCAAGCGCAGGATGCGCAACTGGGTATCCCGAAAAAATCGTTTGAACTCGCGTAGGTTCTTATGTGTTTTGCTGCACCACAGCAAAAATCGTGCGAGCGCAGGGCAGTGGGTCTCAGTTAACAGCTTTTTCGACTTATATTGAATTATGTTGGGCTTGCGACTGAATTTGCATTAACTCGATATTAAGCAAATATCGGGTTTAGCCCAATACATGCAAGCTTTTCCGCGTAAAGCTGTAAATTGGAAACGCAGTCTGTCGCAATTCAACGACGATGGTGTGACGTCGCTACAACAGACGTCAAAGGCTTCGGATTTGCCCAACAACAGACTTTTTTGCCGCAAATTCCTGTGGCTATAATCAATTGGTCAATTTAGGGTTTATGGCGCGTGAGAGACCCTCGCTCGGTATAGCCTCTAAGGTGATTTAGTTAGAATCAACAGCAATTTGAGGCCGGGGCAAAACCCCGGCTTTTTTTTATTTGCTTTTTCTACATGCTCAAAAAATCAAGCATTTAGCGCAGATTGTGAAAGCGGCACTTCAAAGCTAACGCACGATGAGGTTCGCTTTGTCACCCGCTCCACGGCGCGCGCGTTAAGCACTCAAACTGCCAGGCCGTCGCGGTGTTTAGCGCGTCGATTTGACCGCATATTGCACTTCGTCATTCACGCCGAAAACAGCGCAATCGATTCCACGTGCGCGGTGTGCGGAAACATGTTGGCCACGCCTGCTCCGCGCAACCGATAGCCCTTAGCGTTGACCAGAATGGCCGCATCTCGAGCCAGGGTTGATGGGCTGCAGCTGACGTACACGATGCGCTGCAAACGTCCAGTGGATGCGTCAGGTAGCGCGTTAACTACTGCCACAGCGCCATCGCGCGGCGGGTCAATGAGCAATTTATTGAGGTTTGGAAGGCTGTCAAACCAGTTGTCCGCAATCTCAAACAGGTTGGCCACCGCGAAATCGGTCTTGCCGGCCAATCCGTTATTCGCCGCATTGCTGCGCGCACGAGCAATCAGCGAGGCCGAGCCTTCAATGCCAAACGTCTGCGCCGCGCGCTGGGCAATCGGCAGCGTGAAATTGCCCAGCCCGCAGAACAAATCGCCAACGCGGTCCGTGGGTTGCAAGTCCAGCAACTGCACCGCGCGGCGCACCAGCATGGCGTTGATATGCGGATTGACCTGCGTGAACTCGGTCGGCTGAAAGCTGAAGCGCAGGCCGAACTCGGTCAGCGCGTAGCCCAGCGTGTGCGCCTCACCGGGCAACGGATGCGCCGTCTCCGGGCCTTTTGGCTGCAAATACCACTGCACCTTGTGAACGGCTGCAAACGCCCGCAGCGCCTCGATATCGGCCTCAGGCATCGGCTCCATGTGGCGCAACACCAGCATCGGCAGGCCATCGCCTTCGGCGTATTCAATTTGCGGCAAGCGATCGCGCAAACTCATGCCACCGATCAGCGCCCGTAACGGCATGAGCAGCGCCGACACATGCGGCGGCAGCACATGGCATTCGCGCATGTCGGCAACGAAGCTCGATTTTTTCTCGTGAAAACCGACCAGCACCGTGTCTTTTTTGGTGACATAGCGCACCGAAATCCGCGCCCGATGGCGATAGCCCCAATGCGGCCCTTCAATGGCCGGAAACACAAGTTCTGGGCGCACCTTGCCGATGTGGTGCAGGTTGTCTTCCAGCACCCGCTGCTTGGCGGCGAGCTGCGCGCGCGGCTCGAGATGCTGCATGCTGCACCCGCCGCAAACGCCGAAGTGCGGACACAACGGATCCACGCGTGAAGGGCTCGCCTTGACCACCCGCTCGACCACCGCCTTCTCGAAACTGGGCTTAGACCGGGTGATGCGTGCCTCAACGATTTCACCGGCCAGCGCGCCATCCACAAACACCGCCTTGCCTTCGTTGCGGGCAATGCCCTGGCCTTCGTGGTCGATGGATTCAATGGCGAGGGTCAGGGGCATAGCGGCATTTCGTCGAGGCTTAATCTTGGAGGCGGTGTCGCCAGCGGAGCCCTGATTTTAGGCGGCAGCGAGAACGCTTCCTTCGCCCCCTAAAATCAACAACAATGCAAACCCTGCTCGCCATCGAATGCTCAAGTCACGTCAACGCGGTGGCGTACCTGCCCAATATTGATCTTCCTGACGAATGGGTTGGTGAAGTTTCGCGCGAGGATGAGAAAGCTTCGGCGTGGCTGTTGCCCGCCATTGCGCGGGTGCTGGCGAAAGCTGGCGCACGCAAAACGGACGTCACGATTGTGGCCTTCGGCGCGGGGCCCGGCTCGTTCACCGGCGTGCGTACAGCGTGCGCCACGGCCCAGGCACTGGCCTACTCATGGCGTGCATCACTCATCGCGGTGGATTGTCTGGAGGCGTTGGCCGAGGCCGCCGGGCTGGCACACGTTGATGTGGTGCTGGATGCGCGAATGAACGAGCTTTACACAGCGTCATTTTCGCGAGCCTCCAGCGGCCAACTGATCCGCCTTACTCCCACCGCACTCACTGATGCTCGTGCATTCGTAGCTAGCGAGCGTGCAAATTTATTGGGCTCGGGGGCACACCTAATTTCCTCTGCAAGCGCAGACGCAACAATTGCAGCAGAGGGCCGCTGGGCGCACGGCGTGGCTCGGGTGGCAATAGGTCAACTTTCCCGCGGCGAACTCATTGATCCGCGCTACGCAGAACCGCTTTACGTGCGTAACAACGTCGCTCAAACCGAAGCGCAGCGCGCGGCCAACGCACTTATAGGTGCTCGCGCGTGATCGCGCCCGGTTTCGCCACCGCAACGATTGCGATGATGCAACCGAAGCATTTACCAACAGTCATCGAGATCGAACGCCAATCAAATTCACACCCATGGACGGAGCGCAACTTCCAGGATGCACTAATTTCGGGTTATCTGAGCCTGGTGGCTTGCGAAAACAGTGAAGTTGTCGCGTTTGCCATCGCAAGAACGCTCGTCGACGAAGCCGAGCTTTTGTTGATCGCCGTAACTCCAGGCCAACGACGGCGGGGTGTCGCGGCGCGCTTGTGGACAGAGTTTGCACAACGACTTCACGAAGCAGGCGCAACAAAAGTTTTTCTTGAAGTCCGCGCGTCAAACCTACCCGCCCGCAGCTTCTACGCCTCCCGCGGCCTGCTTCAAGTCGGTCTGCGCAAAAGCTATTATCCGAATGGTATTCATGGAGGCGATCGCGAAGACGCAATCCTGATGCAGGTGCCGCTATGACCGACCGCAGCGCGATTCTGCGTGAGATCGGATTGACACCGATTTGGAGTTTGCGTGGCGCGTCGGGGCAAGCCGTAAACGTGCAGCCCGAACAGCAGCCAGCCGCCCTCGCGGCTGTCGAAGTAAAAGTAGCTCAGATTAAACAAACTGAGCAGCCACACCCCAATCGAGCCGCCACAATTGCCGCAATGTCGTGGGAAGATCTCGTCGCAAGTATTGCCCATTGCACCGCCTGCAAGCTGTCAGAAACCAGAAACAAGACTGTCCCCGGTATCGGCGACCGCGCGCCCGCGTGGATGGTGATCAGCTCGGCTCCCGATGAAAGCGAGGATAGGCAGGGCAGGCCGTTCGTAGGCGAAGCAGGACAGTTGCTAGATGGCATGCTCGCGGCGGTCGGCAAAACCAGAACGCAGGGTGTGTTTATCACCCATGTCATCAAGTGTCATCCACCCGGCAATCGCGTAGCGAACCCCGATGAAATCAAGGCCTGCGCACCCTATCTCCAACGCCAGATCGCGCTTGCGTCGCCCGCGCTTTTGCTGGCCATGGGCGAGATTTCCGCTCAGACGATACTGAATCGCGATGAAGCGGTGGATACCCTGCGCGCCGGTGACGGACGATTTGCGGGCATTCCGGTCGTCGTCACCTATCATCCGTCCCAACTGCTGGCCGCGCCACTCGAAAAGTGCAAAGCATGGGATGATTTGGTTAGGGCTCGCACGCTCATCGCTTAAATTGGCTCTTGAAAATCATTTGATGTGCGTGCATATTGCGTCCATCGTCACTGACATAACTTTTCGCGCTTCCCCATTCACGCTGTGAGCGCCAGCTGAGGAAACCAATCATGAAACGAATTTTTCTAGCTTTTGCAGGCTTACTCACCGCATTGAGCCTGTCCGGCTGCGGCTATAACGATATGGCGCAGGGCGACCAGTCGATCAAGGCGGCATGGTCAGAAGTGTTGAACCAGTATCAGCGCCGCTCCGACCTGATTCCGAATCTGGTGAGCACCGTCAAAGGTTACGCTTCGCAAGAGCAGGACACTCTCACCAAAGTCGTCGAAGCTCGCGCTCGCGCCACTGGCATTCAGGCCACGCCCGAGCTGGTCAACAATCCTGAGGCATTCCAGAAATTTATCGCCGCGCAAAATCAGTTGCAGGGCGCTCTAAGTCGTCTGCTCGCGGTTTCGGAGAACTATCCAAACCTTAAAAGCGACGCCCTGTTCCGCGACCTGACAGCGCAGCTGGAAGGCACCGAAAATCGCATCACCGTTGCGCGCAACCGCTACATCAAGTCGATTCAGGGCTACAACAACACGGTGGTGTCTTTCCCATCGAATCTGATCGCCATGGTCTTCGGTTTCAAAGAGAAGCCCCAGTTTACGGTTGAAAACGAATCTGAAATCAAATCCGCGCCAAAGGTCGATTTCAACAAGCCAGCGGCACCGGTTAAGCAGTAACGGCCGAAGTTCGATCACAAAGCTAATAGTCGCCCCCGTTCGCCTGACAAGTCCCTCTGCCGCAGCGCGGGAGAGGGTGCCCGACAGGGCGGGTGAGGGCGGTTGCAGCGCAAATCAAGTTGGATCTAGCCATCAACCGCCCTCACTCCAACCCTCTCCCGCACCGCGGGAGAGGGAGCATGGCGACGGCAATCGTCTCGTTGTGCTTTTCAGCATTCGCGTTATTCGCGAGCGTCGCCCTGGCCCAAGACCTCGCCCCCATCCCACCGCTCTCGACTCGTGTCACCGACACCGCTGGCGTTTTGGGTGCATCGGCCAAACAAGAACTTGACGCGAAACTGGTTGCTTTCGAGCAAGCCACGGGCGGCCAGCTAGCGGTGCTGATTGTCAAGACGGCCGAGCCGGAAACCATTGACCAATACGGCATTCGCGTCGGCGATGCGTGGAAGATCGGCAAGAAGGGTAAGGACACCGGTGCCATCCTCATCATTGCGATGAAGGAAAAAAAGCTGAGGATAGAGACCGGCTACGGCTGGGAAGGTGCATTGCCTGACGTTGAGGCCAAACGCATCATTCGTGAGGTGATGACACCGTTTTTAAAGCAGAACCAGTTTGCCCAGGGCATCAGCGCAGGCATCGACAAAATTCAGCTTGCTGTGGCCAAGGAAAACAAGGCTGCAAGCACGACGGTGGATGACAAAGGCCAGTGGACCAACAGCCATAACGCCGACGCCGCCGACAGCACCATCGAATCGCTAATGGGCATGGCTCCGGTGTTGCTGGGCGTGCTGGCCGTCCTTTCGTTCATTCTGCCCGCGTTGCTGGTTGGCGTCATTGGCGGTGCGGGTACGTTTTTCTTCACCAGCTCTCTGCCCGCAGCGGGCGTTGCGGCTTTTGCCGGATTCGTTGGCGCCAGCTTGTTGCGCGGCATCTTCGGTTCGGCGGGACGCTCGCCGCTCGGCGGTCGTGGCATCAATCGTGGTTCCCGCATGGGCGGCTTGGGCGGCCTCGGCGGCGGGCTCGGCGGCGGGCTCGGCGGTTGGGGCGGTGGTGGCTCGTCGGGTGGCGGCAGTGGCGGCGGATTTTCTGGTGGTGGTGGCGGCTTTGGCGGCGGCGGTGCATCGGGCGGTTGGGGTGACGGCGGCGGCGGTGGTGACGGCGGGGGTAGCAGCGAATGAAAAATCGTGCAATCTCCCATGCGCTGACTACCAAACGCGCCGTTCGCAACGCGTTGCCTGACGCCGCAATGGATGCGCTCGAAAATGCCACCGGTATGGCCGAGCGTGGGTCAAGCGGGCAAATTCGACTCATCGTCGAGGCCAACTGGCCGCTCATGCATGTAAACCGCGCCACGCCGCGATCGCGTGCACTCGAGTGGTTTTCGCAGCTGCACGTGTGGGATACCGAGCACAACAATGGGGTGCTGATTTACTTACTGTTCGCCGAGCGGCGCGTCGAAATTGTTGCTGATCGCGGCCTCAATCATCGAGTGACGCAGGCGCAATGGGACGCCATTTGCCGCAGCATGGAAACGAGCTTTTCAGGCGGTGAATACGAACAGGGTTTGAGTCAGGGCATCAACACCATTGGTAACTTGCTGCGCGAGCATTTCCCCGCCGACATGGGCCAGAACGAGCAAACCGATCGGCCAGTCATCGTATAGCCGCTGAGCTCTGGAGAGTGCTTTCATGCGCATCACCCTGATTCACGCACTCACGCATTCGATTGCGCCGATTAACGAAGCGTTCACCCACCTGTGGCCTGAGGCAAAGCGGGTCAATCTGCTTGATGACTCGCTGTCCGCTGACCTCGCGGCGAACCACGGCGTGCTTGATGATGCAATGCACGTGCGCTTTGA
>JAYSUK010000353.1:0-8245 GCA_043719085.1 Burkholderiales bacterium | reverse complement strand
GAAGCGCTGAATCAGGCGATCTCCACCGACCGGACGCGACTCACGGTGAACGGCTTCACGCACTTGGGCCTCGTCGAGATGACGCGCAAACGCACCCGTGAATCGCTAGGCCACGTACTCTGCGAAACCTGCCCCACCTGCCAAGGCCGAGGCGAAATAAAAACCGCCCAAACCGTCTGCTACGAAATCCTGCGCGAGATCATGCGCGAAGCGAAACAATTTAACCCAAGAGAGTTCAGAATCCTCGCCTCACAAGCCGTGATTGACCTGTTTCTGGATGACGAATCGACGACGCTGGCGCAGCTGTCGGTGGAGATTGGCAAGCCGGTTTCGTTGTTGGTGGAGACGGGATATGCGCAGGAGAAATACGACATCGTGCTGCTGTAGGGTGGGTTTCAACCCACCTCAAATTGATACCAACCAAGGTCGTTCTTCGCAGAATGGGTTCGTTCGCCACCTACCGCTCATGCCGCGGGGGCAGTCACTTTTCTTGCTTCGCCAAGAAAAGTAACCAAAAGAAGGCGACCCCGACGATTGGCCTGATCCTGCGATGCTCAGAAAAAAGCGGAACGAAAAAAACTCGCTGTCGCTCAGACAGTTTTTCGTTCTGATCGCTTTTTTCTTCCGCTTCTCGGGGCCAATCAACGGGGACCCGTCGAGCTGATGTTTGATCGCTTCGCGATGAGAGCTACGAGAACTGGGATACAAGCATCTGGACTACGTAGAACACTTTTTTTATATGAGGCAGGCACGACATGACAACGATGCGCCCAAGCAAATCAGTGCCTCGTTCGGCATCATGTAAATAGTGACCTGCACTTTTGAAAAGTTATATTGTTCAGTGATATGTAAAACACTTTAAGTAAAAATGAATTTCGATTTTCATGAATCCATCCTCGCATCCGGTTTCAATGGCGGACTGCCAATCAGCGAGCTTCAGGAATCGTCATGCTCAGCCATCCCGAAGGAGCGCGGAGTTTATTTAGTGGTGCGCCACGCTACCGCTCCTGTTAGCTTTGTTGAGGCTAGCTGTGGTACTCATCTCAAAAACCGTGACCCTTCAGTCCCTCTGCAAAAGCTCCACGACCGCTGGATTCCAGATTCAAAGGTGCTTTACGTGGGGAAGGCTGGCGGTACCGGCCAAAAGACCACCCTTTATGGTCGACTCAAGTCATATCTTGAGTACGGTCAAGGCATGCAACGCACGCACTGGGGTGGTCGTTATATTTGGCAGCTCGCTGATGTCAAGAGCCTGCAAGTTTATTGGGCAATTCACGCCGAAGCGGAGCCGGCACATGTCGAGTCCAGCCTCATTCGTGAACTGGAAAGACGTCATGGACGATTGCCATTCGCTAATCTTCGACGATAAATCGCGTTGTCTAGTTGGTGCCTAGTAGTCCGCGCCGCGCAGCGATCAATTGTTTCTCCAATGGGGTCCCCGTTGATTGGCCCCGAGAAGCGGAAGAAAAAAGCGCTCAGAACGAAAAACTGTCTGAGCGAAGCGAGTTTTTTTCGTTGCGCTTTTTTCTGAGCATCGCAGGATCAGGCCAATCGTCGGGGTCGCCTTTTTTGGGTTACCTTTTTTGGCGAAGCAAAAAAGGTGACTGCCCCCGCGGCATGAGCGGGATCGTGGCATACGCCAAAGCTCATTCATCAGACCCTTCGCTGCGCTCTGGGCGAACGGTGGAGCGTATTCAACCGCATTCCACCGCCCTGACCCTGGCCTTCTCCCGGGTTGCGGGAGAGGGCGCCAATTTCAGGCGGGTTCAACCCACCCTACAATCCAGACGTGTACTACCCCCGCTCCCTCACCAACGTCATCCTTGCCTGCTTTGTGCTCTCGGCAGTGCCGTTGGTGGTGGCTTTGGCGGAGTTGGCGTTTGGGCTGGACAGTCTGGCCAAGCGCTCGCAGCTCTCGGTGCGCGAGGCTGAGGCAGCCAGCACCTCGGCGCGGGAGTTGCGTGATCTCACCAGCAAGATCGAGCGGGTGGTACGGCAGTCGATTGTGCTGGAGGACGCGACGCTGATTGACGGTTACCGCAAGCTGGACGGGCAACTAGATACGTCTTTAATTCGCAGTCAAAGCTTGCCATTGAATGACGAAGAACGCGACGTGCTCAAAAAATTGAGCTCGCAGCGCATCGCCCTTGCGGAGGCGCTAAAAAACGGCCTACCGCAATTGAGTGAGCGCCCGAAGCTTGCTGAGGCTGCGGCTGATCTCGCGGACAATGCCGCGCAGGCCGCCGCCCAACTCGGCCGGGTAACGGAGCGCGAGGTGATTACGCTACGGGAAATGGCGGCAAGGACGCGTGAAAACTGGCCGTGGTTTTTAGGTGTGGCAGCAGTGACTGCGTTGTTACTTGCGGTTGGCTTTTCGATTTTGATATCGCGACCGTTGCGCAACATCGACAGCAGCATTCGCAAACTCGGGCGCGGAGAATTCAACGAAGGCATTTTGATCAAGGGGCCGCGTGACTTGCGCTCATTGGGAGAGCGATTAGACTGGTTGCGACGCCGATTGCTTGAGCTCGAAACGCATCAGTCGCGCTTCTTGCGTCACGTGTCCCACGAGTTGAAGACGCCGTTGACGGCGGTTCGTGAGGGTTCCGAACTTCTCAACGACCGAATTGTCGGAGAGATGTCGACGCAGCAAACCGACATCGTGCGCATCATTCGTGACAATACGCTGTCGTTGCAGCGCCTTATTGAGGATTTGTTGTCGTATCAGCAACACAAAAGCGCCGCGCAGATCAAAGTTGAGGTGGTCGAAATGCGTCAGGTGATTGAGCGCGTGGTGCGTGAGCACCGGCTGGAGATGTTGTCGCGAGTCATATCGGTGGACGTACAGGGCGATGCGCCAGTGCTGCTCGGAGATCGAGAACAGTTGCGCGTGGTGTTGGATAATCTGGTGTCTAACGCGATCAAGTACACACCTCGCGGAGGAAACGTGCGCATCCGCAGTTCAATCGACGGTGCGGTGGCGCAAATTGATGTTGAAGATGACGGTCCGGGGGTTGCCCTGGAAGAACAGGAACGCGTGTTCGAATCGTTTTATCGTGGCAACGCCAGTACCAATGGCAAGATCAAGGGATCGGGCCTGGGGCTGGCCATTGTTCGCGAGTATGTGCTGGCACATCAAGGACATGTATTTGTAGTGGATCCGGGCAAATCCGGGGGGCGCTTTCGCATTCGCTTGCCACTTGATTTAGCGCGCGCTGGTGGGCCACCTACGGTGACGCAGGGAGATTCAGTTGCGGCGTAGAAACTTGCACGTTTCGGGCCTGTGCATGGCCTTGTTTTTGGGCCTACAGGGCATCCTGGCCGGTTGCGCAAACGCCCCTGAAGCTCCGCTGTTGCCACCGCTCGCCACCCCAACGCCGGTGCCAGTGACACAAACCGTGTATGTGCCGGTGTATGTCGAGGTCGAGAAACAGGTCCCTGTGGTGACCGCGCCCGAACCGGTCAAACTGCCGGACGATCAAGAGCAGAGTCTGGCCCTGTTGATTGAAATGACGCGCTCGTCCAGCGCGTCGGCCGATGAATTGCGCAGGGATTTTTTGGCATCACAAATCGCCTTCAACAAAGACAAAAGTAGCGTTAATCGCTTGCGCTATGCATGGATTTCCGGACTGCTCGGGCCAGCCGCCGGAGACGATTCACGGCTGCAAGGTTTGCTCGAGCCTTTGGTGGCCAAATCTGGAGGCCTAGCCCCGACGCACCCGCTGCGCCCAGTCGCTGACGTGATGCTGGCGCAGTTATCGGAGCGCAACCGACAGCTCAAGGAAGAACAAAAAAAAGCGGAGGCGTTGCAGCAAAAACTTGATGCACTGAAGGCCATTGAGAAGAATCTACTTGATCGCGAACGGCGCAGGAATTGATTCCATATGGCCGCTGAAATTCTGTTGGTAGATGACGATCCCGACTTGCTCAAGCTGATTAGCCTGCGCTTGTCGGCAGCAGGCTACCGGGTGAAAAGTGCGGAGAGCGGCGAGATTGCACTCGCGCATGTTGCCGTCAATCGCCCGGCTGTGGTGGTAACTGATCTGCGCATGCCCGGCATAGATGGACTGCAGTTGTTTGAGCAAATTAACGCCCAGCATCCGACGTTACCCGTCATCATTCTCACCGCGCACGGCACGATTCCTGACGCGGTAGCCGCAACTCAGCGCGGCGTGTTTGGTTTTCTAACTAAACCGTTCGATCCGCAGGATTTACTGAAGAAAGTAGCGCAAGCGGTAACGGTTTCTGGCGAGGCGCGCGACAGTGGTGTAGCAGTGCAAGGCATTGCGCGGGAAGCCGCTTGGCGCGCTGAAATCGTGACTCGCAGTGCCAAGATGGATGATCTGCTGCGGCGCGCGCGTTTGGTTGCCGATTCAATGGCCTCAGTGCTGGTGCTCGGGGAATCCGGCACGGGCAAGGAGCTACTCGCACGGGCAATTCACGCTGCTAGCAGTCGTGCGGGCAAATCGTTTATGGCGATCAACTGCGCGGCCATTCCGGAACAACTGCTTGAAAGCGAACTCTTTGGTTACGCCAAGGGTGCATTCACCGGTGCTGCGACTGCGCAGCAAGGGCTGTTTCAGGCAGCCGATGGCGGCAGCCTGTTTCTTGATGAAATTGGAGACATGCCGCTGTCACTGCAGGCGAAGCTGCTTCGGGTGCTGCAGGACAGCGCGGTGCGACCTGTCGGGTCTACGCAAACGGTGAATGTGGACGTGCGCATCATCTCGGCTACACATCGCAATCTCGATCAAATGCGCGCTGATCGTACCTTTCGCGAAGACTTGTTTTACCGCCTGAACGTAGTTGCGCTGAAATTGCCATCACTGTCGGAACGGCGCGAAGATATACCGCTACTAGCGACGCATTTTCTAAAGCAAATCTCCACCCGTTATCGCAAACCGGTGCCGACGCTTGCGCCTGATGCACTCGCGGCGATTGTTAGCGCACCATGGCCTGGCAACGTGCGGCAACTGGAGAATTTGTTGGAGCAGGCAGTTGCGCTGTCAACCACGCACGTGATTCCACTTTCTTTGATTCGGCATAGCCTCGATGACAGTGCAGCGCCGCTGGTGTCGTTTGAGTCGGCGCGAAAGACTTTTGAGCGGGACTATCTTGTGCGCATTTTGAAGCTCACCGCAGGCAACGCCGCGCAGGCCGCGCAGATGGCGGGTCGCAATCGAACCGAGTTCTACAAGTTGTTGCAGCGACACAGTCTTGAGCCGGGAATGTTTAAGGCGTAGCGAGAAACTGTCATGCCCGCGAGGCGGAAATCGTGGCCCTGAGGCGATTTTTGCCCGGTCGTTTGCCATAACTACCCACAATCTGCCAGACGGCTCGGTCTGGATTCCGCTAGCGCAGGAATGACAGTGCGCAGAGTCGGCTTCGCTAAAAATTTGAACAACATGAACATCCAATTCAAAGTGCTCCGCGAAGCTGCGCGGCTTCATCTTCCTGCCTACGCCACCCAGGGCTCAGCGGGCCTTGATTTACGGGCGTGTATCGAAAGCGCGATTGACCTGGTACCCGGCGCAACGACGCTCATCGCAACCGGCCTCGCGATACACATCAGCGACCCCGGTTTTGCCGCCTTGATCCTGCCGAGATCCGGTTTGGGTCACAAGCACGGCATCGTGCTTGGCAATTTGGTGGGTTTGATTGATAGCGACTATCAGGGCGAACTGATGGTGAGCTGCTGGAATCGTAGCAGCGTCCCTTTCACCATTGCGCCGCAGGAGCGTATTGCACAGTTGGTCATTGTGCCCATACAACAGGTGGCGTTTCAAGAGGTGACAGATTTCACGGCCAGTGATCGCGGCACCGGCGGTTTCGGCAGCACCGGTCGTTCGTGAGCCTGGAGACCCAGCCACGTAAAGCCCGAGTGATCTGCCTCGGTGTTGCCACACTCGACCAGATTTTTCGGGTCGATCACATTCCGCCCGCGCCCGCTAAGTTTCGCGCCACGGAATTCATAGTTACCGGTGGCGGGATGGCGGCTAACGCTGCCGTCGCCGTGCAACGACTTGGCGGGCAGGCTCAATATTGGGGTCGCGTCGGTGATGATGACGTTGGCGACCAGATCGTGCGCCTGCTAAAGCGTGAACACGTCAATGTCGATCACGTTCACCGGCTACCTGGTGCACGCTCGAAGACCGCCGCGATCCTGGTAGATGCGCGTGGCGAACGGCTGGTTTGTTCGGCGCCATCGCAAGGGTATCCGGCAGATACGTCGTGGCTGCCGCTTGATGAGGTGACGCGGGTGGACGCCGTTCACGCCGACTCGCGCTGGAAGCCAGGAGCAATTGCGCTGTTTGACGCCGCATTCGCTGCCCGCCTTCCGAGTGTGTTTGATGCTGATGCGGGCGATCCGGAGGAGGTGATCACTATCTCGCATCGTGCCACGCACTCGGTGTTCAGCGAACCCATGCTGACTAGTCTCAACTGGGGGCCACCTCGCATCGCGTTGCCGCGTGCCTTCGGCGGCAACAACGTTATCTGTGGCGTCACACTTGGAGAGCGCGGCCTGATGTGGTTTGACGGCGTGGTGGTGCGGCACCTGCCCGCACGCAATACGGTCTGCATCGATACGCTGGCTGCAGGCGACACTTGGCACGGCGCGTTGGCGTTGGCACTTGCAGAGCGTCAGCCATTGCAACAGGCGTTGCACTTCGCCACCGCTGCGGCGTCGATCAAATGTTCAAGATTTGGTGGTCGAGTCGGCATTCCGAACCGCGCGGAAACCGACGCGTTAACTTCTTCGTATTGAACTTTGCAGTTTCAAGAATTCCGTGAACTTTCTTGAAACTGTGTGTTCTTACTGTTGTGGCAAGACGACGCGCGGTTGAACCCCTCTTCCGTGTAGTTGTCATCCTCCCAAGGCGGGCTTCCCCCGGCCTGCCTGTGGTGACGTTCAGGGCGACTTTATCTCACGATGGGTCGCCCTTTTTTATTTCCGCATTGGTGCCCGTTCGCAGGGCACCAATGCCAGCACGAATCGTCTAAGATGACGTTCAGGCACACAATGTGCCTGACTAGCGGCATCAGTCTCGTAGTTAATGAGGTTCAACAATGAGCGGTACGTGGCAAAAATTTGCGTGGCTTGGAGCCGGAGCAACCATGGGCGTTGCCTTGTCTCTGGCCATTACAGTGGATGCAAGCAAGGACGAAAAATCGGCGATTCCGATTGATGAGCTACGCGTCTTCTCTGAAGTATTCGCACGCATCAAAAATGATTACGTGGAACCAGTCAGTGACAAAAAACTGATTGAACAAGCCATCAGCGGCATGGTATCGAGCCTCGACCCGCATTCCAATTTTCTGGATGACGCAGCGTTTAAAGATTTGCGTACCTCGACCACCGGCAAATTCGGCGGGATCGGTATTGAGATTGGCACCGAAGACGGCTTCATCAAAGTCGTCACACCGATTGATGAGACGCCCGCAGCCAAAGCAGGCTTCCGCTCGGGCGACTTGATCACCAAAGTAGACGGTGAATCAACGCGCGGCCTAACCACCACTAAAGCCGTTGAGTTAATGCGTGGCGTGCCGGGCACCAAAGTCAAGCTGGAAGTGTTTCGCAAAGATGACCGCAGTACGCAAACCTACACGCTGACGCGCGAGCAAATCAAGATTCAGGGCGTCAAGGCCAAACTGATCGAGCCGGGCATTTCGTTCGTGCGGGTGCGCATGTTTAACGAAACGACGGTGACGGATGTCGCAAAAGTACTGGCTGAACAACACGCGCAATCGCCGTTGAAGGGCGTAGTACTTGATCTGCGCAACAATCCGGGTGGTTTGCTTGATGCGGCTGTTGGTTTGTCCGCGATGTTCCTGCCCAAAGATGCTCTCGTGGTTTACACCGAAGGTCGCATGGAGGGTAGCCGCACCAAATACATGGCGTCCAAAGAGTTTTATTCGCGTCGCGGCGGTGACTCGCTCGCCAACGCGCCGGAGATTCTGAAAACGGTGCCGATTGTGGTGCTGATTAATGGCGGTGCGGCGTCGGCCTCTGAGATCGTTGCCGGTGCCCTGCAGGATCACAAGCGCGCCACGGTGATGGGCACCACCACCTTCGGCAAAGGGTCGGTGCAGAACATCATTCCGTTGTCACAAACGACCGGCGTGAAGCTCACCACCTCGCGCTACTTCACGCCGAATGGTCGCTCGATTCAGGGCACGGGCATCGAGCCTGATGTGCTGATCGATCAGTTAACCTCAGACGGCGTAATGTCGCCCAAGCTGCAAC
>JAYSUK010000352.1:0-26427 GCA_043719085.1 Burkholderiales bacterium | reverse complement strand
CTCGCGCTCGGCCTCGACTTTGGCACCACCAACACGGTCGCTGCGATCTCAACGCAGCCGGGCAGTGCGCAGGTGTTGCCGTTCACTCTGGAAGGCGACGCACATCCCACCTTTCGCTCGGCGATGTGCTTTTGGGAAGAGGACACCGATGCCGCGCAAGACTTGCGTTTTGAGGCGGGGCCGTGGGCGATTGAGCGGTTTATTGATGACCCGAGCGATTGCCGGTTTCTTCAATCGTTCAAGACGTTTGCCGCAAGCAAGTCATTTACTGAAACGCATATTCACGGCAAAAAATTCACGTTCGAGAGTTTGCTGACTGCGTTCATCGAGCGATTGCGTACCCATGCGGGCCCCGCGCTCGCTGAACTGCCGCTGCAACTGGTCGCGGGTCGCCCGGTGGCGTTTGCCGGCGTGAATCCGAACGAGGCGCTGGCACTCGAGCGCTATGAGCGCGCGTTCAAGCAGGTGGGTTTTGAGCAGATTACGTACGTGTACGAGCCGGTCGCGGCGGCATTCTTCTTTGCACAGCGATTGACCAAAGCAGCCACGGTCCTGGTCGCCGATTTTGGTGGCGGCACGAGTGACTTTTCGATTATCCGCTTTGAGCCTGGCGCTGGGCCGAATGGCGCTTTAAGGTCCATTCCGCTCGCGCATTCGGGCGTGGCCGTGGCGGGCGATGTGTTCGATTATCGAATTTTGGAGCACGCGATTTTGCCGCAGCTGGGACATCGCGCGCATTACAAAAGCATCGACAAGATTCTTGAAGTGCCGACCCATTTTCACCATCGCTTTGCGCAGTGGAACCAGCTCGCGCTCATGAAATCACCGGGCGTGTTGCGCGAGTTGAAGGAATATCTGCGCTATGCCATTGAGCGCGACGGCCTGACCAAATTCATCACGCTGATTGAAAATGATCTGGGTTATCCGCTGTACAAAGCGGTCGCCGACGTGAAGGCTGCGCTGTCGCATGCGCCGTTGTCAAAACTCGAATTTCGCGCTGAAGGCTTTGGCTACGATCTGGCGCTTGACGCAACGATTGAGCGCGCGGCGTTTGACGCTTGGATCGCCGACGATCTGCAAAAAATCGAAGATGCGGTGGATGAAGCGCTCGGTGAAGCCAAGCTTGACTCCAGCGAAATCGACCGCGTGTTTCTCACCGGCGGCACGTCGTTCGTACCTGCCGTTCGTGCGATTTTCGATCAACGCTTCGACCCGAAAAAAATCGAGACGGGCGATCAGCTCGAATCCATCGCCTACGGTTTGGCGCTCATCGCTCGGTCGGACAATCCGGCAGCATGGGCGTCGAATGCCGGACACGTTTGACACAAAACCAGCGTCGTACGAGCGGCGATAGCAATGCGCGAGACGATAATTCGACCATGAAAATTTATCAGGTCGGCGGCAGCGTTCGTGATTCCATGCTTGGCATGCGTTCAGTAGACCGCGACTTTGTTGTGGTCGGCGCAACGGTAGACGAACTGCTGGCCGCAGGCTATCAACCGGTGGGCAAAGACTTTCCGGTGTTCCTGCATCCGAAAACCAAAGAAGAATACGCACTGGCCCGCACCGAGCGCAAGAGCGGTAGGGGTTACACCGGCTTTGCGTTTCATGCGGCACCGGAGGTCACGCTTGAGGAGGATTTGCAGCGTCGTGACTTAACCATCAACGCCATGGCCGTCGATGCCGATGGCAGCCTGATTGACCCGTATGGCGGCGCACGCGACGTGCAGGCGAAGGTGCTGCGCCACGTCAGCGATGCGTTTGCCGAGGACCCGCTACGTGTGCTGCGGCTGGCGCGGTTTGCTGCCCGCTTCACGCAGTTCACCGTGGCACCCGAGACGCTTTTGCTGTGCCGACAACTGGTGACCGACGGCGAGATGCGCGAGCTGGCTGCGGAGCGCGTCTGGCAGGAAATTTCACGCGGATTGATGGAGGAGGCGCCATCGCGCATGTTCGAGGTGCTGCGTGCGTGTGGCGCACTGGCTGAGCTGGCGCCAGAGCTTGACCGCTTGTGGGGCGTGCCGCAGAAGGCGATGTATCACCCGGAGATCGACACCGGCATTCACATCATGCAGGTCATCGACTACACAGCCCATCGCGGCTGGCCGCTGGCGACGCGGTTCGCGGCCCTTACGCATGATCTGGGTAAAGGTTTGACACCCACCGACATCTTGCCAGCGCACCACGCTCACGAGGCGCGCAGCGTCAAACTTGTCGCTGCGCTCAACGAGCGGTGGCGCGTGCCGCGCGACGCGGCCGATCTCGCCATTCATGTCGCCGCCGAGCACGGCAATCTGGGCAAGCTTGCCGATATGCGCCCGGCCACCGTGCATGAGGTGCTGATGCGCTGCGACGCATTGCGGCGGCCTGAGCGGTTTGTGCAGATGCTTGACGCCTGCGAGGCCGACAAGTCGTCTCGCCGCGCCGTGGGCCTGCCCGAAAGCGCAGGGGAGCCGTTCACCGGCAGGGCGGACGCCATGGCAGCGCTCACCGCCATGCAGTCGGTGGACGCCGGTGCAGTGGCGGCATCAATGCACGAGCAGGGCACACCCGCCCGCATTGCCGAGGCGGTGCGCATCGCGCGGATTGACGCGATTCGAACGCAACGCTGACTCACTTTGCTCTGCGCGTAGCGTTGGCGAGCAGGTTATTTTGGATGTCGAGCGTGGTTTTTATATGAAATATGCACAGATTCCCGTAGGAAATGTGCGCCGATTCGGCTTTCGAAATGGGCAACGAGAGCACAGTGAGTATGACCACGGCGTGCTGCGTACCATGGCGTTGGTTGCCTGAACCCCACGCCACATCTCATTCCATTTCTAATTCAATACGATACGTTGTTGCTTCTCCTTGCCGTGCTCACGCACTGTCTGCGTCGTCGCGCCTAGTCTCCTATTGAATTAGAAATGGAATCACTCGTTGTGCAACTGCCTGAAGTAGTGAATTGTTTTCTCAAGACCTTCGTGCAAGCCGACAGTCGGCCGCCACCCCAAAACCTGGCGCGCGAGCGAGATCTCCGGACACCGTCGCACCGGATCGTCATTCGGACGTGGAAGAAATTTGATGGTCGAACGCGAATCCGTCAACTTGAGGACGACTTCCGCTAGTTCTAGCATCGTGGTTTCGACTGGATTGCCGAGATTTATCGGACCGAAAAAATCATCCGGGCTACGCATCAGTCGATCAACGCCATCGATCAAATCGTCGACGTAGCAAAACGAGCGTGTTTGTTGTCCGTCGCCGAACATCGTGATGGGTCTCCCGGTCAGCGCATGCATGATGAAATTTGAAACTACTCGACCGTCGTTCGGTTGCATGCGCGGACCGTAAGTATTGAAGATGCGGGCAATCTTGATATCCAAATTATGTTGACGGCGGTAGTCCATAAATAGTGTCTCGGCACAGCGCTTGCCTTCTGTATAGCAGGAGCGAATGCCGATCGTGTTCACATTTCCATGGTATCCCTCGACTTGTGGATGCACCGCCGGATCGCCGTACACCTCACTGGTCGACGCCTGAAAAATCTTGGCTTTCAGACTCTGGGCGAGGCTCAGCATATTGATCGCACCAATCACGCTGGTTTTGGTCGTCTGCACAGGATCGAGTTGATAGTGCACAGGCGACGCTGGGCACGCAAAGTTATAAATCGCATCAACCTCAACGTAGAGCGGCGACGTGACGTCGTGGCGCAGAAGCTCGAAGAGCGGATTGGCCAGCAAGTGAGCGATGTTGCGCTTGCTTCCTGTATAAAAGTTATCAACGCAAAGCACATCATGTCCTTGCGCTAGCAGGAACTCACAAAGATGCGAGCCGAGAAATCCGGAACCACCCGTTACCAGTACGCGTTTTTGATGCAGCTCTCTCATGACCTACCGCTCCTGTTGCAGTTTTTCGAGATTCTCCGTTAAAAATTTGCTGGAGGATTCACCTCCGGCAATCGCACCAATTTCTATTGACTGCCATTAGGGCAAAGCATTGCAAAAAAGGTAATGCTCGTGACTGTTTCGCTGCCAACAAAGCATGTGCGTGACGATCAGCGTAGCCCCCCATTTCAGCGGCGAAGCAATGACGACATGCGCAAGGCGCGGCTTTCATCCCTCGCTCGGTCACGGCCATCGTTTTTCGCCGCCCCAATCGCCTACCCGGGTCGAATTTCCGTTCTTTCTGATAGAGAATCTTGGATGGACACATCAGTGTTCGTCAACGTGTTGCACAAAAGAGAACGAAGTTCAAACATGCCGAGTCCGCCGCCTCCAATGAAATTGACGATCATAATTCCCTGCTACAACGAGAGGCACACTATCCGTCGCATTATCGAGGCGGTGACGAACGCACCCTACGATTGCAAGGAAATTATCGTTGTCGATGATTGCTCAAATGATGGCACCAGAGAAATACTTGAAACTGAACTTGCCGGAAGAATTGATAGGCTAATTCACCATAAATCGAATCGTGGCAAGGGCGCGGCAATAAGATCGGGGATTCAATTCGCAACTGGCGACATCGTGATAATCCAGGATGCTGACCTTGAATACGACCCACAGGAGTATCCTGTTTTGGTCGCGCCGATCTTGGCGGATAAAGCTGACGTTGTCTTTAGTTCGCGATTTATGGGTGGAAATCCGCATCGGGTCATGTATTTCTGGCACCGCGTTGGCAATGGTTTTCTTACCGTTGTATCGAATATTTTTACGAATCTAAATCTTACGGATATGGAGTCGTGCTACAAGGCATTCAAACGAGAAATTCTTCAATCTATCCTCATCGAGGAGGATAGATTTGGGTTTGAGCCTGAGATTACGGCGAAGGTGGCAAAAACACGCTGCCGCGTGTACGAAGTTGGCATTTCTTATTTCGGGAGAACCTATGAAGAGGGCAAAAAAATAGGATGGCGGGATGGCGTGAGAGCCTTATATTGCATCGTGAAATACAACATTTTTCGGTGAAATGGCGGGGTATTACTTCAAGAACGTCGACTTGAAATGGCATTCAAGCACGGGCGCGCTCGTTTCTGGACTGCCGGAGTACCTGATCTCTTGCGGCTCGCGACGTTCGTACCTTTCGTTGGAAATCGTCACACCAAACACCTCGTCGCAGGCGGTTCTTCGAGGATGAGTGATGCCGGTTGAGCGCGTAGGTGCGAGTTCTTTCGCCCGCCCACATCATTTCTGCTAGCGGGGGGAGCTTGTTTTTCTGCCTCTCCTTGCTGTTTCTCGCATGGTCTTCTCTACGTGTAAGCGCCCACCTCGCGGGCTCTCAGGCAGATAGGTTCTGGATCTTCATCGCCTGCGTGATGCTTCAAATCGGCGTCATTGCCAGCCTCACTTCGTTGGTTCACCAATTGAATCCGTCGACGTGGATGCTCCTTCAAGTACTCATTTGCGTCGTTACGCTGCGATTTACGGGTGGCGTATCACGGCCGCATCTTCAAGGTCTCTCAATCGGCTGGAGGCGCCTGCGCTCAGCGATGGTGGCATTTGTTGCGGACCTCTCACCTTGGGGGGTGATGGCGCTAGCTGCCAGCGGCGGAATCCTTGCGCTGTCTGCTGTGACGCAAGCGGCGACGCCCATTTACGGGTACGACGAAAGGACGTATCACGCCTCGCGTGTCATCTACTGGATTCAGCACCAGACCATATTTCCGTTCGTGACACACAACATCCGGCAAACGATGGTTCCTTTTGGAAGCGAATTGTTCTTCCTCTGGCCCGTGTTGCTGACGAAAACCGAGTGGGTTGGCCGCCTTATTTTTTGGCTGGCATATCCACTGGCTGCCGCAAGTCAATATTTTCTCCTGCGCACACTGAAGTTGAGCCGCTCGATTGCCCTTGTCGGCGTGTTGATGCTGATCTCAACGCCTATCGTAGCCTCAAGTGCCATCGGACTAAAACCAGAGCTTTGGTCAGTCCTCACTTTGCTGGGTGCCGCTTACTGGGTTGTTACCCTCTGTGACACGTCTGAAGGGGTGAAGACTAAGTGTTTTTTTCTGGGCGTATTCGCGATTCTGAGCATTAACGTTCGATCATTTCCCCTTGCACTTCTACCGAGCTTAGTGCTAATTATTTGGTGGACACAGAGATCGTTCCCCTTTGTCGTGCGACTAAAAGCGCTTGTGGCGGGGTTGCTGTGCGCGACCCTAACGAGCTCATTACTCGTACCGCTCGTGTCCAACTACGTTCTCTACGACCACCCGCTTGGACCGGCCGAAGTCCGGCATGTCGTGCAAGCCGACATCACGCCCCGAACTATGTACACGCATGCGGTCCGGTTTGTGTTTTTGCTGTTGGAGCTGCCGGACGTGCCAGCATCCGCGGAGACTCGCGCCCGCTTCAGCACCGCAGCTAATCAGGTCATTTCAGCCATCGGAGCCGCCACGCCTTTGCTTTGGGAGGGCGATCAGCCTTGGCCGGGAAAGTTTGAATACTCATTACCTGAGCATGCAAAGAGATTCTCGTTGTGGGGCCTGTTGTGGATTCCAATGCTGTTCATAGCGTTGCTGCTATTGATACGCAACCTCGTGGCGACGTGGCCCAAAATGACGCTGACCGCTGTTTCGGCGCAATCTCTGTTGGCATTTCCGCTGCTGTGCGCAATTCTCTTTGGCGCGAGATGGATGACCCAGTCTGAGGTGCCGGGTCGCTTTCTGATTGGCCCGTATTCTCTGCTGCTGCCCATTTGCATCGCCATAGTGGGTCCCTACGTCGCGGCACGGAAATTCGCGCACGCGTTCGTTGCAATAGTCATTTCGTATTCTGTGTATCAGCCCATTCGTGCTCACGCCTACGGTGCCGGGCAGGCTCTTGTCGCCCCAATTTCCACAAAGGTGGTCAGTGCGCCCTTCGACGAAGCTGTTGACTCGATGCCAGAGGGTTCCCGAGTTCTTTTCGTGGGGAATAGTGACGACCCTGACTACCCGCTCTTTTCGCCAGCGACACACTATTCCAATGTTGTGATTCCGTGGGGCACAGAACCTTTCGATCCTGTCAGGATGCGCCACTTGATCGATTCACAACGGGTGACTCACGTGCTAATTCGGCATGATGGGCAAGCGTTCTTCAACTGGTTTCCTGCTTTCCCGACCACGAAGATGGTGAGTTGGCTGGCCCACCAACCTGAATTGAAGGCGGTGCCCCTCAACACGCCGCGCATGCGGCTGTTTGAAACCGGCAACAGTAACTGGGTCAATGAAAGCGCCCTCAGCACGACGGAGGTGCCTCAAGTTGCCCCTTTAATTACCGTTGAAAAAGCGCTGCAAACCTATGTAGGGATCGATCCGACTTTTCTTAAGACACCATGGCCGGTGGAGAATCTTGGTGGCGATGAGCGCGGCTTCTTATGGATTGGGCAAGGGCGCGCGGAAGGCATCGAATTTGGACTGTGGTCACGACAGGATCAAACCGTGGAGCTGGAGATCAATGTTTCGCCCGGCCCCAGCCTGAGCACGCGGGTCAGGACGATCGTATTGCTACACGACGGTGTACCTTTGGAGCAAAGCTTTACCGAGCAAACCTCCGTGGTGTTCCGCCAGCGACTCAATGCCGGACGAAATGCAATGAGCGTCTTCGCGCTTGATGCCCCCACGGTAAAGAGCATGCCCAATGGCGATACCAGGCACTTGGTGGTCGGACTTCACGACATTCGAATCAAGGCGGCGCCTCCGTCGACAGCAGGCGATGTCCGTCGCAGTCCGCCAGAAAAGGCGGTCTCAGGCACCACCGATGGCGGCAACGGAGGCCTCGCGCGGAGCGCACGCGCGGCAGTAAACCAGATCAGCCGCCGTCAGAAAGTCGACGGTTTCTGGACGACCTCCTACACCAGTGAAGAGCGCTTTGAAAATCCAAAGCTGGAAATGAACACTTTTGTCACCTCGATGATGATAGACATCCTCAGTTCAACCGCAACGTCGACCGGGCTGGGAGAAAATCTGGACAGGGCGCGGACGCATCTGCGCAGCCAGATCGAGGCCAGCGGTCTGGTTCGATATCACGGTCGACCCGACGCTCCGGCGATGGCAGCGCTCGGGCTGTGCCCCATCACGCCGGATGCGGACGACACTGCGCTCGTGTGGCGGATAGCGCCTGGTACCACCGCGCTGAGATCAACCGCTCTCGCAACACTTTCGCGATACCGTGCCTCAGATGGCCTCTATAAAATCTGGCTCGGACAAACGAGTGAATATCGATGCATCGACCCTGGTACGGATCCGAATCCAACCGATGCCGGTATTCAAATGCATGTGTTCATGTGGCTGGCGCAAGCCGATCCAGCCGCCGCTCAAGCATTATGTGGCGCGCTCATGCAAGCGATCGACCAGGATCGCACCTGGGTTTACTACAAAAGGGCACCGCTGGTACCCGTATTGCGCCTTGCGGCCGTACAAGCAGCCGGCTGCCCGCTGCAGCTGCCGCCGTCACGCTCGCAGTCGCCTGTGGCGGGGCAGAACATCTGGATGACCGCTGCCCAACTGCTACAGCACATGCACAGCGGCGGGGATCGAGTGGCCACCTCCAAGCAAGTTCTCGATCTGCTTCGAGAGCTGTCCAAAGATGATTTTTCGTTATTGAAAGCGACTCCGCCTCTGCTTTATCACAACGATTTCACCGCGTCGGTTCGAAGGTTTTACTGGTCGGAGGATGTGGGTTATGCGATTTGGTTGAGCTTACATGCGGAAAGCGTGCGCCATGGTTTTTTAAGTTCCAAGGGCGAAAGTAACACGCCAGTGGCCAACAGTTCCAAGCCTGAAAAGCCATGACGGTAGTTCGGTCACACGGGGGGTGGTTGTTGCTACGTTTGCTATCGTGCATTCGATTTGATGAGGTTCTAGTACTTCAGGGCGCGCCCCTGCTCGGCGCGCTCTTTGCGATCGGCGCGCTCAATGGCCAAGGCTTGGTAACACTCTCACTCTTGGCCGCCGGCAGTTGTTTTCTGGTCGCTCACGTTTTTGTGCTCAACGACTGGGCCGGTATTGAGCATGACCTGCAAGATCCCTCCCGGTCGACGAGAGTATTCCTGAATCGCGACGTACGCAGGAGCGAGATCGGAGTCCTGGCCTTGGCGTTGCTGGTGCTTAGTCTGGCGCTGTTCGGCCAAATAAGCTCAGGGACTCTGATACTTGGATTGATGATCGCGGTTACAAGCGCACTTTATTCTGTTCCCGCCTTTCACCTGAAGGGTGTGCCGCTCGTCAATTCCGCGCTTCATCTGGTGGGCGGCTTGTTACACTTTTTACTCGGATATTCGGTGTTCAGTGTCGTTGATGGAAGAGCCTTGGAGATCGGCTGTTTCTTCGCCCTCGTATTCAGCGCCGGGCATCTGACTCATGAAGTTCGTGATTTTGACGCGGACTTGCGCAATGGCATTCAAACCAATGCAGTAAGGTTCGGCAAGGCAAGAAGTTTTATTGCCGGTTTCGTGCTCTTCACACTCGCCGACGTGCTGCTGATCGTTTTGGCCGCAAGAGGAACCGTGCCACACGCCCTCGTCCTGGTCGCGGGGCTATACCTGTTGCATTTCTACTGGTCGTTGCGCGCGCTGCGCGAAGGTCTCACCTTTGAGAGTGTGCGCCGACTTCAAGTGCGCTATCGCGCACTCTATGCGGCCATTGGCGTAGTGATGGTCACTGCTGTGCTCTCAACCTGAGACAACCGGCTCAACTGAGCTCTCCCCATGGGTCATTCTTGAATGCTGCCTGTACGAATGCAGCGATGGTAGAGGCAGCACGAGACCGGTTCGCACACCAAGCGAGGATGCAACCGCTGTGTAGCTAACCCAAAACGTCGGGGCTGGACGCGACGTGCAGCCTCGACTTCTTTCAAACCAACAACGCAACGACGTTGTCACGCCGCCGATCATGCGTGACTTAGACTCAATTACGTGCCCCGCGGGAAACGCGCCAGGCGACCGATTGCATCAATGACCCTACTGCCCGCCCATCATCGCAGCCATGCGCCGCTTGACCTCATCGGTGCTCACGTCTTCAATGTGTGTGCTGATGGCCCAGTGGTGGCCAAATGGGTCTTGAATCTGGCCACTGCGGTCGCCGTAAAACTGGTTTTCCGCAGCCCGCACAATCGTTGCGCCGGCGGCAACGGCTTGCGCGATCATCGCGTCGCAATCGGGGGTGTAAATCATCAGGTATCCGCCCGCGCCGCCGATGGTTTGCGGGCTTTTCATACCCATGTCGGGAAATTCGTCGGACATCATGACGTGCGAATCACCGATTTTTAGTTCGGCGTGGCCGACGTTTGGCCCCATGTCGAGCCGCATTACTTCGGTTGCACCGAATGCTTTTTTATAGAACTCGATGGCGGCCGCGGCCCCCTTGATCGTGAGATAAGGCGTAACCGAGTGGTAGCCAACGGGTGTGGTGGGGACGGCGCTCATGGCGTGATCCTGACGATGGGTGAAGGGATGCAAAGCGTATGCGCGCCGAGGCTTGAGAGCAATCAAAAAGCGTGCGTGTAAAGTAACGGCTTTCTTGCTAAAGCATTATTCAATAGGGGCTACCGGGGAATTTTGGCAATTACCGACTTATTCCAATTTGCGGGGCCAGCCCCTTCACAATGGCGCTTTATGTTGAAAGCTGTAGCCTCTTCGCTCGCAACTCTGCAAGATAGCGCAGCCCGGCAATCGCCCGCACGCCGTACCAGCTCACCATTTCGCCGTCGATAAGCTCTATCGGTTGAGTAAGTCCCCACTGTTCACGCAGCTCTTGTACATGCTCATCTCCAAATGAATACGGTTCGGATGAAAGCAGCACCCGATCCGCTGATTTCCATGCAGCATCTTCTTTTGACAGCTCCGGGTAACGGGTGTCGGCTTGGGCGGGCAACGTCTTCCAGCCGACTGTGGCGAGCATCGCACTGACATAGGTGTCGCGCGACACGGTCATCCAGGGGTGCTTCCAGATGGCGTAAAGCACGGTTTGTGTTGGTGCATCGGCGCCGACTGCACGAGCAAATGTGAGCGCGTCGGCAAGCTGGCGCGAGAGCTTCAGCGCGGCTTCATCCACTGCGAACGCGTGGCCCAGCAGGCGAAACAGCAGCAGATTGTCTTCGGGTAGCAGCGGGTGCGTCACGATCACATGCGGGATCATTTTGCGCAATTGGTCGACGGTGGCTTTGCGGTTTTCGTCAATGTTGACGATGACATGCGTTGGCTCCAGTTCGAGCAGTCTGCTGACGTTTACGTCCTTGGTGCCGCCCACTTTTGGCACCTCGCGCACGGCGGGCTCGGGGTGAATACAGAAGCCAGTGCGGGCAACCACCTGCCGGCCCAGACCGAGCGCAAACAGCGTTTCGGTGATGGAGGGCACAAGGCATGCAATTCGGGCGTTGGCCGGGTAGGGCAACGGGGAGTGTGGGACGCCCAGCGCGTCGGTGATTTGAGTCATGCCATCAACGTGGGGCTCAGCCGAAAAAACAAAAGGCCGCTTGATTTGCATCGAAGCGGCCTTTGCCGAAACCCGGATTTCGTAGCGGCTATTTCTTGCGCTCTGTCCGTGCCTTGGCAATCAGGAAGTCGAGCGCGGCGGGCACGTCTTTGTGCGAGCCTTTGAGCAAGTGCGGTTGAATCTTGAATTTGCCGTCAATAAACAGCATCGGCACGCTTTCAACTGAGTAATTGGCAGCGAGCGTTTTGGCTCGATTCATTTTGCTGTTAACGGCAAACGAGCCCCACATTTCCTGCACTTTCGCCCCGTCGAGCCCGTTGTTGCCAGCCCACTCGAAAAACACCTTTTCTTCGGCCAGCTTTACGCTGGCACCGTGAATCGCCTGAAACACCTTGGGCGTCAGATCTTCGCGGCCCATCGCCTCCAGTGTGTAATAAATCTTGCCTAGATTGGCCCAGGCCGGTTGAAACGCGACAGGGATGCGCTTGAAAGCAACGTCAGCGGGCACCTTCTTAATCCAGGGGCCGAGAAACTCCTCCAGATCCCGGCAGTGGTTGCAACCGTAGCTATAAAACTCGATGACCTCGATCTTGGCGCCAGACTCAACGGTTTGCGGCGCCTTTATCCGAACAAATTCCTTGCCCTCGGTCATTTGCTCTTGCGCGGTGGCAGCAATCGATGCCGCCATAAAGCTCGCGCCCACTGCTAACCACTTGAGGGATTTCGCCCAACCTATCATGTCTGTCTCCGAGTGTTTGTTTGAATTGCTGCTCTGCGCTGCTATGACTAACGCGTTTAGCCTTTAGTTCGATGACCGTCGGCCCGTGTATTGCTACTGTGGCTTCACGACGGTGACCTCAATGCCTTGCCGGGCGAGGTCTCCGCGCACTTTGCCGGCTTCATCCGGGTCGCGGTAAGGGCCCACGCGTACCCGATGAATATTGCCCTTGTCAGGTACATCAGCCGTCTGAATCTGCGCCTCGTAACCCAACACCGCGAATCGCGCGCGTTGATTTTCCGCGTCCTGGCGATTGACGTAAGCACCCACCTGCAGCCACAGGCGACTGCGTGGCTCGGCACTCGGTGACGGCTCGGGAGACGCGGCCGTGGCAGGGTCGGTCTTGGCAAGCGCTTTAGCCGCTGGAGCGACAGCTGCAGCCGAGCCTGCGTCAGGCTTAGTGCCTGGCGGCACAATGCGTTCGGCCTCGGGTTTGGTCTCGTCTTTGGCTAACGCACCGGTGACACCGGTAGGCTTCGCTTCAATTTTGGGCTTGATCGGCTCGAGTTTGGCATGCGGCGCGGCTTCAGAGCGAAACGGTGTTGACTGATAAATCCAGATCGCAAGCACGCCCGCGACGACCAGACCGGTGACAAAACCGATCAGTCCGCCGAAAAAGAAGGTACCCGTTTTAAGTTGTGAGGTTTCCACGGATTACATTCTCTCAGGTGCCGACACGCCAAGCAATTGCAAGCCATTTTTTAGCACCTGGGCAGTTGCGGCGGCGAGCGCGAGGCGGGCGGTGCGTTCGCGCAGATCGTCAACCAGGAAGCGCTCCGCGTTGTAATATGTATGAAAAGCAGCGGCCACTTCACGCAGGTAATACGGCAACAAATGCGGCGAAAGCTCGCGTGCGGTGGTCGCGAGCAAAGCCGGGAAATCCGCGATTTTCACTGCAAGTGCTTCGGCTTTTTCGTGAGATAGCGCAGACAGGTCGGCGGCGGCGAGCGCATCGATTGCGACGGCACCATCCCGCAGAACCGAGCAAATCCGCGCGTGCGCATATTGCACATAAAACACCGGATTTTCTTCGCCTCGCGACAGCGCCAGATCAATGTCAAACGTGAATTCACTGTCTGCTTTGCGCGACACGAGGAAGAAACGCACGGCGTCTTTGCCGACCCACTCGACAAGTTCGCCCAGCGTGATGTAGCTACCGGCGCGCTTGGAAATTTTCACTTCCTCGCCACCACGCATCACCCGCACCATCGAGTGCAGCAGATAGTCCGGGTAGCCTTTCGGAATGCCGACGTTAAGTGCCTGCAAGCCTGCGCGAACACGAGCAATGGTGCCGTGATGATCGGTGCCCTGAATGTTCACGACCTGGGTAAATTTGCGCTCCCACTTGGAAACGTGATAGGCCACGTCCGGCACGAAATAGGTGTAGCCGCCAGCCGCTTTGCGCATCACGCGGTCTTTGTCATCGCCAAAATCGGTGGTCTTCAACCACAGCGCACCGTCAGCCTCGAAGGTGTGCCCGGAGGTCTGCAATGCGGTCACTGTTTTGGCGACGCGACCGTCGGAATACAGGGAGCTTTCGAGGTAGTAGCAATCGAATTTTTTGACGCCAAACGCGGTTAGATCCTTATCCTGCTCGGCACGCAGCATTTCGACAGCAAATGCGCGAACCGCATCGGCATCGTTCACGTCGCCACCTTGTGCCACAAATGACTTGCCGATTTCGACGATGTATTCGCCGCGATAACCGTCTTCCGGCCAGCCCACGCTGTCCGGCTCAACACCTTTCGCGCGCAGTTGCACCGAGCGTGTCAAGTTGTCAATCTGATTGCCCGCATCGTTGTAATAAAACTCACGATACACGGAGCAGCCTTGCGTTTCGAGCAGATTGCACAACGTGTCGCCGAGCGCAGCCTGCCGGGCGTGACCGGTATGCAATGGGCCGGTGGGATTGGCCGAGACAAATTCAACCAGCACTTTTTCGCCACGCCGCGCGTCACCCAAGCCGAATTTTTCGCCGAACTTCAACACGTCGGCCACCACTGAAAATTTCGCCGCAGGCTTCAATCGAATATTGATGAAACCGGGGCCTGCGATGGTGATTTCCTGCACCAGTGGATGCGGCGCGGTATCCAGCGCAGTTTTTAACGCAGCGGCGACTTCACGCGGATTTTTGCCGAGTGGTTTCGCCAATTGCAACGCTATGTTGGTGGCGTAATCGCCGTGATCTGCTTGCTTCGGGCGTTCAAGGGCAGGCGTCGCGCTGTCGCCTAATCCGGCTGATTTGAGACCGGTTGTTAGCCAAGTGATGAGTTGTTCTTTTTGCACGATGAGGGGAGCAGAGGTTAGTGATCTTGCGTGAATGGGTTGACTAGCTTTACGCCCAAACTTTCAAAGTGCTTGACGTTTCGTGTGACCAGTGAGAGCCCGTACACCCGTGCTATTGAAGCGATCTGTTTGTCGATCTGGTTTTGCGCATGCGGCACCAACATCGCAGCCCATTCGCGGGCGCAGCCTTCATCAAAATCCAGAATTCGCGAGCTGAATTGGATAATAACTTTACGCAGCCAGCCGTCGAGCAAAATTGAATAAGGCAGATCGCCGTGGTGCTTCGCAAGCAATACGCCGCGCTGTATTTCGCCTATGGTAATGACCGAAAGATAAGTTTGCTCGGTCGGTGCGTCTTCCGCGAAAAAACGAATTACGCCCCGGTCCGCTCGCGGCCCTTTCCGAATCTCGCTGATGACGTTGGTGTCGATCAAAAACACGTCGCATCAATCCGCAAACGGATCGGGGCGTGTGCCTGGGTCATAGCTGCGCTCAAAGTCCTCGTCACGTCCGCCCTGGGGCATGCTCAGAATCAGCTCTTCAAACGTCAGTTTTCGCGGTCGAGCCAGCGCCTCGCGCAGCAAGCGTCGGTGCTGCTCCTCGGCGCTAATGTTGGCCGCTGCCGCACGCTGGCGCAGGGCTTCGACGATTTCGGGCTCGATATTGCGGACGACTAGCTGGCTCATGAGGGTGCTCCGGCAACTCAATGCTATCAATGATAGCGTTTGGTGCTACGTTGCGAGCTTTGTCCATTCACCGTTGTGTGCATGCGAGGCAATGCAGGCTTCGATGAAATCCATGGTGTGCACGGCATCGGTGATCGTCGGAAAGCTGGTCGCCGCGACCATTTGATCGTTGCGGCGCGCGATGATGGCCTCCGCCGTTTCGCGATACACATTGGCGAACGCTTCGAGCAGTCCTTCAGGATGGCCGCGTGGTGTGCGGCTTAGCCGCGCGATGTCTGCGGGCAGATTAACGTCACCGCGGCCGATGACGAGGGCGGTTTCACCTTCAATGTTCAACTTCAAATAACCCGACTCTCGATGCGACCAGTCGAGCAGGCCGCGCTCGCCATAAACGCGCAAACGGATGTCGTTTTCGCCACCCGCCGCGGCCTGGGTGATCGTGTACTGACCTCGCGCGCCGGCATCGAACCGCAGATTGGCGAGGATCGTGTCGGTGACCGTGCGCCCCCGCATCAAGCTGCCAACGTCGGCACTGACAGCCGCTATTTTCTGGCTCACCACGTTGCAGGCGAGATGCTGGGCATGGCAACCAATGGCCGAGAACGAGAGCGCAAGCCCGCTGCGGTCTGCGTCAAACTTCCAGCGCTGGCTGTCGGTCATCGTGCCCTGCTCGATCGGCTTGGCCAGCCCGCTCTGGATATATTCCACCTGCACCATGCACACCGGGCCAATGGCGTCTTCCGCGATGAGTTTCTTCATGTAGCGTGTCATCGGATAGGCAGAGTACGCATGTGTCACGCTCAGCACACGGTTCTGCGCTATCGCACGCGCTGCGAGATCACGCGCCTCGGCCGCAGTCGTGCTCACCGGCTTGTCGCAGATGACGTCAAGACCGGCGTTAAGCGCTGCTACGCTATAGGGGTAATGCGTGTCGTTGGGCGACATGATGGCGACCGCGTCAATACCGTCGTCACGCAACTTCTCTGCCGCAAGCATTGATGCAACATCCGCGTAGCCGCGCGCGGGGTCGAGGCCCGTGCTCGCCGCCGCGTCGCGTGAACGATCCGCGCTGGAGGAGAACACACCAGCGACCACTTGCCACATCCCATCGAAATGTGCAGCGCGACGATGCATACCGCCGATCCACGACGTCGGGCCGCCGCCAACAATGGCGAGACGCAGCGGGCGGGTTGGATTGGGATTGTTCATGGTTTCGACGCTCCAGACGACAAAGAACGAACTATGCCGCTTTCTCCAGCGTCAACCCGGCATGTTCACGCAACGGATGAAACTCGATCTTTGGATGCCGCTCTTGCGTGAGGCGCAGGTCGTACGTTGAGGTGAGCAGATACGCGAGCGTATTCGCCGCGTCGTACGCGAGTTTGGACGCGTTGTAGTCCATGAATTTTTTCATCTCGACTGGATCATCACAAGTCACCCAACGTGCGCCGACGAACTGACTGCCGCTGAGTTTGATGTCGGCCTTGTATTCCGATTGCAGGCGATGTTGCACCACTTCAAACTGCAATTGACCGACCGCGCCGAGCAGCATCAGCGATCCGAGCTGCGGCTTGAACACCTGAATCGCGCCTTCTTCGCCCAGCTGCGCAAGGCCCTGCTGTAACTGCTTGCTGCGCAGTGGATTTTTCAGCTCTACGGTCTGAAAAAGCTCCGGCGCGAAGAATGGCAAGCCCGTGTACTGGCGGCTAGCGCCATCGGTTACGGTGTCGCCCAACTGCACGCCACCATGGATGGTGAAGCCGATGATGTCACCGGCGTACGCTTCGTCCACGGCCTCACGGCGCTGCGACAAAAACGTCACCACGCTGGTCGGGCGCATCTCTTTCGCGGTGCGTTGAACCTTCAACTTCATGCCCTGCGAATATTTACCGGAACACACGCGCACGAATGCGATGCGGTCGCGGTGCATCGGGTCCATGTTCGCCTGCACTTTGAACACGACGCCGGAGAAACCTTCGGCATCGGGCGAAATTTCGGTGGTGGAGCCGTCCACATTGGTCGAGTTGCGCGGATGCGGCGCGGGGGCCAGATCGACCAGCGCATCAAGTACTTCCTGCACCCCGAAATTGTTCACCGCTGAACCGAAAAATACCGGCGTCTGCTTTGCTGCCAAAAACGCGGCTCGATCAAACGCGGGCGATGCGCCGGTGAGCAATTCGATGTTTTGCATCGCGTGATCAAAGTCCGCACCGAAGCGCGCTTTGAGCGTCGCGAGATCGGACAGGGGAATGTCCTCCGCCTCGGTCACTTTGTCTTCGCCCGCCGCGAACACGCGCATGGTTTTCGTTTGCAGATTGATGATCCCAGCGAATGCTTTGCCCTGACCCACCGGCCAGGTCATTGGCACGCACGGCATGCCGAGCTCTAGCTCGACTTCGTCCAAAAGCTCAATCGGGTCGCGGCCCTCGCGATCCATTTTGTTGACGAAAGTGATGATCGGCGTGTCGCGCTGGCGGCAGACCTCGATCAGGCGCTTGGTCTGGGCTTCGACACCGTTGGCAGCGTCAATCACCATCAGCGCGCTGTCAACAGCAGTCAACACACGGTACGTGTCTTCCGAAAAGTCCCGGTGACCCGGCGTGTCGAGCAGGTTCACCACATGTTCTCGATAAAGCATCTGCATCACGCTCGACGCGACCGAAATGCCGCGCTGCTTTTCAATTTCCATCCAGTCGGACGTTGCGTGGCGCGACGCTTTGCGCGCCTTGACGCTGCCCGCGACGTGAATCGCGCCCGAAAACAGCAAAAGCTTCTCGGTGAGCGTGGTTTTGCCCGCGTCGGGGTGGGAGATGATGGCGAAGGTGCGACGGCGCGCAACTTCTGCCGTATGGGGGTGGGCTGCCACTTTTAGAGACTTTAGGCCGGAAAACCCTTGATTTTAGTGGACTTCCGGGCGGGCGGCGCATCCCTCTGTCGTCAGTGAACGACTTGTAATCATTTGTAATTTCATGGCATTTTGTCGTCTTGCGGCGCGTCTATATCGTTACCTACTCACCGGCAATCATTGCCGAACTTCAGCCCACCGGGGCGAAATTAGCAAGGAGACGCATCATGAAAAAAGTCCTCATCCTCGGCGTAGCGCTCGTTTCAGCTTTTGCTGCAGCCGCCGCAGGCGCATCCGACACCAAACATTACGGCAACAGACACGGACACGGCTATGGTCACGGCAATGGCCATCGCCCAGCGTATGTTGCCCCGGCACCGGTGCGCGGTCATCACTACGGCCATTCGCGCGGCCACTGGAACGGCGGCCGATGGATCGCCCCGGTCATCGTGGGTGGTTTGGTCGCGGCAGCCGTGGGCGGCTCGTATGCGTACAACCACTACAACTACCCAGACCCGGTTTACACGGCGCCCAGCTACGTCGCCCCTTCGTACTACGCTCCTGCAACGGTGACCTACGCCGCACCGGTGAACACCGGATTTGAGTACGCAGATGCGAATCGTGATGGCTACATCGCGTTTGATGAGGCAGCCGTCTACCCGCACTGGCAGCGCAACTTTGGCAACATGGATCGCAACCGTGACGGATATTTGACGCGCGAAGAGGTGGCGGGCTGGCGTTATCGTTAGGTCTGGCGCGTAGGCTGTAGGCGCGCACTGCGCCGTGCCCCCCGGTAGGCGACGACTTGGCGTCGCTCGATGCACCGAGCGCGGCCTAGACCGCGCCTACATCGGCTGGCTAGTCGCTCGTTAACGCCGCGCAGCTGATCGTTTGCTGCAACACATGCGAATCATCGACTGCCAATTCGATGATGTCCGGCCCGCAATTGGCGGCCTCCAGACACACATAATGCCTCCACCCATCCGCTGGTAAATCAGCGAAGGCCTTGATAAATTCTTCGCCCGGATTCCACACCACCAGCGTTTTGCTACCCGAGGTGGTGAGCGTGATTCTGCGCTGCGCTGCCGGATCGATCAGCTCAAACTGGTTGCCCGCGTTCATGTAAATCCGGTCGCTGCGGCCCGGATCGCGCGCATCTTGCAAGTTCCAGTTGCCCTGCTGGGCGTGTTCGTTGAAATTGTCGAACTTGTCGGAATAAGTCAAACCGTCCAGCCCGGTCACCGTCACGCGGCTCGCGTCGCCCACCTTGAAATAGGTGTGCAAAGCTTGCGTAAACCGCACTGTCTCCGAGCCCAGATTCACCGTGGTCAGCGCCTGTTCCAGCGCGCGCCCAATGCGCATGGTCAGCATCAAGCCCATTGTTACTTCTGGCAGCTCGGGCGGCGCCAGCGCCAGCACGATTTCGCCATCCGCGTTTTGCTGCGCATGGGTCACGCTCCATTGCATTGTGCGCACCAGCCCGTGCTGCGGCGCATCAGGCGGCTGACCCTGCTTGGCAAAGTACGGCCAGCAAATCGGAATGCCACCCCGAATCGGGTCCGGTGGTCGCTTCGACGTGGGCGAAACCCACAACACGTCATCAAAACCCGCTGGCACAAACGACAACACCTGCCCACCGAACAAGCTGATCGCAGCCTTGGAAAACGGCGTAGAAATCAGTAGCGCCGGAAAGCCCTGAAACTCACCAAAACGCAGGCCAGGAATATTGCTCATAAGGTCATCAGCTTTTCTGCAAATCGTTTGTTTTACGTGGGCTTGGCCGGCAAAGTGCTAATAGTCGACTTCTGACTGAATTAGATGTTTTACCCAATTTATAAGGGCGTCTTGCACTAAAGCGGAAGCAACTTTGCACGTCACCATCGGCTATTTTCCGCGTTTTCAGCGTTCCCCAGTGTGTGCACGTCAATCACGTGCTGCTTGACATGTCACTGCATGGTGACTATATTAGTCACCATGCAGTGACAATGGCTGTAAAATATAGAAACCAAGGAACCCAAAGTGAATCGTCGAAACTTTATTCAGTGTGTTGGCGGCGGCGTGGTGGCAGCGGCTGCATCTGGCAGCGCACACGCCTCCTTTTTTAGTGGCGCAATGCCAGAGGCGGCGGTTGCCGACTGGGCGGGCCCGCCGCGCGATGCCGACCCGCGCCGCTGGGCACTCGGCTACGCCATTCTTGCGCCCAACCCGCACAATCGACAACCGTGGCTGGTCGACCTGCGTGAGCCCAACGCCATCACCTTGTTTTGCGATAAAAACCGCCTGCTGCCGCACACCGATCCCTTTGGTCGGCAAATACTGATCGGCCACGGTTGCTTTTTAGAGTTACTCAGCATAGCGCTGGCCGAACAGGGTTTCATCGCTGAAGTGACGGAATTTCCGCTCGGCAGCGTGGGCGACGGCTTGACCGACCTGGGCAACAAGCCCATTGCGCGCATCGTGCTCAAACCCAGTACCAGCCGAGACCCGCTGTTTTCAAGCATTCTCAAGCGACACACGCCCAAGGCAGAATTTGATCTCGCGCGGCAGGTGCCCAACGAGCTGATCGGCAAGCTCCGGCTCTCGGCTAAAACGCCCGCCGTCGGGTTCGGAGCGACCAATGAGGGCGCTCTGGTCGCTGATTTGCGCGCCCTCGCGCTCGACGCGGCAAAAACCGAGTTTGGCACCGAACGCACCATGATGGAAAGCATGCGCCTGTTACGTATCGGGCCCGCTGAAATCAATCAGCACCGCGACGGCATCAGCATCAATACGCCCTTCGTGCGCTTCGCCGCCACCGTCGGCATGGTCAACCGCGATGAGTTTCCAAAACCTGGGAGTACGGCCAATGAACAAAGCATCAAGCGATACGCAAAAGCAACCTCCACGGCACCCGCATTTGTCTGGCTGAGCACCACCGGTAACTCGCGGGCGCAGCAGTTGCAAAGCGGACGCGCTTACGCGCGCTTGCAGCTTGAGGCGCAGCGCCTGGGTTTGGGCGTTCATCCGCTCTCGCAGGCGTTGCAAGAGTTTGCCGAAATGAAGCCGTTTTACGACCGCATTCGTCGCACGCTGCTCGGCAGTGCCGTATCACCCGACACGCTGCAAATGTTTTGCCGCCTGGGCTACCCGTTGGTACCTGCAGCCGCAACGCCACGGCGCGGCGTCAAGGCGATAATCATGGCGTGAACGATCTTGCACCGACCAACCCTGCTGCCGCTGAGCCAATCGGCGGCGTCAAGACCCGTGACCGGGCCGCCACCGAGCTGCGCATCGTCGCCGCTGTTGGCGAAACGCTGAGCCGCGACGGTTTTGCGAGTTTGGGCATCAACGCCATCGCAAAACTTGCGGGCGTGGATAAAGTGCTGATCTATCGATATTTTGGTGGTCTGCCCGAGCTGCTCAAAGCCTATGGTCAAAGCGGCACGTTTTGGCCGCGCATCAGCGATTTGCTCGGCGATCAGCCGCAGCGCCTTTTGGCGCTGCCATTGGCGCAGCGGTACAGCCTGTTTTTTGATCACTTCATTGATGAACTGCGCAAACGCCCGCTCACACTGGAAATTCTCGCGCAGGAACTGCGGGAAAGAAACGAGCTCACCATCATCCTTGAAGACGAACGCGAGCGCTGGGGCAAAGAGGTGGCTCAGGTGCTAAGCGGTGCCACCGTTGAGGGGGCGACCGATGCGCGGAGCATTGCGCTGCTCCTGATCGCGGGGGTGCAGTACCTGCTGATGCGCAGCCGAACCATACGGACGTTTGGCGGCGTTGATGTTCGCTCGGATGGGGGCTGGGATGAGCTCAAAAGCGGCATTCGTTCAATGTCCAACGCCATGTTCGACGGAAACCCGCGGCAGTAGTCGCGGAGCGAAAACTGCCGCGCTGCCGCGCTTCTCGGCCGATCAAACAATCCCGCCATCGACGATAAACGCCTGCCCCGCGCAGCCCCGTGAATCATCGCTGGCGAGAAACAAGGTCATCGCGACCACATCGTCGGCGTCGAGCCGGAATTTGAGCGCCTGATTGTCGAGAAATTCCTGTTCTAGCTTTGGGGTGACGACCTGCGCCATTTGTTTCGCCGTCTGAATTGCGCCGGGCACGACGCAGTTCACGCGAATGCCGCGTGGCCCCAGTTCCTGCGCCAGCGTGCGGGTGAAACCGTGGATCGCGGCCTTGCTGGTGGTGTAGCTCACGAAACCGGGTCGGCGGCGCATCCAGCTTACGCTGCCGGTTGTGATAATAGAGCCGCCCGACTGCATGAGCCGCGCGGCTGCTTGCGCGCCAAAGATTTGCGGGCGCAGATTAATCGCCTGATTGTTGTCCCAGAACTCCGGCGTTAACTCGTCGAACGCATGGCGCACGTCGTTAGCGGCGTTGCCGATGTAGACGTCAAGCTGCCCGGCATGCGCCTTCGCGGCAGCGTTGATTGTGGCCTGTAGCGCGGCAACGTCGCGAATGTCGCAGTGCCAGTACCGAAGCCGCTCTTTGACATTGAGATGGGCTTTAAGCGCGTTGGCTGCGTCGTCGTCAATGTCGAGAAAACTGACCAACGCGCCCTGGGCGATGAAACCCGTCACCAGTGCTGCGCCGATGCCGGTGGCCCCACCGCTGATGAACACATGTTTGCCGCGTAGCGACGGATAGAAATTAGTTAAACGATCCATACACCGAATACTAGCGACTTGAGCTTCCCGGTTGTGGCTGACGTATCTTCTGCCGCCCAGACTCCCGGCCCCTATCGTCGGGGTCGACAGTTCTTGGGCGTCACAACGTCGCGGTTCACCAGCGGCGGAGCCGCTTGCCAGACGCCGGGCGCACTGGGCGCAAACAGGCCTGCGATTAACGCTGGATCGGGCGGGCACAACGGCAGGAAGGACTCGTCAATTTCGCGCTCCAAACGCTCGCGTTGGCTAAGCGATGGCGCAACCGACGGCGGCACGCGCGAGCGCTGGTTGTTGAGTGCGCGCGCAGCGTCCCGTGCCGCGTCGGATCGGGCTTTGTAGGGGTCGAAGCCCTCGGGTCGAGCGGGGGGCATGTTGAACGCCGGTAAGCGCTCGCCGACGCTCGTTGCGGGCGCTGACGCGGGCGCGCCCTCACCCGAACGGGTCGACGGCAAGGTCACCGTTGCAGTGGGACGCCCGACGGCACCGGGGCTGCCGCCTATGGGGGGCGTGGCACCAGAGGCACTGGTGGCACCTGCCGCGCTTGCGGTTGCTGCGGAGGCAGAAGCGGCGGCCGGGGCGTTTGCGGCGGCCGCGCTGGCGGGTGTAGCCGCAGGCGCTGCGCTAGGCGAGGGTGCGCTTTGCGCCAACACGGGGGCGACCACTGGTTGAGCTGACGCGGCGGGAGCGCTGGGAACGGCAGGTGTTGTAGCGGCCGCTGATGTCGCTGGCGACGGCACAGACACCGGCGCCGCCACCGTTGGCAAGGGTGTTGCCACTGGGGCCGGTGCGGCGAAGGGCGTGGCCACGTTGGTGGACGGCACAATCGGCGTTGGCACGGCAACCGGCGCTGCAGGCGCGGCTTTGGCGGGCTCCGCGGCAATGGGCGGCGGCGTAGGCGCAGCGGGTTCCTGTCTGGGCGTGGGCGCGTCTACCACGTCGCGGACCTCGGGTTTGGCGGGCGCGGGCTCGACTACAGGCGGCGGCGTCACGGGTAGAGGCGGCGGCGTCGCTGCCACCGGTGTGGGGGCTTTGGGCTCAGCCTTCACGGGGTTGACCAACTCAGGTGGTTGCGGGTTTGGCCGGGCCTTTTCAGGCTGAATGGCAACCGTAGGGGCTGGCGGAGCGACTAACGTGGGCGGAAGCACAGCGGGCGGCTCCACCCGTGGGGTAGGCGTGTCAAGCGCCTCGGCGCGCGGAATCGTTGCGGCGGCGTTCACCGTAACCGTGGTCTTTTTTGCCGCCTCAGACGGGCGTTGATCGGCGGGGCGCGGGGTCACGTCGGCAGGCGTCGACGCGGGGGCCGCACGCGGCATTAGTCGCGCTGTAAAGCGCGCACTTACATCCTGCAGTGCATCGGTGGTCGGTGCGCGCCAGCCAAAGCTGTCGCCACCGACCTGAATGGTCAACACCGTTAGATGGATCAACAACGAAATGCCAATGCCCCACAGCAGGCCGCGCCTGGCGTTAGCCTGCATGTCGTGCGCAATGGCGCGGGTATCGGTAATGGCGGCGGTCAAAATGAAGGATTAGTATTTCAGTGATGTTGCGGGAGCGGTTTTGTCGCGATGGGCGGCATGTCCGCTCTCTCATCGCGCTAAAACCGCTGTCACAAAAAAAGCCTGCGGAAAGCGACGCGAATATTTCAAGAGTGTATGCGGGAGCACCCGCCATGGCCGCGCTTGGTGCTAGCCTTCTTTTAAACATTTCGACAAACGACAAATAGGAGGTGCTCCATGGCGAACCGCGACGATGACACAAAATTCAAACGCCGAAGCCAGCAATGGTTCGGCAAGCTCGACAAGGACGGCTTTGCGCATCGTTCGTGGATGAAAAATCAGGGCCATCCGAACGATCTGTTCGATGGCCGTCCGGTGATCGGCATCTGCAACACCTGGTCTGAACTGAACCCCTGCAACGCACACTTCCGTGAGATCGCTGATTTCGTTAAAAAAGGCGTGTGGGAAGCCGGCGGCTGGCCACTGGAATTCCCCGTTATGTCCACTGGCGAAGTGCTCATGCGACCCACCGCGATGCTGTATCGCAACCTGGTGAGCATGGATGTGGAAGAAAGCATTCGCGGCAACCCGATTGACGGCGTGGTGCTGCTCATGGGCTGCGACAAGACCACGCCGTCGCTGGTGATGGGTGCGGCGTCGTGCGACATTCCGACCATCGGTTTGTCGGGCGGGCCGATGTTGAACGGTCGCTACAAAAACGAAATTCTCGGCAGCGGCACCGGCGTCTGGCAGATGAGCGAAAAGGTGCGCGCAGGCACCATGCGGCTTGAAGAATTCATGGATGCCGAGGCCGGCATGCACCGCAGCAAGGGCCATTGCATGACGATGGGCACCGCGAGTACGATGGCGTCGATGGTGGAATCGCTCGGTATCTCGCTGCCGGGCAACGCTGCGATTCCGGCGGTGGACGCGCAGCGTTATCGCCTGGCACAACTCACCGGGCGGCGCATCGTGGACATGGTGAAAGAGGATGTGCGTCTCTCACACATTCTCACGCGTCATGCGTTCGAGAATGCGATCAAAACGCTCGCCGCGATTGGTGGCAGCACCAACGCCGTGATCCACCTGCTCGCCATGGCCGGACGCATCGGCGTGCCGCTCAAGCTCGACGATTTTGAGCTGGGCTCGAACATGCCGAACTTAGTTGACATTCAGCCCAGCGGCAAACATCTGATGGAAGATTTTTATTACGCGGGTGGTCTGCCCACGGTGCTTAAATCCATCGGCGATTCACTGCACAAGGACGCACTCACCGCAAACGGCAAGACGATTTGGGACAACGTTAAGGACGCGGAGAACTTCAACTCCAGCGTCATTCGCCCGCTCGACAACCCGTTCATGGCGAACGCCGGCATCACCATTCTGCGCGGCAATCTCGCACCGAACGGTGCGGTCATCAAGCCCAGCGCGGCAACCGCGAAACTGCTGCAACATCGCGGCCGCGCCGTCGTGTTCGAAACGATTGAAGAGCTGCACGAACGCATCAACGATGAATCGCTCGACATCGACGAAAACAGCGTGATGGTGCTCAAAAACTGCGGCCCGAAAGGCTACCCCGGCATGGCCGAAGTCGGCAATATGCCGCTGCCGCCGAAGGTGCTGCGCAAGGGTATCTCGGACATGGTGCGCGTGTCTGATGCCCGCATGAGCGGCACCGCCTACGGCACCGTCGTGCTGCACGCCGCCCCCGAAGCCGCAGCCGGCGGCCCGCTCGCGTTTGTGCAGACAGGCGACTGGGTGACGCTAGACACCGCAGGCCGCAAGCTCTCGATGGAAGTAACCGATGCCGACCTAGCCCGCCGCCGCGAAGGCTGGACGCCACCCAAACCGCCGCTGAACCGCGGCTACTGGAAGCTGTATATCGATCATGTGCTCGGGGCGGATACCGGGGCGGATCTGGACTTTTTGGTGGGGAAATCGGGGACGCCTGTGCTCAGGGAGAGTCATTGACCCATGCCTCACGCATACAATCCAACGCGAATTGATGACATATTGCCTCAATGAATTTCACGCTTTCTGTTCATGCAAGAAAACGTCTGGCGCAGCGCGGAATCGACACCGCGTGGATCGCCCGAGCCATTGACAATCCGGCGCGAACTGAAAACGATGAGCTCGATCCAAATCTGGCACACGCACTGTTATCCATCCCCGAACGCGGTTTTCGCGTTCTCCGCGTGATCTACAACGAAACGGTTGATCCTGTTGTTGTGGTCACAGCGTACTTCGACGAAAAGGTGAACGACCTATGAAACTCGAATTTGACCC
>JAYSUK010000351.1:0-8262 GCA_043719085.1 Burkholderiales bacterium | reverse complement strand
GTCATCACCGCAAACGGAAAAGCCCTGCCATTGCAACCCACCGGCACCGTCGGCGAATTCGTCTCCGGTGTGCGCTACAAAGCTTGGAATCCACCGTCCGCGCTGCATCCGAGTATCGGCGTTCACGCCCCGGTCACTTTCGACATTGTCGATATGTGGATGCACAAGAGCCTCGGTGGTTGCCAGTACCACGTGCAGCATCCGGGCGGCTCCAATCCGTCAACCTTCCCGATCAATTCATTCGAAGCTGAATCACGACGCCTGACGCGATTTGTGCGCATGGGACACACACCGGGACGCATGGATGTAGCTGCGGTGAACGTGGGTCTTGAGCATCCGTTTACGCTGGATTTGCGGCGAGGTTGATTCGTTAATCCGAGATTATTCGTTGGAAAATTTGTTCACTTCGTCGTTCCTCGCAGGCAGGAACCTAGTGACTTGGGTGTTTCATGACACGCCTGGTGAACTCGCAAGACGCTGGGCCCCTGCCTTCGCAGGGGCGACGATAAAAAAGGTGTATTGGAGAATATCGGTTAATTGCTGAGCGCGGTGCAATGACGCGCCGCGCGCAGCGAACAGCTTTACAAGTTCGTGCCGCATCTCCCGTTGACGTTGGCACGAATCGTGTCTCCCGCCGTGAACTGCGCCGTTGCAGGCACCGCAATGCCATTAAGCAACGCGGCGCTCGGCACTGAGAGCATCATGCGCAGCAATACCAAACCATCGTTCAACGCAATAGCGCTCGGCACCGTTCGGCCGAACACATCGAATTGATTGCCTGTGCCGATAAACGTTGCAACTGCATTGGCGTCCGCTCGCCCAGCGCCCAACGGCACACCATCAATAAGGCTCGCGCCACGGAAACCGAACAGGTAGCGCAACAGCAACACGCCATCTTTGTCCGCAGCGATTGCGCTATCGCCATTGATGTCTAGATCACACAGCTTCGGCGCGGCGTAGCCACTGAACGTTTGCCCGCCGCGCACGAGCCGGATGGGCTTAGCCTGCGTGCGCTGCACCCTTGTGGCGTTATTGGAGATTTCACCGTAATAGAACTCAACAAAGCGTGCGTTGTTGGCGTTGGAGCTAACGACGGTCGACGACCAATAGCTTGAGGTAAATGCGGCAACGGTCGCCGGAAAAACCTCATCGTTCACCGCTGGATTGATGCGGCATTTCTCGACTATCGACATCAGCTCCTTGACGTTCGGCAATCGCCAATCCGAGAAGCCTTTGTAACTACTAGCGTTGGCGGCAGCCACGGCTGCAAATGCCTGCTGCCAGTTGTAGGTGGGCGCAGTGCCAGCGCAGGTCGTCCCTGTGAGGCCGTAGGAGCAGCTGTCCCACATCAGCCCGGTTTTGCTATGCAACGCCGTGCCCACGCCGGTATCGATTGTGAAGTCAGCAGTCGGGGTAGATGCAACCAGACCGGTGGCGCAGGTCAACGCGTGACTGGCGAGGCTAAATAAAAACGAAACTATGGCCAGCGAGCGGACACCACGTGAAATGAGATGACGGTTCATCATTAATTCCCCCGCACCAGGCGCACGCGGTAAGGTGTGTTTTTGTCAATGGCACCGGCTGAACCGTCGGTAAAGTTAACCGTCCATGCATGGGTAGTTGCCCTCGCGCTAGACGTGCCTGCCCAGTAGGCATTGCCTGATGTGGACGGAAAATAGCTTGCGTCAATTGCCGGTGCAGCGGTACCAAAATGCACAATGCTGAGCAGCTCGTCGACGGTCGGCATGCGCCAACCGGCGGCCCCACACAACGGTGGACTGAGTGCGTTGACGCCTGCGACGTACTTTTCGGTGTCACAAAATCCGGCGACCTGGCAACTGCCGTCGCTCACTGTACCTGCGTTGCCGCCATTGGTGGCCGTGTCAGTCGAGTACCACGTGTAGACATAGTTAACGTTGCGCACGCCGCCGCCTGATGTTGGCGGCACATCCCAAGTCAGCCCCGTCACGTTGTCGCGCGCACATGCCCAGTCACCTGAATTCGAGCCCAAGTTCGTAGTCGCGGCAACCGCATTGCCCGCGTTGCTGATTTTGGTGAAATCGAAGCCGGCGACTCCCGCGCCTGTTTTGACCAGTCCGCTGCCGCTGGTTGCCGCCGCACGATCCCGCCCGAGCGTCGCATCTTGCGCGCCGTGAACGCCAAGGTTGCACGCCTCATCGATCCCGGTCGTATGGTTTCGACAATTTGTCACGCCCGTGTCATTGACCGGCACGGCCCGTGCATTGCCAACAAGCAGCAAAATGCTGGCAAAAACCACCGCACCTACCCAGCGCGACGGCCAACGCGGCACATACGTTAGCAATGTCAGGGCAACACCGTCCCCACGCTCTAAATGAGCTCGAAAAATCATCGAAATCCCCACAAGAAAATTTGCCACCGAAGTGACGCAGCCATGCCTGATCGCACCGCTTACTAAGATTAGTCTAAGGTACAAAGGACATGCCGTGAGCATAAACGTCGCATTCCTGGTGTCGCGAAGGATCTGGGTGAAGCGCGCTTTCCATCGTTGCCGCGATGGCATACGGCGCTCAATTTCACTGCTGGCAAGGCGCCATACGCGCCCCAAATGCACACGTCGTGACCGCAATTGCAGCGCTAAGCAGCAGCGCGAATGCTGCCCACCGCTAAACTTTGCGCATGCCTTCCCTGTTTGATACGAAAGCCGGTAGCGACGCTGATCGACTTGCCGCTGTGATTGATGCCATTGAGCGCCTTGCCAAGCGCGCACCGGCTGCGCACCTTGACGAACTACGCAGCAACGATGACCTAAGACCACACTGGCAGACCTTTTTTGAACAAGCGCTTTCTGCGCTTGACAAGGGCGAACGCACGCTTGAATCGCTGCTTAACCAGCTGACCGAGCTGCACGCGAGCCTTACGCGAAAGGTTGAGGACAACGGCATTACCTACAACCTGTATTCCGACGCGATGGAAGGCACCGCAAAGCAGGGCCGTCCATGGTCGCTGGATTTGCTGCCGATGATCATCGATCAAAAGCAGTGGCAGCAAATCGAGCGCGGTGTGACACAACGCGCTGAGCTACTCAATCGCATACTCGCCGACATCTATGGCCCGCAAGAGCTGGTGAAGGGCGGCATGTTGCCCACGGCGCTGATTCATGGCAGCCCAGGCTATCTGCGGCCCGCGCACGGCATTACGCCACGCGGCAAGTCGTTTTTGCACGTTGCCGCATTCGATCTGGCGCGCGGCCCTGACGGCAACTGGTGGGTGATGTCGCAGCGCACACAGGCACCGTCCGGTTTGGGCTATTCGCTAGAAAACCGGATGATCGTGTCGCGGCTTTTCCCCGATGCGTTCCGTGCGTTGAAGGTCGAAAAACTCGCTGCGAGCTACAAAATACTAATCGCGAGCCTCGTGGCGCACAGCCCAGCGGGCGTTGACGCGCGTGTGGTGTTGCTAACACCGGGACCATACAACGAAACCTACTTCGAGCACGTTTATCTGGCGCGGTATTTGGGCATAGCGCTGGTTGAAGGGGGCGATCTGGTGGTGCGCAACGAGCGCGTGTGGTTGAAAACATTGAAGGGGCTGGATCCGGTTGATGTGATCGTGCGTCGACTGGATGATGACTTTCTCGACCCACTTGAGTTGAAGGCAGATTCAGCACTGGGCATTCCAGGCTTGATGCAGGCTTACCGCTCGGGCAATGTGGTGCTGGCCAACGCACCGGGCACGGGATTTTTGGAGTCCGCAGCGATCCTCGGTTTTTTGCCCAAAATTTGTCAGGCACTCATGGGCGCACCGCTGGCGATTCCGTCAATTGCCAGCTGGTGGTGTGGTGAGCGGAGCGCCCTGCGCACCCTGATTCCACAGCTCTCTGATTATGTGTTGAAGCCGACATTCAATGATCGAGGTCGCCGCTTTGTGCCCGCCATTGGCAAATCGTTGTCGCCGCGCGAACGAGAACAATGGACCGGCAAGATTGCGTTGCATCCTGAGGATTTTTCGGCGCAGGCGTTTATGCCGTTGGCACACACGCCAAGCTGGCAGGGCAAGAATGCGACACCACCCATTTCAAGTAGTGCCGCGATGGTGCGCGTATTTGCCGTTTCCGACGGCCCCGGTCAGTGGCATGTGATGCCTGGCGGTTTAGCGCGCATCGCGCCACCCGGTCGCGACGTGGTGTCGATGTATCGGGGCGGCAGCTCGGCTGATTTTTGGGTGATCACCGGCAAGGCGACAGATGATGCGGCACCGCTGTCGAATACGCTCACGCCGATTGCGACGCACCGCGCCACCATCGGCATCGCCAGTCGCGCTGCAGAAAATCTGTTCTGGTTTGGTCGCTACACCGAGCGCCTTGAAAATACCACGCGTCTGGCGCGCGTTACGCTCGAAGCGCTCGCAAGCGGAGCCGAGGAAAAACCAGAAACACTGGAATGGCTGCATCGCCTTGCGTTGAGCAATGGCTTGATTAATAAGGCTGTGCCCACGCCCAGGCAGTCCGCACACGTCTTCGAACGGGCGCTGATCGCCTCGCTTGCCGACACCGACGCCAAGCTCGGGGCGTACAGCGTGGCCGCCACGTTGTCGGCGTTGCGCTTCGCGGCGTTTGCAGTGCGCGAACGATTGGCGCTGGAGCAGTGGTCGCTGGTAGCGGCGAGTGCATCCGAATTCAAAGCGATGATGGGTAACGACACTCGCACCACGCCACAGGCGTCGGCATGTACGACGCAGCAGGCACTGCGGGCGCTGGAGCGCCTGTCCACCAACGTGATGGCGATGACCGGTGCGCAGACGGACCGCATGACGCGGGATGATGGCTGGCGATTGTTGTCGATGGGTCGGCATATCGAGCGGCTGTTCACGCTCGCAGAAGCATTGGCCGAGGCGTTCGACACCGGAGCGATCAAAAGTGACATTGGCTTTTCGCTCGTTCTAGGCCTGTTTGACAGCACCATCACGTATCGCTCGCGTTACCTGCAGCAGCGAGATCCGCAGGCCTTGTTTGAATTGCTCGCGCTCGATCACGACAATCCCCGCTCGCTGGCGTGGATCGCACAAACGTTGGCCAGCCGCATCGCGAAGCTGACCGAGACCCCAAGTGGCGCGGTGCCTTCCATGCTCACTCATCTTGATCTGCCGCATCGCTGGAAGGCCGCCTCGGTGATTCCGTTGACCAACGACCGCGACACTGGAGCCATTGTCGGCCTGTTACGCAAAGTGAGCCTTGACTCCACTACGATTTCCGACGCGCTTTCGCAGCGCTATTTCACGCACGCACATGCGGCCGATCAGGCGGTGGGCGCATGAAGCTCGCAGTCACCCACGAAACCCGGTATGACTACGCCCACGCCGTTGAGCAGGCGCATCACATCGCGCACATGCGGCCGCTTGCATCGGCAACGCAGCAATTACTGTCGCACACACTGCGTGTGCAGCCCGAACCCGCTGCACTCACCCACAGCATCGACAGTTATGGCCAGCAACGGGTGTACTTCGAGCTGGCCGTGCCACACGCGGAACTGGTGGTAACGGCTCAGAGCGTGGTCATCACGCACGCTTTGCCACCCGAGATGACCGGCAAACTCGATCGGGTCACCATGCCCGATAGCCTGCCCTGGGAAGCGATAGCAGAGCACATGCAATACCGCGCTGAACAAACGTTTGATGAGGCGCGCGAGTTTGCGCAGGCCTCACCCCTGGCACCCATTCACGCCACGTTTGCAAAGTATGCGGCAGAGGTTAGCGGCAAGTCGCAACCGGTGTACGAGCTGGCCAAAGCGTTGTGCCAGCGCATTCATAAGGAATTTAAATACACGCCGGAAGCGACGGACGCCAGCACGCCGCCGCTGGCTGCGTTTGCCATAAAAAAAGGGGTGTGCCAGGACTTTGCGCAGGTAATGATTGCGGGCCTGCGCTCAATCGGCCTCGCCGCGCGCTACGTCAGCGGCTATCTGCTCACTGAGCCACCACCCGGTCGCCCGCGGCTGGTGGGGGCTGATGCCTCGCACGCGTGGGTGAGCGTGTACTGCCCCAAATCCGGCTGGCTCGATTTCGACCCGACCAATAACTGCCTTGCAGGCGAGAGCCACGTGAAGCTCGCCTATGGCCGCGACTACGGCGACGTGCCGCCGCTGCGCGGCGTGATTCGTGGTGGCGGCGAACACACGCTGGCGGTGGCGGTAACGGTGGCCCCGATGGAAACCATGCCAGATGTATCGGTGCCGGTTGCCGCTGTACCGGCGGATGCTTCGATGCAGACGCAAACACAGACGCAATCGCAAACACAGACACAATCTCAATCGTGATGGTGCGTCAGCTGTCAACCGTGCGAGCCAATCGCGCGGCATGATGGCCCAAGCGACCGCGCCGAAATCTAGGGCTTCAGCAGCGGCACGCTTACTACCGTTGAGCCCGCAGTTGCAGGTGCAACCGGCGAACCGGACGCCAGAGAGGGCACGCCTGCCGTCATCGATTCACCCAGCTTCATGTCGCAGCCGGGAGCATCAAACAAGGCCGATTTTCCGCACACCGAATTGAACATGCGCACTGCGTCGTGCGCGACGCCGGGCACCTCGATTCGAGTGTGGCGCAGCGCGATGTTGTGCATTTTGGCGCGGCTGGTGACGTGCGCAAAGTACGCGTTGCCGCGATCAAGGCGGTTAAGACCCTGGGCCTCCGCCATGCAGGTTTTGTCGAGCGCAGAATGATTTGGATCAACGTCTGCGCCGCCCAGCATGTAAATCACGCGCCGCGTTAAATAGCGCTGCTCGGTGGCTTTCACATCACCCTGCACGTAGGGGACCGGGTCATTGCCGCCGTAGCGCCAGCGATCAGCCTCGGCACAGCGCTCACTGGGACGCGGACGCGTTGTGTCGAAATACAGATACGACGATGGATTCGCCACCACGTAGCGCACCCGCATTGCGGTGCTTTTGGCGGTTGCGGCCTCCATGCCATCAGCGTACGGTTGTAGGCCTGCTTTTGCCAGCACCTGATCGGCGCGACCCACCACGGCATAGCGCTGAATAATCTGCGCGCCGCCCGAGTGTGCGGCGATAACGATACGCTCGAGATTCGGAAAATGGGCACGGTCGGCAAGCTTGGCGACAATCGCGTCGATCACCTCAAATGAACTCAGCGCAAACGGCCCCTTGGCGCTCTCACCGCCGAGCCATGCCTCGGTGTTCCAGCGCGCAAAAATCGGCTCGAGATTGTGGCGCGCAGCGTCGGCCGTCGACAAGAACTGAGGCGCAATGATCACCGTGTCGGAGGACGCGTTGCTGGCGTTTGCGGCGCGCATGGTCAGATCAAAATATTTGTCGGCATCGCGCAAGCGGCCGTGCACCACCACGACGGCGCGTTTGATGCTCGCGTTCGGCTTGTCGATGTTGCAACTGGTGAACGCCGGGATCAGCGTTTCGCCGAGCGCGGTTTTGATCTTGATGCGCTCAGGCGCAATCACTTTGACCGGTCGACGATGCGGCGCATTTTCCTCAGCCGCTGCGGCGATGTTGGCCATACCAAGCGTAGACAACATTGCCGCAGCACAAACTACGCTCATGAACACGCGCGCAAACCTGCGTCTGAGCCGGCTTCGGCTCACAAACAAACCCGTCATTTCATCCTCCAAACCGTGTCATTTATCTTGCAAAAAACGCTGCGATCTGCGTCGGCAGTCGTGTCGGTCGGCCGCTTGCGCGATCCAGCGGACACCAAAGTGTCACCGCGGTTGCAAGCTGTTTCCCACCCTCCACTCGAATTATCTCCGTGTGCCGCGCAAAACGCAGCCCGCGTGCCAATCCTGTCCAGGTTCGCGCCAACACGGCTTCCCCCAAAACCGCCTGCGCGACGTAATCAATCTCGTGCCGCAACGCCACCCAGACGAACCGTTCGCGTTGCTGTGCGCTGGTCAACAACGACCAGTGTGCAGTAGCAACGTCCTGCACCCAAGAAAGGTAGACAACATTATTGACATGACCGAGTTCGTCGATGTCTTTCGGCTTGATACGAATGTCCAGCTCGAACGACGGAAGGGGTGACTCAATTGCAAGCATTGCAGCATTTTGCCGAGAGTCGGTGAGGAATACAGCTTTTCTCGCAATCGCTTAATTTGCAGGGTCTAAACGTGATTTTTGGCATAAGTCGATAAGGCATAAAACTGCGGGCTAGCCCATTTACAACAAGGATTTGCACAAAAAGTTGTACTGCATGTTGGGTGTCAACAGAGTCAAATCGCATGGGAAATTCGACCAGAGTAGAACGGTGACAGCCCGC
>JAYSUK010000036.1:0-6338 GCA_043719085.1 Burkholderiales bacterium | reverse complement strand
TGCTCGCGTCGGCGGCGCTGCTGGGTGTGATGGCGTTCGTCGGTGCAACGCATGGCCTGCCATCAGGTGCCGCGAGCACCGGTGTTCGTCTGGCGGTTGGCGTCATGGCGCTGCTCGCGGTGGCCTTCTCGGTCGTCGCACTGGTGTTGCTTTCGCGCGCCAGTCGTGACTCTGATCCTGATCTCATTGAGCGCGACTGGCAGCGCGCGCATCAATGCGTGATGATTGCAGGCGGAGCGTTCGTACTGTTTGCTTTTGGCGCGCTGTGGGTGGCACTTTAGCGCGTTGTCAGCAGAAAAACGCAAATCGCACGCCTTGCAAGCGATCCGGCAATAGATAGAGATTCCGCAGCACAAGCAACAGCAATGCGCCGCCTCACCGGCGTCACGTCTTCGCCGTCTGCAGGCGTCTAACCGCATTGTTTGAGAGCATCCCGAGCGCAAGCGCGCTGAAGATCATGCCGCACGGGAGTTTCCCCACGCTCCAGAACTCTTGGCATCGCTTCGCAACCTTTTAGCGCGAACGCTCGGTTTCAGCATTGAGCTAGAGGTCCACACCCGTGACACACTGCCGATAGCTTTAGCGGATGGCAGTCAACCGGAAATGCGCTTTTACGCAACCCTTATTCTTGCAAGCATCGGTGCCAAGCGTTGCGCCCGTTCTATCGCCGCAGCCCCAAACTTAACGTTGGAGTGTGTCATGTGTCAGTGCGACGCCTGCGCATGCGCGAGATGGCTCAGTGCTGCCATATCGAGCAACTCGATATCGCGTCGCGTCACTTTAAGCAGACCCAGTTTTTGAAATCGCGAAAATGCCCGGCTGACCGTTTCGAGCGTGAGGCCGAGAAAGCTGCCGATCTCTGCACGCGTCATGCGCAACATGAAGCGTCGCGCAGAAAAGCCTCGCGCGGAAAATCGCTGCGACAAGTCGAGCAGAAACGCGGCAACGCGCTCGTCAGCGTTAAGCAAACCTAATGCGGCCATCCAGCCGTGTTCCTCGCGCAGCGCTGCACTCATCCGGTTATAAAGCAAGCGTGCGACGGCAGGATTTTCTGCGGCCATGGCCTCGATTGCACTAAAAGGAATTTCGATAACCGCACACACGTCGAGCGCGATCACTGTGGTGCTGTGTGCTCTTTCATCGATGGCTTCCATGCCCAATATGTCGCCCGGCATCGGAAAACCAAGAATCTGCGCTCGGCCATTTTCTTTGGTCAGCAAACGCTTGGCCGCACCGGAGTTCAAGAAGAAGACCGAGCGGAACGGGTCACCGGCACGGTGCATGGCTGTGCCTTCCATCACCACACGTAAGCGACCCAACGCCACCACCTCGGACAACACCGCTTCATCGAGTTGCACAGCGGACATTACCCGTAAGCAAGGGTTTTTCACTCGAATCAGTGGTGTTTCTGAAATTGCCTGCGACTGCATCATCTCCGGTGTGCGTGCCGACGTGGCATGGCTCACGCTATCCATCGCGCTTGCAAACCTTCCATGAACAATCGGTAACAGTGTGTACCGGAACCGGAGGCCAGCGAAAATGCATGGGGCTCCGTTTAACTTAAGCGTGTGTGCTGGCCATTAGCGCATCGCGATAGACCAGAACGGGCACGGGCGAGATGTGCAACAGGCGCGTAGTGACGCTACCCATGATGAAGCGACCAAGCGCACCACGCCCATGACTGCCGATGACGACGAGGTCACAGCCCATTTCTTTAACGGTCTTTTCAATGAGTGACTCGGCGCGGCTGCTCACCGCGCTGACCGACGCATTGGCAACGCCCGCTGCATCTGCGATTTGTTTTGCTTCGTCCAAAATTTTGTCGCTGTCGGCACTGATGCTGCGCTCAAACATTGCCTGAGTTTTGGTGTCCATTAACGCGACCTCCGCAGCATATGGTGCGATGTACGGTGCTCTGGCATGCAGAAAAACCACCTCCGCGCTCACCTCACTGGCCAGTTTGACGCCAGTTGCCACCGCCTTTAGCGCTAGTTCTGAACCGTCAATAGGTATCAAGATTTTCTTGAACATAGGAACTCCCTCATTGTGAGCATTCAGGGTACTCCGATACGCGTAGCCACGAACCTCGGACAACAACGACTGTCGGTGTAGGACAAGAGCGCAGCAGCACTGCGCGGGGCAACAGACGAAGATTTGTCTCTTCAAGTTGACGTTAACGTCAACTTAGGCAAATTTCTGCGACAATTGAAGCCCGCGCTGGCCGAGCTTGAATCGCGGGCTGCAATGGAGCAATCGCATGTCAAATCTCGACACCAAGAACCTGATCTATCGACCTAAAAACAAGGTTCGATTCGTCACCGCTGCCAGCTTGTTTGATGGGCATGACGCCTCCATCAACATCATGCGCCGCATCATTCAGGGCAGCGGCTGCGAGGTGATTCACTTGGGCCACAACCGCAGCGTGAAAGAGGTTGTCGACGCTGCGCTGCAGGAAGACGTGCACGGTATCGCCATGTCGTCTTACCAAGGCGGGCACGTCGAGTATTTCAAATACATGATCGACATGTTGCGCGAGGCGGGTGCAGGACACATCAAAGTGTTTGGCGGTGGCGGCGGCGTGATTGTCCCTTCTGAAATTGCCGAACTGCATGCGTATGGCGTGGCGCGCATTTTTTCGCCACAGGATGGTGCGAAGCTGGGTTTGCAGGGCATGATCAATGACATGATTGCGGCTTGCGATTTTGATTTGTCGAAGCAGCCGCTTTCGCTTGACTCGCTCAAGTCTGGCGATCGCAACGCGCTGGCTCGCTGGATCACAATGCTCGAAGCGGGTACGGTTGATGCAGCCACCATCAAGGCGTTGCATGAGCAGGCCGCACAGAAAACGACACCCAGTCTGGGCATCACCGGCACTGGCGGCGCGGGCAAGTCTTCACTCACCGACGAATTGGTGCGTCGCTTTCGCATCGACCAAAACGATGCGCTAAAGGTCGCCATCATTTCGATCGATCCGTCCCGCCGCAAATCTGGCGGCGCACTGCTCGGTGATCGCATCCGCATGAACGCGATCAACCACGAGAACATTTACATGCGCTCGCTCGCAACGCGCGACTCCGGTGGCTCGGAGATTTCCAAAGCCTTGCCCGACGCAATTGCAGCATGCAAAGTCAGCGGCTTCGACGTCGTATTCGTCGAAACCTCCGGGATCGGTCAGGGCGACGCCGCCATCGTGCCGCATGTGGACGCGTCACTGTATGTGATGACGCCCGAGTTCGGTGCGGCCAGCCAACTCGAAAAAATTGACATGCTCGACTTTGCTGATTTCGTCGCTATCAACAAGTTTGACCGCAAGGGCGCGCAGGATGCGCAGCGCGACGTGCGTAAGCAGGTGCAGCGCAACAAGGAGGCATGGGGCACGCCGCCCGACCAGATGCCCGTTTTCGGCACGATGGCGAGCCGCTTTGCCGACGACGGTGTGACCGCGCTATATCAGGCGATTGCGCCACTGCTGGTTGCCAAATCTGGTGGCACGCTGAAGCTCGCCGCTGGCAAGCTCACAACGGTTGACACCCGCGCATCCTCGCAAACGCAAGCTATCGTGCCGGCAAATCGCGTGCGCTATCTGGCCGAGATTGCCGATGCGATGCGCGGCTATCACCGCTGGGCGGATGGGCAGGCGCGGGTGGCGCGGGAGCGACAGCAAGCGACATCTACTAAAGCGATGCTGACATCTGCCCCCTCTCCCCTTGCGGGAGAGGGTTGGAGTGAGGGGGCCGTTCGCGCGCTCAACCGTCTGATCGAAGAAAAATCCCAAGCCCTAGACCCTCGCTCGAAAAAGCTCCTGGACATGTGGCCACAAACCGTCGCTAGCTACGCGGGCGACGAGTACGTCGTAAAAATTCGCGACAAAGAGCTGCGCACCGCCCTCACCTACACCTCCCTCTCCGGTAGCAAGATCAAGAAAGTCGCGCTGCCGCGCTACGAGGACGACGGCGAAATCCTCAAGTGGCAGTTGAAGGAAAACGTGCCCGGCAGCTTCCCGTTTACCGCGGGCGTGTTCGCGTTCAAGCGTGAGAACGAAGACCCGACACGCATGTTCGCCGGCGAAGGCGACGCCTTCCGCACCAACCGCCGCTTCAAAAAGGTCTCTGAGGGCATGGACGCCAAGCGCCTGTCCACCGCGTTCGACAGCGTCACGCTGTACGGCAACGACCCTGGGATCCGCCCCGATATTTACGGCAAGGTCGGCAACTCCGGCGTGTCGATTGCCACCGTTGAAGACATGAAAGTGCTCTACGATGGCTTCGATCTCTGCGCGCCGACGACCTCGGTTTCGATGACCATCAACGGCCCGGCGCCGACGATCCTCGCGTTTTTCATGAACACCGCGATGGCGCAGCAGCTCACCAAATTCCGCGCAGACAACAAACGCGAACCGACCGACGACGAGCTGGCCAAGATCAAGGCGTGGACGCTGGAAAACGTGCGCGGCACGGTGCAGGCGGACATCCTGAAAGAAGATCAGGGCCAGAACACGTGCATCTTCTCCACCGAGTTTTCGCTCAAAGTGATGGGCGACATTCAGCAGTATTTTGTGCAGAACAAAGTGCGCAATTTCTACTCGGTATCGATCAGCGGCTATCACATCGCCGAGGCCGGCGCGAACCCGATTTCGCAGCTCGCCTTCACGCTGTCCAACGGCTTCACCTTTGTCGAGGCGTACCTTGCACGCGGCATGCACATTGACGACTTCGCGCCGAACCTGTCGTTCTTTTTCAGCAACGGCATGGACCCGGAATACACGGTGCTGGGTCGCGTGGCGCGGCGTTTGTGGGCGGTGGCGATGCGCGAAAAATACGGCGCGAACGAGCGCAGCCAGAAGCTCAAATATCACATCCAGACCAGCGGCCGCAGCCTGCACGCGCAGGAGATTCAGTTCAACGACATCCGCACCACGCTGCAGGCGCTGATTGCGGTCTACGACAACTGCAACAGCCTGCACACGAATGCGTTTGATGAGGCCATCACCACGCCCACCGAGGACAGCGTGCGCCGGGCCATGGCGATCCAGCTGATCATCAACCGCGAGTGGGGTCTGGCCAAGAACGAGAACCCGGGCCAGGGGGCCTTCATCATCGACGAGCTGACCGAGCTGGTCGAAGAAGCGGTGTTGCAGGAGTTCGAGAAGATCGCCGAACGCGGCGGCGTGCTCGGCGCGATGGAAACCGGCTACCAGCGCGGCCGCATTCAAGACGAGTCGATGCATTACGAAATGCTCAAGCACACCGGCGAGTTGCCCATCATTGGCGTCAACACTTTCCGCAATCCGCATGGCGATGCGGTACAAGACAAACTGGAGCTGGCAAGGTCAACCGAAGAAGAAAAGCAGAGCCAGTTAAAGCGCCTGGACGACTTTCACGCCAAGCACGCGGCAGAATCACCCGCCATGCTCAAACGCCTGCAAAAGGCCGTGATCGACAACGCCAATGTGTTTGAGGTGCTGATGGACGCGGTACGCGTTTGCTCGCTCGGGCAAATTACCAATGCACTGTTTGAGGTTGGCGGGCAGTATCGGCGGAATATGTAAAACTTAAAATACCTAGCAATTTTAACATTAACAGTTAAAATTGCAGTATGTTAAACCGCAACACGATCGTACAGCTCAGCGCAGCACTGAAGCGTTCACCTGCAGTTGCACTGCTAGGCCCACGTCAGGTCGGCAAGACAACGCTGGCAAAACAGCTTGCGCACACATCAAAACGCGAGTTTGTCTACCTCGACTTGCAAGACGAGCGCGATCGGGTGCGCCTAGCTGACCCGAACGTGTTTTTCAAAACACACACAAACGCGCTCATCGTGCTGGACGAGGTGCAATACGCGCCCGATATTTTTCGCCATCTTCGCCCGGAGATTGACCGTGACCGCAGCAAAGGGCGGTTTTTATTGCTGGGTTCAGCGTCGTTTTCTTTGCTCAAGCAAAGCGCCGAATCCCTGGCCGGCCGGCTTGCTACCGTTGACTTGGGCGGGCTGCTGGTGCAAGAAGTAGGCAGCGACTTTGCGACCCAGCAGCAGCTTTGGCTGCGCGGCGGCTTTCCTGAAAGCTTTACAGCGGATCTAAACGAAGACTCTTTTGAATGGCGACTGGACTTCATGCGCCTGCTGCTGGAGCGCGACCTGCCGCAGTTTGGCGTGCAGGTGGCGGCCCCTACCTTGCAGCGTTTTTGGCGCATGGTCGCCAACACACACAGCCAGTTGACCAACATGAGCCAGCTGGCCACCAGCATGGGCATCAGCGTGCCCACGGTGGGGCGGTATCTGGACTTGCTGGAGGCCGCCCGCATGCTGCGCCGCCTGCAACCGATGCACATCAACCTGAA
>JAYSUK010000350.1:0-8273 GCA_043719085.1 Burkholderiales bacterium | reverse complement strand
CCGGTCAACGACACCGCGTTGCCGGTCGGGTTGACGTTGGCGCCGCAGCTGGCCGTGCCGCTGGCCACGCAACTGGTGAGCACCCCGGTGATGGCCGCAGGCACCGCATCAGCCACGCTCGCCCCCACGGCGTTCGAGGGCCCCGCGTTGCCCACCACGATGGCGTAGCTGATCGCCGCTCCGGGCGTGTAGGTGGTCGAACCATCGGTCTTGCTGATCGACAGATCGGTAAATGTTGCGGTGCTGTAGCTTGCCGATGAGGGAGCGGTATCGATAACCGTCATCCCATCCGAGCCGTGTCCCGTGGCAGTATTGACAAACGTTCCAGGCGTATTCGACGCCGTTACCGGGCCGACCACACAGGTGGTCGATGCGCCGACGGCCAGCGGGTCAGTAAATGTGCAAGACGCCGTATTTACCAACGGGTCAATATCGGTCACGCTAGTCGAAGAAAGCGGCAGGCCGCCTGTGTTTACCAACGTGAATTTGTAATAGACGTTGCCGCCGAGCGTGGTAGTAATCGCCGAGGACCAAGGCCCTGTTGGCGATGAACTAATCTGCTTCAGTAGACTGAAACCGGGCGTGGCACCGAGGTATTCCGCGCTGGACGGAGCCGACACGTAATCCGTCCCGCCGAAGGTTCCGCGCGCGACGGCCGTATTGACCTGGTCTCCGGCCAGCGCAGTTACCGGACCGACGACACAGGTCGCAACCGGCGATTGCGTGGGCGACGCGACGGAAAGTGTTGCCGGCCATACGCAACCGGACGCATTGACCGTGGGGTCACTCACGCTGATCGGACGAAATGGAACGTCGCCCGTATTTTCAACTGTGAGCTGGTAATAGACCAGCGTACCGGGCGGCACGGTGAGAAACTTCAGCCACGGACCAGTTGCGCTGGTCGAGATTTGTTTGAGCAAACTGATGGACGGATTCGGTGCATTCACCGCGAGCGTATTGCTAGCGGTATTGCCCGTCCCGGCGGTGGTTGCCGACACGGCAAAAGTGGTGTTGGCATACGAGCCGGCGGCCGCAGCCGTAACCGTTACGCTGATCGTGCAGCTCGCATTAGCCGCGAGTGTTCCTGCACTCAGGCTGATTCCGCTGCCCCCCGCTGCCGCACTAACGAAACCCCCGCAGGTGTTGGTGACGGCAGGCGTTAAAGGATTGGCGTTAAGCAATCCCCCGGGATAGGTATCGGAAAACGCCAAACCGGTAAGCGCATCGTTCGTGTTTGGGTTGGTAACGGTGAAAGTCAGTAAGGAGCTACCGCCCGCCAGAATTGGATTAGGTGCAAACGACTTGGCGATGCTGGGTGGGTTCAGCGCGGTTAGCGACGCCGTGCCGGAACCGCTTGGCGTGGCATTGGTTCCGCTCTCCGTCGTCGAGATGAAATCACTCACATTGGTGTGTGCCCCGGTAGTCGTCGCTTTGATGCTCACACTGGCCGTACACGATCCGCTAGCAGGAATAGTCGCGCCCGTGGTTTGACCGAATGCGAGTGCCGTTGCGCTAGCCGTCGGCGCCCATGTGGGCGAGCCTCCGCAAGTGGTGCTCGCTGCAGGTGTCGCGGCCACTTCGAGTCCGGATGGCAAGGTGTCGTTGAATTTTGCGCCGGTTAGCTGGATCGCGTTAGGGTTGCTTAGCGTGAACGTCAACGTTGATGTGCCATTGACTGCAATCGAGTTCGATACGAACGATTTAGTGAGCGCGGGCGGGAGCGGGACGCCGCACCCCGTGAACAACACGTTATCTATCAACAGATCTGATCCTGGAACCGAGTTGCCCGCGTTAAATCCATAAATTCGGAAATAGGTCAAACCCGACGGATTGAGACCGCTGCTGACCGTGATTGCAGATATAGCGGTCCATGTGCTGCTTGCGGTCAGCGCCGCAGAATTGCTGAACACCGAAGTTCCGGTCTCTGGCCTTGCGTTGGACGTCCCAGCGTAGACCTCAAGCCCTTGAGGGCCGTTGTTGGTTCGTCTTCCCTGAAACGACAGTGCAATCGAAGTGAAGCCCGTGGTATTTACCGCAAATTCCAGGTAATCATTGTTAGCCGTTACGAGCGGTGTGCCCGTGGCAACGCCGCCGTTGGTTCCCCAGGACGATGATCCGACCGTATTGGTGATTGTGGATTCAGCACCAGCCTGGGCTGTGAAGCCCGCACCGATTGCCGCAGCGGTGGTAACGGTCGATCTGGAAGCGAGGGGCGCGGAAAGGTTGAAACCCGACGGGAATGCCCACGACGCCACGGCGAGTCCGCAGACTCCGCTGCCCGCAGCGGCGGGCGCAACCATCAGCGTAGCTGTGGCGAATTTTCCGCTGTCCTGGCCGCCCGCAAACAGGTGCTGTGACGTGTTGATGTAAGCGCCAGAGGTGGGGCTCGATGGCACACTCGCATTCACGGTGACGACACAGCTACTGTTGGCGGCGATAGAGCCGCCGGAGAACGAAATGGACGTCGCGTTGGCCATTGGCGTGAATGTCGGCGTACCGCATCCAGAGGTCGAGAAATTCGCCGGCGATGCGACCCGCATTTGCGCGGGAGATGCAGGCAAATTGTCAACAAAATCAATGCCCGTAACGGGCGCGGATGCCGTATTTGCGATCTGAAACTTCAGTGTCGACGTGCCGCCCGCTACCGTACTGCTCGGTAAAAACGCCTTGCTGAAATTGAGAGAAGTTGTTGCATCAACGATGTTTGCATTGCGCGCACCGCTGGCGAAATCGCCGTTGTAGTGAAAACTGCTTCCTGAGAAGTCGAATAACAACGTGTTTAGCGTTTGTGCCGTCCCGGCACCACCAAGAATCTTAATCGTGTAGAGGGTCACCACATTGCTGCCACCCGCTTTTCCCGTACTACCGGCGACACCAACGCAGGCTCGATAGTTTGGGCTGCTGGGATCGTTCTCCCACAGACATGCGTCTGCATAAAGTTTGGTTTGAATGGTTCCGGGAGGGCCCGGAACATAGGCGGAATCATCGGCAGAATAGGTTGTATTCACCGACAATATTTGAAATATGGTGTTCGGAAAGTTTATGAAGGCTTCAAACTGCTCATAGCCCTGCGTTGCGGTTCCACCATTCAGCTCAACTGTGTAGGTATTTCCCACAATCAAATTCATCGATCCACCCGCCGGGACAGTGACACCGTTGAGCTTGACCGCAGTCACCGAGTTGCGGTTTTGCGAAATCAGGCGTTCAACGTACAACTCTCGCGGTCTGGGGGTTGTAGCGACACCAGAACTGTCGCTTGCGCTGATGTAATACCGTCTGAATGTGTTGTAAGCAGCCGCTACTGGGGTTACTTCTGCCTCGAAATAGGCGTCAGCACAAGATCCAGCGCCAAGCGAGGGGATGATCAGACTGCTTGCCGTGCCACTTCGCAAATTGACGTTGGCATTTGCTGAATCCCAGACGAAATTTACGGAGACGTTGACCGTGGCAATGGTGCTACAAACTCTCGCGCCAACCGGGAAATATTTGGGACCAACGGTTGGACTGTTGCTATCCAGACCAACGATGTTCCACGTGAGCGGCGTCACCGAGAGACCTGTCGCTGCATGCACGACCGCAGAGAAAGCAAAGCCAAGAAATGCCCCGACTGTTAATAGGCGTTGCGGTAAATCCACGTGCGATCCCTCTCGATTTCTCGAATTAGTTTGTTGCTTTTTAGTGCTTGCGTGTCGCAGTCGGTGCGGCGATGCATACCGTGACTGTTGCCGGCTAGTTTCTCGGCAATTTAGATCCATTTAGATCCATTTTCGACCGAGATTTTTAAGCTCGATTAATAGGCTCCGAACTGGCGCGATGCAGCGACCAACAACCAACAACGCCTGCTCCGTTGCGGCACGGTGTCGATAGCTGCAACGAAACAATTCGACACTTCCTCTGAAAAAGCGCGATGCGTTGCTCGGGTGTTGGTAGCGAGCACCCAACGAACCGTGACACCGGCGGTTAATAAGTGACTCTGGTCTACCGTTTCGACGGCTCAACACGGTGCTTGCCGATTGAGATGGCAGCGAACGCAATATTCAAATTTTCCGGTGTCAATGTTCATGGCGAACTCCACATTTGCAAGAAGGCCAGAGTAGCCTCGAACGGCAAATCTGCGCTGAGTAGAAATACGCACTCAAAAAATGCAACAAATGCGCATTTGGGCCAGTAGGAGTGCTAACGTGATAGCACGAAACTGTTGGTTTATCGTACTTGTCCGGCGAATGAAGACATGAAAGACTATTTTGAGGGAACGCACCAGGAAAGTGTGTGGAGACGGCTGGTTGAATTGATCACCGGGCAGCAGGGTGCCACTGCACGATTGCGCCGGTCAAGGCACCAGTTTGAAGCCCTTGTCAATGCTTCCGCTGATTGGCTGTGGGAGACGGATGAGCGGGGGCGATTTACCTTTGTTTCTGACTATGTAAAAACAAATCTGGGATATGCGCCCGAAGAAGTTGTTGGCAAAACGCCCTGGGATCTCATGCCTGCTGCGGACGCAGAAAAAGCGCGTTTCAGGTATTTGGAAATTGCAAAGTCACGCCAAACTTTCCGCGAATTCGACAACGTTTCACTGCACAAGGACGGCAGTATTCGGTACATACGAACGGCGGGAACGCCACGCTTGGGTCGTGACAATCGGCTGCTCGGTTATCGCGGGTTGGGCCGTGACGTCACGGCGTCGAGAATTTCCGAAGAGCAGCTGCGAATTAGCGAGGAGCGCCTTCGCCTGGTACTTGACGCCACCAGCGATGGCGTATGGGACTGGGACATGGCCAGCGGCCATGTCTATCGATCTCCGCGCTACTGCGAAATCGTCGGGTACCTGCCCAGCGAGGTGACACCCGATTTGGCGTTTTTTCAGCGGCTAGTGCATCCGGACGATTGGCCGCGCGCCAGGCACATCATTGCAACTCATCGAAAGGGAGAATCTCCGGAACTCGCGTTTGACGTGCGGATCATCACCCGCGAAGGCGTCGTGCGATGGGCACACGTCAAGGGTAGAGCGGTGGCCCGACATGAGGCGGGTGCGGCGCTTAGGATCGTGGGCACGCTGACCGACATTACCGCCACCAAAGCCGATGAGGCCATTCGCACACAGCAAACTACGGAGCTTGCCCGACGCAACGCTGAACTTGAGCGATTCAACGTCGTGACTGTGGGGCGTGAGCTGGACATGATCGCGCTCAAGCAACGGGTCAATGAACTGTCGGCGTTGCTCGATCGCCCGTCACCGTACCCCCTCGCCTTCCTGACGTCGGGTGAGGCTCCGAGCACAACCTCCGACGATAGCGCGCCGTGACTACCCGAAGGGATGCGGTAGATACAACAGCCGCCGTTCAGCGAAAGGAGGTTTCACTGCACGCCTTCCTGACAAAGCTCATTTGGTTGTGCGTAGCTCCGCTAGTGTTTCTAGCATGCTATCTTGCGATCGAGCATGTGCGACAGCTTCAGAACGAACGAGACCAATCCGCAGCGGCACTTGCAACCAACCTCGCAACCGCAATTGACCGCGACTTGAACTCGCGTATTGGCGCGTTGAATATCCTGGCTGAGTCGCCGCTTCTTGATGAGCCATTGCAGCATGTAGTTTTGTATCGGGAGGCACAAGCATTTCGTCACAGTTTCGGCGGACATGTGGTGCTTGCAGACCGAGGCCTGCGCATGTTGCTCAACACCCGGGTGCCGTTCGGGTCGGCACTTCCTCCATTGCCGCACCCTCAAGGAAATGCCGCAGTACCGACAGCGTTTGCAACCGGAAAACCTGCGGTGGGCGATTCGTTTCTGGGGCCCATCGCCAAGGAGACGTTGATCGCGGTTGCAGTTCCAGCTGTGCGTAACGGAGCGGTCCCTTACGTCGTGCTTGCCACCTTTGAGGCCCGTCAGTTTCAGCTGCAACTGGATTTGATTGACTTGCCAACCGGGTGGTCGCTTGCGCTACTCGACGGAAATGGTCAACCCATCGCACGACGAACACCAAACGGCAGCCCTCTTGAAAGTGACACGGCGCCGGGGCGGCACGTTGTCGTGAAGTCAGCAGTAGCGCCGTGGTCCGTAGTGCTCGATATCCCCGCCAACCTCTACCAGGCGCCACTACTGTCCGCCGCCGTGACGCTATCAATCGCCATTCTGTTTGCCACGATAGTGGCCGTCCTCGGCGGTGAACTAGCGAATCGTCGACTCGGGCAGCATTTGCGAGAGTTCACCGACCCATCCTTCAAAAACGAAACGACCACGGGCATTGCTGAATTCTCGAAAGTGCGCCACCTGCTCGACGCGGCCGCTGCCAAGCGAGATGCAACGCAATTGACTTTGCACGAGAGCGAACAACGGTTTCGTCGGCTGTTCGACGAAGCACCCATGGCATTGGCACTCGTCGGACATGATGACGTCGTTTTGCAAGTGAATCGACGGTTCGTACAGAGCTTTGGGTACACCAGCGACGACACGCCCACACTTACGCAGTGGCGAGCGCGCGCCTACCCGAATCCGGCGTATCGCAAGTGGGTACTTGAAAAGTGGAACGTTGCAGTGGCCAAATCAAGTTGGTCCTCGCAGGATATTGAGCCGGTTGAGCTTCAGATAACGTGTAGTGACGGCTCCGAGCGTACAACTGAAGTGTCGGGCATTGCGATAGGCGACAACGTTCTCATCACGTACTTTGATATCACCGAGCGAAAACAGGCCGAGCGAGTACTACTCGAGATTCAGGCCGATGCGCTTGAGGCACAGCGTGCCGCGCGCCTTGCCGCATTGAATTTGATGGAGGACGCACTCGCGGCTCGTTTGCTGGCGGAAGCTGCTAGTGCATCCTTAAGTGAACTGTCACTGGCTGTGGAGCAGAGTTCCGCGAGCATCGTTATCACCAGTCTGCGTGACGATATCGACTACGTGAATGAAGCATTTTTGCGAAATACTGGCTACTCACGCGAAGAAGTAATTGGTAAGAATGCACGATTTCTGTGTCCCACCGGAGCACGGGCGGAAACTTATGACACCCTGTGGACTACGATCAGCGGCGGGACAACCTGGCGAGGCGAACTTGACGTTCGTCGTAAAGACGGAACCGAATACTCAGAATCGGTCACCATCAGTCCCCTGAGAAAGTCCGATGGAACCGTAACGAAGTACGTAGCGGTCAGGGAAGATATTACTGAGCGAAAACGTCTTGACGCTGAACTCGGGCGCTACCGCGACCATCTGGAAGATCAAGTCAGTAGCCGAACATTAGCGCTCGAGGCCGCGCAGAAGCAGGCAATGGCAGCCAGTCAGGCCAAAAGCGCGTTCCTCGCGAACATGAGTCATGAAATCCGCACACCGATGAATGCCATCATGGGGCTCGTCTATCTTTTGCGTCAAAACAAACCCACGGCCGAACAAGGCGAGCGACTGGTCAAGATTGATGGCGCAGCTCAACATTTGTTGAGCATCATCAACGATGTCCTTGATCTGTCAAAAATAGAAGCGGGTCAGCTAGCGCTGGAAGATGTCGATTTCTCGCTTCAGTCACTGCTGCGTAACGTTGAAGCCATGACCATCGATCAAGCTCATGCGAAGGGATTGACGTTTGAAACTGATACCGATGTACCTTTGTGGTTCCGGGGTGATCCGATGCGCCTGCGTCAAGCGATTCTCAATTACGCAGGGAATGCAATCAAATTCACCACTCATGGCACGGTTCGACTTTACGTCCGTCTTCTGAAAGAAACAGAGAGAGGGCTACTGCTTCGCTTCGAGGTAAGCGATACCGGTATCGGTATCGCTCAAGAAAATCTGGGCGCGCTGTTCAAATCATTTGTGCAAGCGGACGTTTCGACAACGCGAAAGTATGGGGGCACCGGATTAGGGCTCGTGATTACCCGACACCTCGCGACAATGATGGGCGGTGAAGCGGGTGTCAAAAGTGATATCGGAACTGGAAGTACCTTCTGGTTCACCGCGTGGCTTAGCCGAGCCAAGGACATGACATCCGGCGAGCCTGTTGCAGGCGCAGCGGTGGTGAATGCCGAGTCGGTGTTGCGGAGCGACTACGCGGGCGCAAAAATTCTGCTAGTTGAGGATGATGCCATTAACACCGAAGTGGCCCTTGAGCTGTTGACGTCGGTTGGGCTTGTTGTGGATACGGCTGAGAATGGTGCCATCGCGGTACAACGCGTCGGCACCACCAAGTACGATCTTGTGCTGATGGATGTGCAAATGCCCGAAATGGACGGACTGGAGGCCACCCGCATCATTCGAACGGAACCTACTAACCAGGATTTGCCAATACTGGC
>JAYSUK010000349.1:0-2964 GCA_043719085.1 Burkholderiales bacterium | reverse complement strand
TTTCGATGATGCCGTTGTGGACGAGCGCGATGCGGTCACGACTGAAGTGCGGGTGCGCGTTGTTGAGCGCGGGCGCGCCGTGAGTGGCCCAGCGCGTGTGCGCGATGCCGGTGAAACCGGCGAGCTGCGTCTCGTCGACTTCGCGCGCCAGCTCGGCGACCCGGCTCACGCTGCGCGCGCGCTTGAGGCCGCCGTCAGCATGCACGGCAACCCCGCACGAGTCGTAGCCACGATATTCGAGGCGCTTCAGACCCTCAACGAGGATCGGGGTGATGTTGCGCGAGGCGACTGCGCCGACGATTCCACACATAGCTTTCTGCTCCAGAACGGATGTTTGTGCCGAAGCATAATCACCAACATTCAAATTAGGTGATCAAAATTAGTCAATAATCGCAATAATATTTTTTGACAACTATTCATTGCAATAAAATTTCGTAAATCAGCAAATATCGACCTATGCAAGCGCTAGACGAACTGGATATTCGGATTCTTGAAATCCTCCAGCACGATGCCTCAATTTCAAATCAGGTGATGGCCGAACGCGTTTTCACGTCGCCGGCAACGACCTTGCGGCGGGTGCGCGCACTCGACGAATCGGGTGTGATCGAGCGCATCGTCGCAATTCTGTCGCCAGAAAAGCTGGGCGCTTCCATCACCGCCATCGTCGAAATCACGCTCGACCGGCAGAACGCGGAATCTTTCGACGCGTTCGACGCACTCATCGGCAGCGAGCCTGCCGTGACGCAGGCGTATCGAACCGCGCCAAGCGTGGACTTCACGTTGCTGCTCACCGTGCGCGACATGGCGGCTTATCACGCGCTGGTGCAGCGAGTTTTCACCGCCGCCCACAACGTGCGCAATGTGCGTTCACGATTCGTCACGCGACGCAGCAAATTCTCGACGGCGCTGCCCCTGCCGGATGCAAAGCAACGGCTTTGAGGCATTCAGCTTTTTACTGAATGCCTTTATTTAATTGGGGTAGAGTCGAAAAACATCGTTAATCGACTAGCTAACAATTGGCCGATTAGCCCTTGTAGGTAATGGGCCGAGCCGATTAAGCTATTGCCCACGATGCGCGATCAGACGCTCGCAAAATGGGCACAATAGTAGAGTCCGGACAACCACCGCACGCTCCATGAACATTCTTTATCTGCACGGCTTTCGCTCCAGCCCCCAATCGATGAAAGCGCGCCTGATGGCAGCATTTTTCGCGCAGTCCGAGCACCGATTCGTCTGCCCACAGTTGCCAGCGAGTCCGGCACTGGCCATGGAAACGGCCTGCGAATTCATCGAGGACCGGGGTGATGCAGCGCGCGACTGGGCGGTGATCGGTTCGTCACTCGGCGGCTATTACGCCACCTATCTCGCCGAGCGCTATGGCTGTCGCGCGGCGCTGCTCAACCCTGCCGTCCGCCCCGACGTCGATTTGGGCGCGCACATCGGTGTGTTGACGTCTTTCCACAGCGACGAGCCGTTCGAGTTCAAGTCAGAATATCTCGATGAACTCGCCCGGTTGCGTGTCGAACTCATCACCCGGCCCGACCGCTATTTTTTATTGGCAGCAACTGGCGACGAAGTGCTGGACTGGCGACAGATGCGCGATCACTATCACGGCGCAAAACAACACATCATCGAAGGCAGCGATCACGCGATCAGTGAGTTTGCAGACTACGTTGACGCGGTCGCCTCGTTCTGTACGGACGAGTTGTAGGAGCGGCGCTGCCGCGACCCACTGAACTTAGCAACACGCGGGTCGCCGCAGAGCCGCTCCTACAGCCGCCTTAACGACTACTCCGACGGTTTCACGCCACCGTCATCCATGCCTGCGGCAATCTGCGAAAAACCATTGTCGACATAGAGAATTTCACCGGTCATGGCGCTGGCCCAATCGGACAGCAGGAAGGCGGCCACGTTGCCAACCTCGTCGGCCGTGATGTTGCGGCGCATCGGCGCAGCCGCGGCAAAATTTTTGAGCATGGTGGAAAAGCCTGCGATGCCCGCCGCTGCCAGGGTCTTGATCGGCCCTGCACTGATGCCGTTCACGCGTGTGCCTTCCGGCCCCAACGTCGCGGCCATGTAGCGCACGTTCGCCTCAAGCGCTGCCTTGGCCACCCCCATGGTGTTGTAGTTGGGCACGCTGCGCACCGCGCCCAGATACGACAGGGTGAGCAACGCGCCGTTGCGCCCTTTCATAAGCGGGCGTGCGGCCTTGCCAAGTGCGGCGAAACTGTAGGCCGAAATATCCATCGCTGTCATGAACGAGGCGCGCGACAGGCCGTCCAGAAAATCCCCCGCGATGGATTCACGCGGTGCGTAGCCAATCGAATGCACCACGCCGTCAATGCCGCCCCATTCGCCGCCCAGTTTCGCGAACACGGCATCAATCTCGTCCTGCTGCGTGACGTCCATGCTCATGATGAGCCCGCCGCCGAGTTCTGGGGCGAGCTTCTCAACCCGCGACTTCATCGCCTCGCCCGCATAGGTAAACGCGAGCGTCGCGCCCTCGCGTTTGAGCGCTTTGCCAATGCCAAACGCAATAGAGCGATTGGACAGCAGGCCGGTCAGGAGGATGGTTTTGTCTTGCAGAATGGGCATGAAGGGCAGTAAACAGTTTAAGGAAGGAGCTGAGCTTGACCGTTGTGAAACCACGATGCGTCAAAGCCGTTGCTAAGGAGAATCGCTTTGGTGGAGACGAGTTTCAGTTCGTTAAACCTCGCCAGGTACTTAACCAGAGTTTGCTCATCCAAAGTAATCAAGTGCGAAATTTCATCGCACGAGCATTGCGCAATAATCTTCACATCATCTTTCACCGAAACTCTGTCATCGCCCGCGTCTCGTTTCATATGCTTCATCAAATCTCCACAACGAAGTGCGTGGTCGATGTTGAAAGGAAGAACAATAAAGTTGCGCAGCCCAAGATCCGATACGGGTTGCTTGACGTGAAATTCGGAGGCGACGATGGAA
>JAYSUK010000348.1:0-2974 GCA_043719085.1 Burkholderiales bacterium | reverse complement strand
GGTGAGCGATTTTGCGAGATAGGTGTTTGCGAGGTCGAGCAAATACTGCGTTTCGCTCTCGCTAATTTGCGGGCTGTCGAACTCGGTCACCGGCACATCGGTGGTGCCGATCAGCGAGAAGCGCTCGAAGTACGGAATGACAAACACGATGCGACCATCTTTGTTTTGCAGAATGTACGCATGCGGCGCGTCATGCACGCGCGGCACGATAAGGTGCGAGCCCTTGATGTGCTTGACGGTTTCTTTCGTTGCAGGCGTGTCGATGCGGGCGAGCAGGTCTTTCACCCACGGCCCCGCAGCGTTGACGATGGCGCGCGCGTGAATCGTTTGTTCGACGTTGGTTTTGCTGTCGCGAATCGTCGCGCGCCACACTTCGCCGACGCGCTTTGCGCCAGTGAACGTAACGCCGACTCGAATATCGGCCCCGCGCGCGCGGGCGTCCTTCGCGTTCTCTACGACGAGCCGCGCATCGTTGACTTGCGCGTCAGAGTAGACGAAGCCTTCTGTAAATTGCGATTTGAGTCCTGCGCCCCAGTTGGACGATTGCGTCTTTTTGAGTGATGCCGAAAAAGACGTGGGAAGCGTTTGTTTTTGACCGCTCCAACCGCCAAGCCGGTCATACAAAAACAGGCCAGCGCGCAGCATCCACTTTGGCCGCAAATGCGGTTCATGCGGCAACACGAATTGCAACGGCTTGATCAGGTGAGGCGCGACGCGCAGCAACACCTCGCGCTCTGCGAGCGCTTCACCAACGAGACGAAATTCGTATTGCTCCAGATAGCGCAGGCCGCCGTGAATGAGCTTGGACGACCATTGCGAGGTGTGCGCTGCCAGGTCGTCCTTTTCGACGAGGAGCACCGACAAACCACGGCCTGCCGCATCGCGTGCGATACCCGCGCCGTTAATGCCGCCGCCAACAACAAGTAAGTCAACGGTAAACGGTGTGGTGTGTGACGACTGCATAGCTCAATGGTAGCGAAGGTGCGACACGCCTCACACTTTAATGTGGGAGCGGTTCCACCGCGAAATCAATGTACGAGAAATCGCGGTGAAACCGCTCCCACAAAAACTCGTCCACGATCATTAAAAAAGACGACCGAAGTCGCCTTTTCCAGTCTGCGAAACCGCGAACTACTTCGCGCGCAATTTCCGAATCGCCGCCAGTTGCGCAACCGCAGAAATAAGCTCCGCCTGCGCGACGGCGTAGTCAATCGATGCGTCGTTGTTACGCAGCGCTTCTTCAGCCCGCTTCTTGGCTTCTTCAGCTTTCGCTTCGTCGAGATCTTTGCCGCGAATGGCGGTGTCTGCGAGTACCGTCACTACGTTTGGCTGCACCTCCAAGATGCCGCCTGCCACGAACACGAATTCTTCCGTGCCGTCGGCTTTTTCGATACGCACCGCACCTGGCCTGATCCGAGTAATGAGCGGGGTGTGCCTGGGCAGAATGCCAAGCTCACCGGATTCGCCGGGCAGCGCGACAAATTTCGCCTCACCCGAAAAAATCAAAGTCTCGGCGCTGACGACGTCTACATGGATGGTTGACATCACCTAATCTCAGTTCAACGTTTTGGCTTTTTCGAACGCTTCTTCGATGGTGCCGACCATGTAGAACGCCTGCTCCGGCAGGTGATCACATTCGCCATTCACGATCATGTTGAAGCCGTGAATGGTGTCCTTGAGCGACACGTATTTGCCCGGCGCGCCGGTGAACACTTGGGCGACGAAGAACGGTTGCGACAGGAAGCGCTGAATTTTCCGGGCGCGGGCCACGGCCAGTTTGTCTTCCGGTGCCAGCTCGTCCATGCCGAGAATGGCGATGATGTCGCGCAGCTCTTTGTAGCGTTGCAGCGTGGCTTGCACGGCGCGGGTGCAGTTGTAATGCACCTCACCAATGACCAGCGGGTCGATCTGGCGCGACGTTGAGTCGAGCGGATCAACGGCCGGGAAAATACCGAGTGAGGCGATGTCGCGTGACAACACAACGGTTGCGTCGAGATGCTGGAAGGTCGTTGCAGGTGATGGATCGGTCAAGTCATCGGCGGGCACGTACACGGCCTGGATCGAGGTGATCGAACCGGTTTTAGTGGACGTAATGCGCTCTTGCAGACGGCCCATTTCTTCGGCCAGCGTCGGCTGGTAACCCACGGCGGAGGGCATACGGCCGAGCAGTGCGGATACTTCGGTTCCGGCGAGTGTGAAGCGGTAGATGTTGTCGACAAAGAACAGCACGTCGCGACCATCGTCACGGAATTTCTCAGCCATGGTGAGGCCGGTCAGCGCCACACGCAGACGGTTGCCCGGTGGCTCGTTCATCTGACCGAACACCATGGCTACTTTTGATTCGCCGATGTTGTCGAGCTTGATGACGCCCGCTTCTGCCATCTCATGGTAGAAATCGTTACCCTCGCGAGTACGCTCACCCACGCCGGCAAACACCGACAAGCCGCTGTGTTGCGTCGCTATGTTGTTGATGAGTTCAAGCATGGTCACGGTCTTGCCCACGCCGGCGCCGCCGAACAGGCCGATCTTGCCGCCCTTGGCGAACGGGCATACGAGGTCGATCACCTTGATGCCGGTTTCAAGCAACTCGGTGGTTGGCTTGAGGTCTTCCATGCGTGGCGCTTTTTGATGGATCGAGCGTCGCTCATCGGTCGGGATCGGGCCAGCTTCGTCAATCGGGCGACCCAACACGTCCATGATGCGGCCCAGCGTGGCCACACCGACCGGCACCGAAATCGCGGAGCCGGTGTTGTTGATTTTCATGCCTCGACGCAGACCGTCGGACGCGCCCATGGCGATTGTCCGCACCACGCCGTCGCCCAACTGCTGCTGGACTTCGAACGTGAGGCCTGACTCAATACCTGCGTGCTCCGCAGATTTGTCGAGCGTCAGCGCGTCATAAATGTGCGGCATCGCGCTGCGCGGGAACTCGATGTCCACCACGGCGCCGATGCACTGAACGATACTGCCTTGA
>JAYSUK010000347.1:0-8334 GCA_043719085.1 Burkholderiales bacterium | reverse complement strand
AGGACTGGAAAGAGATCGTTTCTGAAGAAAAGGGCGTGGTGCTTGAATCGTTCGTGGTGACGAAAAAGAACATCATTGTTGTTGAAAAGCGTGACCTGCTGAAACGTGTGCGCGTGCTTGATCTCGACGGCAAATTTCTCCGCGATTTGCCCGCTCCTGAGTTTGGCAGCATCACCGGCGTGTCGTACGACCGCGACAGCAACACGCTGTACGCCGCGCTCGCCACGTTTGTCGCGCCGTTCAAGCTATACAAGCTTGACGCCGACCGCCTCGAATGGCAGTTTTTATACCAGGACGAATCGGTGCTCAACACCACCGATATCGATACCAAACAGGTAAGCTACACCAGTCGCGACGGCACCAAAGTGCCCATGTTTTTGAGCTACAAAAAGGGCACTAAACTTGACGGCAACAACCCAACCGTGCTCTATGGTTATGGTGGCTTCAACATCGGAATCAACGTCAGTTATCTTGGCGCGTTTGCCACGCTGATCAATCGCGGCGTAGTGGTCGCGCAACCCGGCTTGCGCGGCGGCAACGAATACGGTGAGGCATGGCATGAAGGCGGCATGCGCAGCAGCAAGCAAAATGTGTTTGATGACTTTTACGCCGCCGCCGAATACCTGATAAAAACAGGCTACACCAAGCCGTCAAAGATGGTTGCGTTTGGCGGCAGCAACGGTGGCTTGCTGGTGGGCGCGGCAGCCACGCAGCGCCCCGATTTGTTCAAAGGCATCGTGTGCTCGGTGCCGCTGCTTGACATGGTGCGCTATCACAAATTCCGTATTGCCCGTTACTGGATTCCTGAGTACGGCGATCCTGACAAAGCGGACGATTTCAACTGGCTGCTGCGCTACTCGCCGTATCACAACGTGCGGGTTGGAGTAAATATGCCAACCATGCTCGTCATCGCGGGCGAGAACGACACGCGCGTGGACCCGCTGCATGCGAAAAAATTCGTGGCGCTGGCGCAAGCAAACGTCGGACAAACCAACCCCGTCATGCTGAAAATGGATTACGACTCCGGTCACGGCACGGGCAAATCGACGGCGCAGCAGGTGGAGGATCGCGACACATGGCTGCGGTTTATTTTGGCGATGACGAAATAGCTTATTTAGAAGCATTGCGAACAGCTTTCGGCCTAATCCGCCATTTGAAAAGGGCTAGAGAGCGTTTTTCTGCATACTCGACTAAAGACAAAAACATCGCTCAACCTCGGTAAACCCAAATGTCACCAGTGAAAGCTGTTGTGCTGTGACGCTTGGAAGAGTCGTCCGGTATACGTTCTCAAGTGGACGTTTTCGGTTTATAATCATTGGCTTACTTCGAAAAAACAATCGTTTTTTGGGGTGCTTCGTAGACGAAAGTCTTTGTAGTTTCTCCGGCTGACGAATCAAAAGAGAAAGACTCACCATGGCATTAACGCCTACACAAACCGCCGCGATCATCAATGAACATGGGCGCTCGAAGGGCGACTCCGGTTCGACAGAAGTGCAAGTTGCGCTGCTCACCGCGAACATCAACGCATTAGCCGCTGACCATTTCAAAGTTCACGTTAAAGATCACCACAGCCGTCGCGGTCTGCTCAAGATGGTTAACAACCGTCGCAGCCTGCTCGCGTATCTGAAAAACACAGACCGCGCACGCTACCAGTCACTGATCGAAAAGCTCGGCCTGCGCAAGTAATAGCCGCCGTAGCGTCAACGGAAGGCCGCTCTCCAATCGGGGTTGCGGCCTTTTGTTTTTAGAGTCATCTCAGACAAGTTAACCCCGCGCAACAAGCGCAAAAAAGAAAGGTACCAGCCGATGCTGACCGCAACCACCAAGTCCATTCAATATGGCGCACACACTTTAACCCTTGAAACCGGCGAAATCGGCCGTCAAGCCGACGCCTCGGTGCTCGTTCGCTATGGCGACACCGTGGTGCTCGTCACGGCTGTTGCCAAGACGACCGTTAAAGAAGGCCAGGACTTCTTTCCGCTGACCGTTGACTATCAGGAAAAGACCTACGCCGCTGGCAAAATCCCGGGTGGTTTTTTCAAGCGCGAAGGTCGTCCAAGCGAGAAAGAAACGCTGACTTCACGTCTAATCGACCGCCCGATTCGTCCGCTGTTCCCGGATGGTTTCTATAACGAAATTCAGGTCATCGCGACGGTGATGTCGCTCGATCCAGAGATCGACTCCGACATTCCCGCCATCATCGGCGCGTCTGCTGCGCTCTACCTCGCGGGTGTGCCGTTCGCAGCACCCATCGCCGCTGCCCGCATCGGCTACGCCAACGGCCAGTACATCCTGAACCCATCAATGACCGAGCGCAAAACCTCGGAGATGGATCTGATTGTGGCCGCGACCGAAACCGCCGTGATGATGGTGGAGTCCGACGCCACCGAACTGCCCGAAGCCGTCATGCTCGAAGCCATCTGGTGGGGCCAGGCGCAACAACAGCCCGTGATCGACATGATCATGGCGCTCGGCGAAGTGGCCGGCAAACCGTCATGGGATTGGCAGCCTCCGGCGAAAGACGAAGCACTCGCGGCAAAGATTGTTGAAGTCGCAGGCCCCGGCTACGATGAAGCGTACAAAATCAAATCGAAGAGCGCCCGTAGCGCCAAGCTTAAAGAAGTGGCCGCTGCCGCTGAAGCCGTGCTGATCCCGGCCGACGCCAACAGCGCCACCAAGAACCACATCCGTAACGAAATGTTCGCACTTGAAGCGAAGACCGTTCGTGAACAAATCCTGCGCGGCGAACCGCGCATCGACGGTCGTGACACGCGCACCGTTCGCCCGATCTCGATCCGTACCGGCGTGCTGCCACGCACCCACGGCTCGGCGTTGTTCACGCGCGGCGAAACGCAGGCGCTGGTCGTTGCCACGCTCGGCACCAAGCAGGACGAGCAAATGATTGACGCGCTCGCTGGTGAATACCGCGACCGCTTCATGATGCACTACAACATGCCTCCGTATGCCACGGGCGAAACCGGTCGCGTCGGCACACCCAAGCGTCGCGAAATCGGCCACGGTCGTCTTGCAAAACGTGCGCTCGTCGCCGTGTTGCCATCAGAAAAAGACTTCTCGTACTCGATGCGCGTTGTCTCAGAAATCACCGAATCAAACGGCTCGTCTTCGATGGCTTCGGTCTGTGGCGGCGCACTCGCGATGATGGATGCCGGTGTGCCGTTGAAGGCACCCGTTGCCGGTATCGCGATGGGCCTGATCAAGGAAGGCACGCGCTTCGCCGTGCTGACCGACATCCTCGGTGACGAAGATCATCTGGGCGACATGGATTTCAAGGTGGCCGGTACCGATCGCGGCATCACGGCATTGCAGATGGACATCAAAATCCAGGGCATCACCAAAGAAATTATGGGCGTTGCGCTGGCTCAGGCCTACGAAGCGCGCAAGCACATCCTTGGCATCATGCAGGAAGCCGTTCCGCACGAGCGCACCGAGATGAGCGCCTACGCGCCGCGCATGATCACCTTCAAGATCAATCCGGAAAAAATCCGTGACGTCATCGGCAAGGGCGGTGCTGTTATTCGCGCGCTGTCGGAAGAAACGCATTGCCAGATCAACATCGAAGACGACGGCACCATCACCATCGCCTCGCCAAACGGAGACGATCTCGCCGAATGCAAAAAACGCATCGACGGCATCACCGCTGAGGTCGAAGTGGGCAAAACCTACGAAGGCCCGATCATCCGCATCATGGACTTCGGCGCGGTCATTCAACTGCTGCCGGGTCGCGATGGTCTGTTGCACATCAGCCAGATCGCCAACGAGCGCGTCAACGCCGTCACCGACTATCTGACCGAAGGCCAAACAGTCAAAGTCAAAGTGCTAGGTTTCGACGACAAAGGCCGCGTCAAGCTGTCGATGAAGGCACTGCTGGAAGAACAGGCTGCTGCCGCCAATGCGGGTGCTGCGCCACAAGCGTAGTCGCGAACTGCGTGTGAAACAACGGGGCTTCGGCCCCGTTTCTATTTACTTCGGTTGCAAGCGATGCGCCGTCCCCAACGTTGGCATCTTCGTTCGTTGGCAAGTTATAAAAAAGCCCGCAAAACACGGGCATTTTCGATTAACGGAGTGGCTTATTTGGCCAATTCATTCATCGTGTTTTGGTCAAGCTGGCCGGTCACCGTGATGCGGCGGTCGCGCTGAAAATTGCGCAACTGGGCCACCGTATTGCGACCGAGTTGGCCGTCTGGCACGCCGACGTTGTAGCTTAGTTGATTGAGCTTGACTTGCGCGTCGCGCATCGACATTGTGGCGTTGTAGGTGGCCACGGCTGGCGGTGGGGTGGCGGCACTGGCAGCCGCTGGCGCGCCTTGGGGTTGCGATGCGCCGTCAACAGTCAAGCGACCACCGGTACCCATGCCACGATCCCCCATCGATTGAGGGCTATAGTTTTTTACCGCACCGATGATGTTGTTGTATGCATCGGTGAAGGCAGCGGTGACGACCTTGCCCTGAGGCGTGTTGGTGTAGCCACCAGCGCCGCCAAAGCCACTCGAGCCGACGAGCACGGCACCGAGGTTGAAGTCGGTGTTTGATGAGGAGCCTTCAGCTGCCGCCACCTGCACACCGGAACGGTTGTCAACGAGTGTGAGCATCACGGCTGCCTCGTTGGTCTGAATGCCGCCAGCAACGGCGCCGAGCACACCCAGACGACCACCCAAGCCTCCAAGCGCACCGCCAAGGCCGCTGGTGCCGCGGGCGCTCATAAGCACCTCTGGCGTCAACGAGTAATCGGCGGCGACCATCTGGCCCTTGCCGAAGTTGGAGTTTTGGCGCATTTCGCCTGAATTTTGCAATGCGCGTTCTTGCTGCATATTGGCCATGGCCCGACCGCGCTCCACCACGATAAAGCAGTTCGATTGCTGAATCAACAAGCGAAGTACGGGCGCGGTGGAGCCAAGGCGATACTTGTCCAGAAACGCCCGATACCAATCAAGACCGGTATCTTCAACCAGCGCAATGGTGCCCGACGGTTTGTCGCAGCGCCCCAGCCTCGCGTTGACGTTTTGCGCGGCGGCACCGCCAGCGGAACCGGTCGCCGCTGTTTTTGCGCTGTCCGAGCCAATCTTGGGCTGGGTGGCATCGCAACCGACCAGTGCGATCACGGCGCTGGCGAGGCTGAGTGCGAGAATTCGTGACATGTGGGTCTCTCCTAAAAATATGTCGTTGTATCGGTTAAGACGCAAACCGCGCGCGCTTAGTGTCACGGCGCGATCTTCGCGATGTCTGGTATTGAATGCTGAGCTTAATGATAATGAAGTCAGTATGACCGCGTTGTGGACCAAGTGGCAGTTGGTGTGACGTCGCCGAGTTTTTTCTTGCGCGTCGTACGCTTGACAACACAAATGCTGTGGGGGCTATTGCTTTCGGTCACAGCATTTGCACGCGGTGACGCCGCGCGCCGACACGCCATCATTCGTTTGTGGTCGCGCGAACTTCTGCATCGAGCCGGCGTGGATGTGCGCATCGTTGGATTTCCGGGCGACGCCGACCGGCCGGTGACGCTGGTGGCCAATCATGTTTCGTGGACAGACATCTTCGCGCTCAATACGCAACACGCCTGCCACTTCATCGCCAAGTCGGAGCTAAAAAGCTGGCCGCTCGCGGGACGACTGTTGACTAATGTCGGCACTATTTTCATCAACCGTACTGACCGCAAAGACACGCACCGGCTGAAGCGTGTAGTGCACGAGCTTCTCGCAGCGGGCGAGACGGTCGCGGTATTCCCGGAAGGCACCACCAGCATCGGTCATGATGTGCTGAAATTCCATGCTTCGCTGCTGGAGCCTGTTGTGGCGGCCGAGGGCGAGGTGTGGGTGGTAGCGATCCTTTACTTCCGCGTTTCTGACGGCATGCGCACCGATGCTGCGGCATACATTGGCGACATGTCACTGCTCGATTCGCTGCGCTCGATTCACGACGCCGGCGGCGTGATCGCCGAGCTGCGTTTCCTTGAAGCCATTCAATGTGCAGGGCTCAACCGACGTGAAGTGGCGCATCGCGCGGAGACGTTGATTCGCGCGTCGATTCAATCCTGAAGCGACGAAACGGGCTGCTGACTCGGCACCTGATACACCGCGCGATCATGCAAGCGCACGGCGGTGAGCGCGCCGCCCCACAGGCAGCCGGAGTCAAGCAAACTCACCGTGGGCAGCAGCCGCAATCCCTCGCTCGACCAGTGACCGCTGATCACATGCGCATCGACTGAGCGACGCCCAGGCAAGCGAAACCAAGGGGAAAAACCTGGAGGTGCGAATGATGCGTCGCGTTTTTCCTTAAATTCAATTTCAGAAAATGGCGTGCAAAAACGCAGTCGAGCAAACGCATTCACGGTAGCGCGGTGCCGCGCCACGCCGGTCAGACTGTCGTGCCAATTGCGCGGCTCGTTGCCAAACAATGTTTGCAGAAAGCGAAGGTAATCCGGCCCCCTTAGCTCACGTTCAACCTCGCGCGCCAACATGCGCGCATCGGCTAGCGTCCAGGCGGGTAAAAGACCTGCGTGCACGATCACGGTGTCGTCGATCTCGACCAAAAGCGGGCGATGGCGTAGCCAGTCAACCAGCACGCGCGCGTCTGGCTCGCGCAACACTTCATCCAAGGTGTCTCCCTGGTGCAGATTAGAAAAACCCTCCAGCGCCATGATCAGAAAAAAGTCATGATTGCCAAGCACGCTGTTTGCTGCGCCTCTGTCTGACAAAGCTTTCACGCGACGCAACACATCGACCGATTTGGGGCCGCGATTCACCAGATCACCGACGAAATAAGCCCGATCGTGCGCTGAGTCAAACCGAATCAGGCGTAGCAGTTCGCCCAACTCATCGTCGCAGCCCTGAATGTCGCCAATGACGTAGGTATTCATCGCGAAACGAGCTCGCGCAAATCGGGGGCAATAAAAAACGCGCCCAGTGGCGCGTTGATCACGAACAGAAAGTTCATTACTTCGATTTTGCGACTTGGTAGTCGACGCTGGCTTTCACTTCGTCGTCCGACAGCGCAACTTGACCACCCTTGGCCGGCATCGCCTTAAAACCCTTGATCGCATGCTCGTACAGCACGTTCATGCCCTGTGCAATGCGCGGCGCCCACAGCGCCTTGTCGCCGGTCTTCGGAGCGCCCGCGATTCCCGCGCCGTGGCAGGCTACGCACGCGCCGTTGTAAACCTCTTCACCGCTTTTCGCCTTCGCGGCTACCGCAACCACTGCGGCTGGAACCGGTGGCGGTGCGCCGTCGAACTTGACCAGCTCCCCTACTGGTTTGATGCGCTGCTCGACCAATTTTTTCGGCTCAGAACGATCAATGTGTTTGCTGCCGCTCAACAATTGCGCCCCGAGCAACGCGATAACCACTGGAATCACCAGCGCGAGCACGCACACGATGATCAGTTGCTTGGGAGTTTGAATCAGCGCACCGTGTTCTTCGCTCATGACCGTAGCTTTGAAATTAATTGATTGAGCGCTCAATGAAGACGCGCCCTGCAACTCGCAATTATAGCGACGCAGATATGTCGAGGTAGCGCCCCCTATAATTCATGTCAACGCGCCCGTAGCTCAGCTGGATAGAGTATTGGTTTCCGAAGCCAAGGGTCACAGGTTCGACTCCTGTCGGGCGCGCCAACCAACCTAACTGCGTACATCAATACTGGCTTCCGCAATTGTGTTGCCTGCGATGTTTTCGCCGTTTGACACCTTGCAACGAGATTTGTGAGCGCGGACCGCACCAAGGTGAACGGTGACAACTGGCAGCGTAGCTGTGCCGTCGGTCCCATTGGTTTGTCAACGCGCTGTAGGATCACCAGGCCACTTGTCGTAGCTAGCCTCGCGGATTGGTGCGGCACGTGGTGCCGGTGAATTCACCTTCACCGCCGCCTGCGTCAACGACAACGCCGCCCTTGTCAGCGCACTCCATCGCGCTTTGAGTATGGGGACAGTTTCAGTTGCCGCTGTTGAGAGAGTTGCCGCCCAATCGCGCTGCGCATCCCAACGTAAAGAACAGCAATTAGTAGTCTTGATTGTTATTTTGCGGCGGCACGGCATTGACAGCACGTAGTCGGTGTGACATACTTCAAGGCTTGGTAGCTTTTTGATCCGCTTTCGGCGCATCGTAAAACTGGCTTCCACCACACACTGTGCCCCATCCGTGTCGACCCAATAAGTCGAGACGGGGGTCCCAAAACTTCTCAGAACCGCGGTGAATCAAGGTTTTGAGGTAAGTTGGAGAAGAGAAAAATATGATTCAAATGCAGTCGATACTCGACGTCGCCGACAACACGGGCGCTCGTCGCGTCATGTGTTTCAAGGTGCTCGGCGGGTCAAGGCGTCG
>JAYSUK010000346.1:0-2981 GCA_043719085.1 Burkholderiales bacterium | reverse complement strand
TGTTAGTGACGATCGTCTCCTTTAAACAATAGCGCCATTATTTGCAACTCGCAGACGGCACGCCATCTTCATGAGCACAGCAGATATCCGGCGGCATCAGGTTCAGGGTATCTCATCGAAAACCGGATCGCTTAACCCGTGCGGATGTTCGGTGTCCGGCTGAAGCTTCATCAGATTGACGACGTTGACCACCTGCGTATTTCGCGGAAAGTGACCGGTCGTTTCGCGTGAACGTGACCGATGCGGGGATGCTGCATGAATAGGTTTTTAGTTTACCTTAATCGGTCACGCTTGCGGTGAAATCGCGGTCACGATGGCGTGAAACGGAGTTGATAGCGGCACATATCACAGCGTTTCCGGCTTGCGCTGTGACTCGCCCGAGAGCGTCACTTTATGGGCGGCATGCAAGACGCGATCAAGGATTGCATCGGCCAACGTCGGATCGTTCAAATACACATGCCAGTCGGTCACTGCCAATTGGCTGGTAATCAGCGTTGAACGCGTGCCGACACGATCATCGAGCACCTCCAATAAATCATTGCGCTCGCCCTGATTGAGTGGCGCCAATCCCCAATCGTCAAGAATCAACAACTCCGTCTTGGCCAGACTCGCCAGACGCTTGCCGAAGCTGCCATCGCCATGCGCGATACGCAGTTCCTCGAATAAACGCGGCGTGCGCACATAGGCAACCGATAATCCCTGACGACACGCCGCGTTGCCCAGCGCGCACGCCAGCCACGTCTTGCCGCAGCCGGTAGCTCCCGTAAGGATCACATTCTGATGTGAACGAATCCAGTGGCAACTGGCCAACTGCGCCATCAGCGCTTTATCCAATTTACGTTGACCGCCATAACGAACATCTTCCAGACAGGCTTGCGATGATTTGAGTTTCGCCTCACGCAGCAAGCGGGCGAGGCGGCGATTATCACGCCAGGTCAGTTCCCGATCGACCAGCATCGCGAAGCGCTCATCGAAGGACAAGCTCGCCGAAGCCGCCAGGGTATGTTGCTCCTCGAATGCGGTAGCCATGCCGGGCAAGCGTAAGGCTTTTAAGGTTTGTAAGGTCTGTTCGATCAACATCGTGGGTGTCTCCTTGGGTTAGTGGTAATAATCCGGACCGCGCACATTGGCGTGGTTCAGTAACGGCAGTTCGGCTTGTGCCGGCGGGATAATGGGTTGGCGATCCAACCCTTTCTTTAAAATCGAGGCCACCGAGCGATAGCGATGCGTCCCAATGGCCAGCGCGCGCGTGCATGCCGCCTCCATGCGCTCGCGACCGAAGGTTCGTGCGAGCCGCATCAGTCCGAGGCAAGATCGGTAACCCTGCTCGGGATGTTGCTTCTCCAGCAGCAATCGCTTGACCAATTCGCCGGTCGCCGGGCCCACCGCGGCCGCCCAATTCATGAGTTTGCCGGGCGACCACTGGGCGTGTGCACGATGCGCGGCCGGCATATGCTCGGGAATCGTCGAGAAGGAGCCTTTGTGGTAGCTGCGCGGATGACTGGTCACGCGACGGCCGCGGGCGAGGATCTCGATGGTGCTGCGCGTAATGCGCAATTCCACTTCCTGGCGCACCAGCGCATGGGGCACGCTGTAATAGTGGCCATCGAATTCGACGTGATAGTCGATGTTGACTGAAGCTCGTTTCCACTCGGCCAGAACAAACCGGGTGGCGGGCAACGGGCGCAGGTACGGGGCATCGAGTCGGGCGAAGGCGTCGCATCGACTACCAGGCAGTTTTTTGAACGCGCGCTCGTTCAGTGCCGGTAAGAGTTGCGCCACGGCGGCGTCCAGTTCGGCCACCGAGAAGAATTGCCAATGGCGCAGTCGCGCCAGAATCCAGCGTTCCACCACTTGCACGCCGACTTCGACTTTGGCTTTGTCTTGTGGCTTCCTCGGGCGCGCCGGCAGAATCACTGTGCGGTAATGGGCGGCAAACTCTGCGGTGGTCCGGTTCAGTTCGGGTTCATAACGGTTAGCGTGCGTCACTAAAGCGCGGGGATTGTCCGGCACAATCAGCGCGGTGACACCACCGATGTAGATCAGCGCGCGTTCCAGTGCGCTCAGCCAATCGGCTTGTGTCTGGCCGGCGGTAGCGCAGGCAAAGGTATAACTGGATGCGCCCAACACGGCAACGAAGATGCTGGCCGGACGAATCTCCCCGGTATGAGCATCGATGATCGACACGCTCGGGCCGGCATAGTCGGCAAACAGTTTCTCACCGGCGCGATGAATCTGGCGCATGGAGCGCTTGAGCTGGCCGGCCCAGGTTCGGTAGTGGGTGCAGAACGCGGTGTATTGATAAGCGCGGTCACCGGCGGCTTGGCGATATTCTTCCCACAGCAGGATCAGTGTTACGCCTTTGCGTTTGAGTTCCTGATGAACGTCGGCGTAGTCGGGTTCGACAAAGGTGGGCGCGCGGGCGGTCGGTTGTTGGTACAGGCGTTTCTCAAGGGCGGCATCATCCCAATCCTCGGGCAGCGGCCAGCCCAAGCCGGCTTCTGCCGATAACTTCAGGTATTTGGCAACGACGCCTTTGGAAATGTTCAGCGCCCGAGCGATGGCCGATAGGCTCAGGTCGGTGCTGTGGCGGTATCGCAGTACGTCTCGTATTTTGCGCATAGATAGTTTGTCCTGGGGCATGCCGGCTCGCTTTCAAAAAAACTGCCAGGCTACCTTTAACTATCCATGCAACACCCACTACATCGGTCACGCTCAGCGTGAAATCGCGGTCACGATGCCGCGAAACAGCGGTCACGCCTTGGTGAAATCACCGGTCACGTTGGCGTGAAATACGCACGACAGAGCGGGGTTTACATTTATCGGCCTGGCAAGACGATTACGACAATGCGCGCTTACTCCTGCCGGACGTGCTGCGTCGATTGCCCGTGACGGGCGAGCTATTGGCGATGGGCCCATCGCGTAATGATCTGTTTGTGACGGGCAGCGAACAGCGCGACGCCATCCTGGAAATGGCGCAC
>JAYSUK010000345.1:0-2996 GCA_043719085.1 Burkholderiales bacterium | reverse complement strand
TGTTTGCCAGATACGGCAATCCTTGTTTCACGAGCGTGCCAGATCGGCCTGGCACTTCGCCCCACGCGAGCTCGCAATACGGCAACGCCTCGGCCTGCAACGAGTCAAAGTAGCTGCCGGTGCTGGTCAGCGTGTAGCCCTGATCACGCCAGCCCGCCAGGAGCCGCTCCATCACCGGCAACAGCGCCATGCCTTCGAGCTCGGCATGTAGCGTGAAAACCTGATCTTTAGTGGGTGTCGCCGTCAGGTTGAGCAGGTGCAAGTGCGCGTTGTCGGCGGTGCAACCGTCAATGCCGATCAGCTCGTCAAGCGTGGGTAGCGTTCCCACCACTTGCGGCACGGGTAGCACCTCGCCGCGCACCAACGGCCAGAAGGCGTTGCTTTCTGTGTGCGCCGTGCCGATACCGCTGGCGGTGCGGGCGTCGCTGGCGTAGCGATAGCCCAAGGTGCCCTGATGACGTAGCGCCTCTACGCTCATTTGCCAACCGGCCGCACCCCAGGTCTGGGCAGGGGCGCCGAAGACTTTCGCGAATCGTTCATGCGCACGATCCATCTGGCTGCGCGTCCACTCGGGTGATTGCGTCATCACGTTGTCTTGCCAGCCGACGTGATCCCAGCAGTGAATGCCACATTCAAAACCTGCGTCTCGTGTCGCGCGCATGGGATCGGCTGCGCGGCGGCCGATGCTCGGGCCGGGGATCAAGGTGCCGTACAGCAGCGTTTTGACGCCATAATTGGCACGCACCGAGGTGCGCCGAACCTTGGCTAGAAAGCCGGGACGAAAAATCCGTTTGATGGCACGGCCGGTATTGTCCGGTCCCATCGAAAACAGGAACGTGGCGCCCACCTGTTCGCGCTGAAATAGCTCGATCAGGCGCGGCACGCCCTCGAGCGTTCCGCGCAGCGTGTCCACATCAACCTTAAGGCACAGCGTCGGCATCAGGACGCCGAAGACTGGGTCATTGCCGCAGCCTCACCCCGATAATTTTCAAGTATTTTTCGTAGCGAGCGGGCCATCGTGACCCTGGGCAACCAGTCGAGTTCATCCACCGTGTTGGTAATCTTTGGATTGCGATTTTGCACGTCCTGGTAACCCACGCCGTAATACGCTTCGGCTGTGGTATTGACGATTACCGACTTCGCCGCACCGGCTTGATACTCGGGGTACTCGGGGGCAATTTTCAGCAGCATTTCTGCAAGCTCGCGCACCGAATGATTGTTGGCCGGATTGCCGATGTTGTAAATTTTTCCGCTGGCGATGCCGCGTGGATTTTCGATGATGGTCATCAATGCGGCGATCGCATCTTCGACGTCGGTAAAGCTGCGGCGGGCGCTCCCGCCGTCGACCAGTTGAATGGGTTCGCCGCGAATAATGTGTCCAACAAACTGGGTTATGACGCGCGCCCCCCCGGGGTTGCTGGCGGTCAGCGAATCCAGTCCTGCGCCGATCCAGTTAAACGGGCGAATCAGAGTGTAGTCAAGCTCACCTTTAAGGCCGTACGCGTGGATGATGCGATCCATCAACTGTTTGGACACTGAGTAAATCCAGCGCGGTTTGTTGATCGGGCCGACCACCAGTTCAGAATTCAGCGGGTCGAACTCTGCGTCTTTGCACATGCCGTAAACCTCTGAGGTCGACGGAAAGATCAGCCGCTTTTTGTGCTTTACACACATGCGCACAATCGGCAAATTCGCTTCAAAATCAAGCTCAAACACGCGCAGCGGATCGCTCACATAGGTGGCGGGCGTAGCGATGGCCACCAGCGGCAACACCACATCACATGCGGCTACTTGCTCGTCAATCCAGACTGTGCTTTCCAGCATATTGCGCTGATGAAAACTCATGCGGGGATGATCGAGAAGACCGGTGACACGGTGTGAGCCCAGATCCATCCCGACGATGTGCCAGTCGGTGGTGGCCAGAATGGCGCGGCTTAGATGATGACCGATGAAGCCATTTGCCCCCAGGATGAGAATTTTTTTCATGGACTGTATTGTTTCATGGGCGGCGGTTTACGCATCGTGCGTGGATTCACTGAACCATTTAGCGTGTCATCCCGAGCTGTAGTGAAGGATCGGGTGGCACACAACCACTCCACTCGCGCGATTGCCGCCAATCGGCGCGCGCGTACTGATCTTTCGCGTCGCTCAGGATGACGTCAGCCGGGATGCGTTAGCGGCATGCCTCTCGCGAAGCCATTCCCGCGTCGGGTCAGTGCTCAATGTGGTTCCGTTTACGATCAGGGATAGTGGTTCGACGCACCGCCCATCACCGCAGACCACGGCGACACACGCACCTGCGCACACAATTCGTCCCGCCACGCCGTGCTCGGTGAGCGTCACGGCGGCAATGCGTGCCCGCGCAATGATGATGCGCTCACTGCCAATTTCGGTGAACGCTCCTGGGTAAGGCGGAGCGACCGCGCGGATCAGGTTGTACACATCTCGCGCTGATTTAGTCCAGTCGATTCGGCCATCCTCGGGTTGACGCCCTGAAAAGTATGAGCCTGCCCTAAGCTCAAGCGGCACGCTTGGCGCGGTGCCGTTGATGAGTTGCGGCAGGGCGCGAACGAGCGTAATTTCTGCTGCAACCACCACCTTTTGAAACACCTCATGGGCCGTGTCGTCGCCCAGAATCGGCACTGTTGTTTGCGCCACGAGATTGCCTGCGTCAGGCTTCACGTCCATGTAGTGCAGCGATGCGCCGGTTTCGGTTTCGCCATGCAGCACTGCCCAGTTGATCGGTACCCGGCCCCGATACTTTGGCAGCTTTGACCCATGCATGTTCAGCGCGCCGCGTTTAGGTACCGCGAGCAACGCTGCACCGAGCATTTTTCGGTAATAGAACGAGAAAAGAAAGTCCGGCGACAGCGCGGAGATGCGTTCAACTACCTCCGGCTGATTTGGGTCATCGACAGTGAGCGTTTCGATGCCGTGCTCAGCGCAAACCGCCGCGACCGAGTCATACCAAATTGTCTCGGTGGGGCTATCCTGAT
>JAYSUK010000344.1:0-8402 GCA_043719085.1 Burkholderiales bacterium | reverse complement strand
GCGAATCGAGAGTTTCTATAGCTACGTTGGTCAGCACAACCCGCGCCGCATTCGCCTCGCCGCCGATATTTTGCAAATGCCTGCGCGTGGTGTCCACAGCCTCATCGTCACGGTCATTGCCGAACAGCAAGCCTTCGGGCAACGGCTTGCCCGCCTTTGCGGCCGCGTCACGCATCGCGTGAAAATCATCTGCCTGAAAATTGAGCATTTTCTCGAACGCGAAGGGTCGTTGCGCACCGGGCGCAAGATTCATCGCGATCATTGCGGCCTCAGTCAAAATCGTGCCGCTGCCGCACATCGGGTCGAACAACGGCATCTGCCCTTTCCAGCCCTTGAGTGCGAGCATGCCTGCCGCGAGATTCTCACGCAACGGCGCGGCCAAACCTTCGCGCCGATAGCCACGTTTGAACAGCGCCTCGCCTGCGAGATCGAGGTAGACGGTCGCGGTGTGCGTGGTCAGGAATACGTGGATTCGCATGTCGGGCATGCTGGTGTTCACCGACGGACGATCCTCGCCCGCCGCACGGAAGCTGTCGACAATCGCGTCCTTCACGCGCAGCGTCACGAACTCAAGGCTCGTAACAGGCGAACGAATCGCGTCCACCTGCACGCGAATAGTGTTGTGCGCTGAAAACAGATGCGGCCACTCAATGTCGCGCGCCAACGAAAAAATATCTTCCTCAGACCGGTACTCGTCGACCGCCAATTGCCACAGCACGCGGCTGGCAATACGGCTCCACAAACAGACGCGATAGCCCAGTGTGAACGGCCCCTGAAACGCCACGCCACCGTCGGTCGGGCCGACGTGCAGCGCGCCGAGTTCGGTCAATTCTTCAAATAAAACAGTCTCGAGGCCGCGAGGGCATGGAGCGAAGAATTTTTGCAGGGATTGTGCGGTAGTGTTGTTCATTGTTATTTTCTTACGCTTTTCTCAATGTGCAGGCATCGCCCATGCCGTCTCGCCAGACGCGAACGCTGGCGATGTTGGCGAAATGCGGAGCGAGCGCGCGCCAGACGAAGGCACACAAATTTTCAAGTGTCGGCACACCGAGCGATGGCACTTCGTCGAGGTAATGATGATCCAGCTGCTCGCGCACCACCTCCAGCCGCGCACGCAACAAGCCAAGGTCGCTGACCATGCCGCTTTTCGCGTCCGGTATGCCCACGAGCGACACTTCGCAGTGATAGGTGTGACCATGAATGCGCCGCGAGCCGGCGGCCTCAATGGTGCGCTTGAGCGTGTGAGCAGCGTCAAAGTAAAAACGCTGCGAAATTTCGAAATTCATCGAGCAATCATCCGAGATTCTCCATTGGGAAGCATTCACACTCTTCGTCGTTCCTGCGAAGGCAGGAACCCAGTGGCTTCGGGTGATGCGTGGCAGTTTTGGCGTGCTCGCAAGACACTAGACCCCTGCCTTCGCAGGGGCGACGACGACAAAAATCAAATGAATAATTTCGGATCATCGGATGCCGATGACTTTGTGGGTTTGAACCGACAAACGCCACTGCGGATTTCGCAGACACCAGTCAATCGCATACTGCGTGTTTTCAAGTCGCGAGGGGCCGTCCATCGGCTGCACAAAACGATGCTCAAAGTCGAGCGCGCTCAAGTAATCAAGGTCCAACGGTTGCGGCACCACCACCTTCAATTCCTGGCCGTGCGTTTGCACCAGCTCAGCGCCCGCTTTGGGGCTCACGCAGATCCAGTCGATGCCTGCTGGGGCTGCAATCGTGCCGTTGGTTTCCACTGCAATCTCAAAACCTTCTGCGTGCAGCGCCGCTATCAGCGGCGTATCGAGTTGCAACAGCGGTTCACCGCCGGTGCAAACGACCAGTCGCTTACCTTTCGACCTTACAGGCCACTCGTTCGCAATCACGGCAGCCAGTTCAGCGGCAGTAACGAACTTGCCGCCGCGCGTGCCGTCAGTACCCACAAAATCAGTGTCGCAAAATTTGCAGACGGCAGTCTCGCGATCACGCTCCAAGCCGCTCCACAAATTGCATCCCGCAAAACGACAGAACACCGCAGAACGACCCGCGTTTGCGCCCTCGCCTTGCAGCGTGTAAAAAATTTCTTTAACCGCGTAAGTCATAGCTGCCTTGCAATGCGTAGCTACGTAGGGTGGGCACCCCGTGCCCACCGTGACGTTGCGCTAACGACGTGGTTGTTCTGCCATCGCTTGGTGGGCACGGGGTACCCACCCTACCGAAGCCGTTCGCATCAAAATTCATCGCGCGCGCCACTTCTCAAACCCTGCTTTACGCAACGCGCACGCCGGACATTCGCCGCAGCCGTAACCCCAATCGTGCAGCGTTTCACGCACACCGTTGTAACAAGTGTGAGTGTGCTCAACCACCAAATGCGTCAACGAAGCGCCACCGAGCGTTTCGGCCAGCGCCCAAGTGTCCGCTTTGTCGATCCACATCAGTGGCGTCTCGATGCGAAGCTTTTGATCAAGGCCCAAGGACATCGCTACTTGCATCGCTTTCATCGTGTTGTCGCGGCAATCCGGGTAACCAGAAAAATCGGTTTCACACATGCCGCCGACCAGCACGTTCAAACCCCGTCGGTACGCTACCGTCGCAGCAAAGGTCAGGAACAACAAATTGCGTCCCGGCACAAACGTGTTCGGCAAGCCATTTTTCTCATACGCAATTTCAACATCGCGCGTCAACGCGGTATCACTGATCTGCCCAAGCACTGCAAGATCAACGACGTGATCTTCGCCCAATTTGTATTGCCAGTGTGGGAACGTGGCGCGTATCTCGCGCAACGTCTCAATCCGTACGTCCATTTCAATGCCATGGCGCTGACCGTAGTCGAAACCAATGGTCTCCACATGAGCAAAACGTTCCAACGCCCACGCCAGACAGGTGGTCGAATCTTGCCCGCCGGAGAAGAGGACGAGTGCGCGTGATGCGTCATCCCTGTTTGAAAGCATGTTGCTGCAGATCCCTAAAACGGCTTTACCACGACCAGGATCACAATCGCAAACAGCGCAAACACCGGCAATTCGTTAGCCACACGAAAGTAGCGCTCTGACTTGGCGTTGCAGCCGTCGGCAAAGGCGCGCATTTGCACCAGGCACCAGATGTGAAAACCGATCAAGAGCAAGACGAAGACGAGTTTCCACATCAGCCACTTGCCGGTAATGCCGTAGCCAAACCACAGCCAGCAGCCGAAAATAATCGTCAGGATCGCGCCGGGTGTCATGATGCCCCAGAACAGTTTTCTTTCCATGATCTTGAAGCGCGCATCGCCGATGGTGTCGACCTGCGACACGGCCTGTACGTGGTACACAAACAGGCGCGGCAAATAGAAAATGCCTGCCATCCAGGTGACCATGGTGATGATGTGCAGCGATTTGATCCAGAGCATTGTGTGGGGCCTATTGCCAAATGGAGGGATGACAGTTTCGTTTGATGACCGCTTTAAGCTCAGTCAACCGGCCGTGAAAGAAGTGCCCCGCCCCCGGAAAAACCGTGACTGGCAACCCTTGTGGTCGCGCCCAGCTCATGGCGTCGGCTAATGGCACCACATCGTCCTCCTCGCCGTGAATGACGATCGTATCCTTGGGCACGTCGGCGATTTGAAATCGGCCCACGGCCGGGCCCACCAACACCAATTGCCTCGGATTGGAGCGAGGCAACAATCGGGTTTGCACAAAACAACCAAAGGAAAATCCGGCGGCAACCAGTGGCGTTGCAGCGGGCACTTGAGACCGTGCCCAACCCAAAGCAGCTGCCGCATCCTCGGTCTCGCCAAGGCCTTCGTCGTAAACACCTGCACTCTTTCCGACGCCGCGAAAATTGAAACGCAGGGTGGCGAAACCCAGTTCCGCAAACGCTTTGGCCAAAGTTTGCACCACTTTGTTGTCCATGGTGCCGCCATACTGCGGATGGGGATGACAAATCAGCGCCAATGCCGCAGGCGCGATGCCAACGGGCGTAGTGAAGGCGATTTCAAGTGGCCCGCTTGGCCCATCGATGGTCTGTGTGGTCATGGCGCAATTTTAGGCAGTAGCCGCGGATCATCCCCCCTGGGCACAACAAATCGCCAAAACAGCACGCCTGTAGCGGCCAAGGGCCACAGAAACACGATGGTGTGGGTGAGCCCATTTAGATGCAGCAAATGGCCGTAATTCCAGTTAAAAATGGACAGCGGCGCTTTAGCGGCAACAAAATCCGGCAGCAACAAATTGAGAAGCACGCTCGCCAAAAGTGCAATGCCCGCCAGAACCGACTTTACGCTGCGCGGCATCCAAAACAGCACCATTAAGGCAAAGGCCCCCGCCGCAAGCCCTAACGTGTGACCGGGCCGCAACCACTCGTACCACGCCAGCGGCTTGAGCACAGCGTGTGCGGCGGCTGTCTTCAGCGTAATGGCAAGCGCGATCACCACCACCAGGGCCATGCCGCCCATCCAGCGCTTGCGCATGGTCAGATCGGTGAACAGCCCTATTCCTATGAGTGCAGCTGCGGCTTGCGTCAACTCGACTAGCACCACCGCCGGCTCAAATGCGCCCCGCTGACCGGGATGGAACGTAGCTGCAAACAGCGGGATCGCCGGATTGATTTGCGCCAGCAGCCACAACAGCAGCAATACCAGCTTCAAGTCGCCCGACGGCCCGGCCACGATCAACTCGTCACGGAGTCGGTTGGTCACGGCCGTCAGCCACTTAAAAGCGAGAAGGGCGCGCCCGATCGTCGCACCCAGCAGCGCACCCGCAACGTTAGCGACGGTATCGTAAACACTGGCGTAGCGGGTTGGCAGCCACATTTGCGCTGACTCCACGCCAAGCGACAGCAACAGTGCGAACGCGAGCGCAACCCCGACTTTTTTAATAAGCGGCCACGCCGCGGGAGTCGCGATCACCAGTGCCGCTCCAAGCGGAACATAGGCAGCCACATTGAAGACCACGTCGTTAACTAACCAGCGCTGGCCCCATTGCCACAGAAAAAAGCGCATGGTTGGCTCCGGCGCAATCCAGCCGGAAAACGGCTGCAAGCTTGCAAAGACAATTACGCCAATGCACACACCCGCAACCCATAGCGCGAGCCAGTGCCTTGGCGCCTGTCGGTTCGGAGAAAGACTCAATGCGCGATGCGGGTATCTGGGTTAAAGATACGCATGGTCGATCTTAAAACCAACCACATTGATTTGGCTGGCATCGAGATAAAGCTTGATCTCGACCTCGGCCCCCTCATCCAGGCCACGCACCAAATTTGCCGTGGCGGGTGCGTATTCGGCTGGCGAAAAAACGCGGCGCACCGCCAGCTCGCCACTCAATCCGTCGAGCGACAAAATAAGGTGCGGGTAGGCCACGGCCGTCGCGCCGGAATTGCGCAGGGTGGCCGTAAAAGTGAGCAAGCCTTTGTGTGCTGGATCGGCAGCAAGGTCGCTACCAACGAACCCCAATTGCTCGCCCCGTTTGGGTGGGCTGACCCGACAATCAAGATAGCCGCAGGCGGCCGTTAGGGCTGGCACCAACGCCGGGACGCGGCTGGCAAGCTCATCACGAAAGAAAAACGCGGACTGTGCAGCCAGGGCGAGCGCCGCCACGGCGCACAAAAGCCCAAGCGCCCAGCGCGCCAGCGCGCTGCTGGTGCGTGGCTGCGCTCGCCAGCGATAGGTGCTGAGCGCACCGGGTGGCAGCATGGCAGCGTCGGCGGGCTCTGCGTTATCGGCATCGAGATTACGAACACGCACGTCGTCTGTCGCCGGTGCTGATGTCGACGCCTCGTTCGGTGCATCGACCTCGGCGCGTGCAGATGCCGGCAGCGGCGTGTCGTCCACCGCATCCTCGGGCTGCATGCCTGGCATGCCCTGAATGATGGTTTGCGGTGACCCTTCCCCGGCGGCGTCCATAGAATCAGCCAGGGGAAGTGAGCCCTCAATGAGGTGTTCAATCGCATCAAAAATGCCCCGACACGCGCCGCAGCGCACCAGCCCTGCATGCAGCGTGACCTGCTCAGCGCGCACACGAAACCTCGCCGCGCAATGCGGGCATCGGGTAACCGCTGAAATCTGTGTCGAAGCCGTCATGCCCTAATCGTAGCGCAGGACAATCGGCAGCGAGGCGGCTCTATTGAGGCTGCGCAGCCACCGGCGCGCATATCAGCACAGCTTCGTCGACCCACCCGGTGTCGACCATGGTGTTGATTGGCCACAAGGCGAGGACATGGCAGAGTCAAAGTCGTAAACCATCGCAATTACCGGCGGTCAATGAACGAGACCGCGTGACACAGTTAACCCCCGCGAATCAGCCAATAACGATTTGCTTAATCGCTCAACGAAATGTTGCCCAGATCAGTTGGGCTAACCCCGCAACTGAAGCGATGCCAACCGGTTGTACAGCGGCGAATTCACCATCAACTCCGCATGCGTTCCCTGCGCGATCACGCGGCCATCGTCGATGACCACAATCCGGTCGGCGGACTGCACGGTGGAGAGGCGGTGGGCAATGATGAGCGTGGTGTGTTTGCGGGCCAGGCGATCTATAGCGTCAGTAACGAGCACTTCGCTTTCGGCGTCGAGCGCGCTGGTGGCTTCGTCCAGCAACAGCACCGGGCGGTCGGCGAGGATGGCGCGGGCGATGGCTACGCGCTGGCGTTGACCGCCGGAGAGTCGCACACCGCGCTCGCCGAGTTCAGTGGCGAGACCGCTCGGCAGGGCGTTGGCAAACTCGGTAACGTGTGCAGCGTCGCAGGCGGCGCGCACTGTGTCGTCGGTTGCGTTCAGATCGCCGTAGCGCACGTTCTCCATGACGCTACCGGAGAAGATGACGGGGTCTTGCGAGACCAGTGCGAAGCGTTCGCGCAACGCGTTGAGATCGGCTGACTTCACGTCGACACCGTCGATTGAAATCGTGCCCGCCTTCGGGTCGTAAAAGCGCAAGAGTAGTTGAAACACTGTGCTCTTGCCCGCACCGCTAGGGCCGACCAGCGCCACGACTTCGCCTGGTTTTACCGCGAGCGAGAAATCGGAGAGCGCTTCAGATTGCGGGCGGGTGGGGTAGCTGAAGCTGACGCGGTCAAACACGATGTCGCCGCGCGCCGCCGTGCCTGAAGGCAAAGCAACGGGGTTCGCGGGAGCGGCGATGACGGTTACTGTGGCGAGCAATTCGCGGATGCGCTCGCTAGCACCCGAGGCCCGCTTCAGCTGCCCAAACACTTCTGAAATCGCGCCAGTAGCCGTGGCCACCATGACCGCATAAAACACAAACGCCGAGAGCTGACCCGCCGACATGCGATTAGCCAAAACCTCATGTCCGCCTATCCACAAAATGATCGACACCGCCATGAAGGCCAGCACGATCACCACCGCGGCCAACGTGGCACTGGTGCGTTCGCGCTCAGCAGCATTGCTGAAAAGGTCGTTGATACGATCTGAAAAGCGCTGACTCTCGTAGCCCTCGCGTGCATACGCCTGCACCGTGCGCACCGCGTGAATCGTTTCATCGCCACGCGCCATCGCGTCGGCCAGCCGGTCCTGACTTTGTTTGGCGAGTTTTCGTACTTTTTTACCGAGCAAGATCACCGGGATAATCACAATTGGGATGCCGAACAACACGTACACCAGCAATTTCGGCGACGTAATCGCGAGCATGATGAGGCCACCGAACAGCAGCACCGCGTTGCGCAACGCAAACGAAAACGCGCTGGTCACCACGCCTTCGAGCACCTGCGTGTCGTTTGACAAACGCGACAGCACGTCGCCCACGCGCTGCTGCTCAAAAAAGGCGGGAGACAGCGTAAGCAGATGCGCGTAAATCTTCTGTCGAATGTCGTTCACCACGCGGTTGTTGACCCAGGCAATGTTTGAGTAACGCACGTAGACGCCGATGCCCTGCGCCAACGCGAGGCCCACCATAATCAGCAAGATGTTGTCGAGTTCACTCGTGCTGCCCGCTGCGAAACCCTGATCAATGACGCGCTTCAAGCCTTCGCCAATCGCAAGCACTGCGGCGGCGGCAACGGCGAGTCCGAGCATCGCCCAAAGCACACGCCGCCAGTACGGTCGAACAAAGGGCCACATAAACCGAAGGACGGCAGCGCGGGAGTTTGCTGACGCAGGGGCGGGCGAACTGGGGGCGGAAATTTCGTTGGGCACGAGAAGGATTTGTGGGCAGATTCTGAATTTGAAAGTAGCTGATTGCGGTTGACAGCTTTTTATTGAAACCCATATTTTGCATGGGCTCAAGGCGAAAATCTTAATTTATCGACTGTCAGCTAATTTAGCTCTAAGCCCCCACTAAATAAGCGTTTACGAATAAAGCTGCTGACGGCATAAACCTCAGCATTTGCCTACCCCTGTGACCTCGACGAACACAGCCAGATAGCCCCCGCGGGGCATCGCTTGCGGTCGCCGACGTTGGCGCGTCACGCTGGCAGAATGAGGC
>JAYSUK010000343.1:0-8408 GCA_043719085.1 Burkholderiales bacterium | reverse complement strand
ACGGTGGCGACGTAGACGCCATTGACGACGCGCTGAAAGACTTGCAACGCATCAGCCCCGACCTCGCTGCGTTGGTCGAGATGCGTTTTTTCGGCGGCATGACCGAGGCAGAAATCGCCGAGGTGCTCGGCGTGTCCGAACGCACCGTGCGCCGTGAATGGGAGAAAGCCCGCGCCGCGTTGCTGGTGTTACTTGAAGAGGATTAAGGCCCACCGTTGTCCGGTTTTTGTGCAGCTCCGCGTTTGAGTGGATATCCGTTTCACCACGTCGAGCAGCAGCTCCTATATGTCCCTTCCCGCTGAGCACTGGCAACGCGCCCTCTCCCTGATGGATACCGCCGTCACGTTGCGCCCTGCCGCACGCGAAGCGTGGCTTACGCAGATGGCGGCGGAAGAGCCCGAGCTTGCGCCGCTGTTGCGCAAGCTGATGAGCGCGCATCGACGCGTTGAAACCAACGATGTGTTGGCTACCCTGCCACCCATGGATCGTGCGCCGCAGCATCAAACCACCGGTGCAATCGGCGCGCAGGTCGGCCCGTTCGTGTTAATCGAACTGCTGGGCCACGGCGGCATGGGCAGCGTGTGGCGTGCGCGCTATGCCGACGGAAGACTCAAGCGCGACGTGGCCGTAAAGCTGCCCGCCACCTCCGACAACCCCGCCGCGCTGTCATCCCTGCGTGAGCGCTTCGCCCGCGAGCGTGACTTTTTGGCGCAGCTTGAGCACCCGAATATTGCGCGACTTTACGACACCGGGGTCAGCGATGCAGGCCAACCGTATCTCGCGATGGAATACGTAGCCGGTGAGCCGATTGACGTGTACTGCGACAAGCATCGCCTCACCATCAAGGCACGCCTGACGCTGTGTCTGCAAGTGCTCGACGCCGTGGAGTTCGCGCATCGACAGCTCGTATTGCACAGAGATTTAAAGCCCGGCAACGTGCTGGTTGACGGCAACGGGCAGGCGCGACTGCTCGACTTCGGCGTGGCAAAACTACTCCCTGAAACCAGCGCAACTCCAAACACCGCCACCTCACTTTCAGCAGGCACCGACCTCACCGAAATGGCCGGTGCCGCCATCACTTTAGCGTACGCCGCCCCAGAGCAAATCAACAACGGACGACTCTCCACCGCCACCGACGTCTACGCCCTCGGTGTCATGCTCTATCGCCTGCTAACAGGCAGCGCACCGTATCAACCCAAGCGCGACACACGAGGCGCGCTCGAAGACGAAGTGCTTACAGCTAATCCAGCCAACGCATCCACCCGATTCGCTAGCGCAGCAACCGTAGTCGCTCGACAAACCACCGAGGTCGCGCTGCGCCGCGCGCTCACGGGCGACATCGACACCATCCTCGCCAAAGCGCTCAAGAAAAATGCGGACGAGCGGTATCCGACGGTAGACGCCTTTGCCAAAGACATCGAACGCGCACTAAACGGTCACCCCGTGCTCGCGCAACCGGATACCAGTTGGTATCGAACGCGCAAGTTTGTGCAGCGGCATCCGTGGGCGGTTGCCGTTAGTAGCGCGGGTGCCGCAACCTTGATGATGGCCGCCACGGTTGCCGTGTGGCAAGGCGGCGAAGCGCGAACTCAAGCCGCGCTAGCGGATCGCGAAGCCGCGCGCGCAAAGGCCGTGCAGCAGTTTTTGGTGACACTGTTTCAAAGTGCGAATCCAGAAAAATCGCGCGGCAAAGCGCTGACGGTGCGCGAAGTGCTTGACAAAGGCGCGGTACGCATACAAACCGAATTCGCCAATCAACCCGAAACCGAAGCAGCCCTCGCTGGGGAAATCGGCGCGATCTACGAATCATTAGGTGATCTGGACAAGGCGGTCACGTATCTGGCGCGCAAAGTGGCGCTACTTGACAGCATTCGCAAAAGCGGCACGGCGGATTTCGTGGACGCTAACGAGCGATTGGGGCGATATTTGGTCAACGCCGAGCGCTATGTCGAGGCCGAAGCGCCCCTCGCGCGCGCGTTAGCAGAAGCGGCCAAAATTGAGCCCGTAGCTCGAGAGAGACGGTTGCATGCGTCGATGACGCTGGGGCTGCTGCGACTGAAAACTGGAAAAATCGCGGAGGCACGGGCGATGCTGGGCGCTGTTCACGACGAAATTGCGACGATGCCAAACGTCACGCCGAAGATTGCATGGCTGTCTGATGCTCACCTCGCAGATTTGATGTTTGTCACAGGCAACCACGCAGAAGCGCGCCGACTTCACGACAGTGCGCTGCAACGCATCCGGCGCGACAGTAATGCTGACACGACCGATCTGCTCAACGCCGAGTCAAATTTAGCCCAATGTGAGCTCAAGCTTAGGCAGCTTGACGCTGCGGCGCGGCTTTTCCAGAGCGTGGTCAATCGCGGGACAGAACTATTCGGAGCAGAGAATAGCTTGACGCTTGAAGCTAAAACCAACCTTGCGCGGACGGTCGCAGCTCGCGGCGATTTCGCCCGTGCGAAAGCGCTGCAAGCTGACGTGATAGCAGCCGCTCTTAGATCAGGAGACCGTGGTGTCGTCGCCTACGCACAAATGTTTCAAGTCCGAAACGAAATTGGCGTGGGCAATTATCTCAACGCACGCACTCTGGCGGAGGCCGCGCTCTCATATTTCTTGAACGTGCAGGGTGGCGTTGATCGAACAACCGAGAGACTACGCGCGTTGCTCGCAGAGATTCAGTTCGCAACTGGCACCGTAGACGAAGCTCGTGCAACGGCTAGCACGGCGCTCGCAAATCAGGCAGCAATGTTTCCCGCAAATTCGCCGCAAATCGCTCAGACGCTTGACGTACTGGGTGCGATCCTACGCGCGCAGCGCCGCTACGCCGAGGCAGCGGCGTTGCACGACCGCGCCTTTGCAATTCACACGTCTGCGTTTGGCGCTAATCATGTCGATTCGCTGCGGAGCGAAACGTATCTGGCAATGGCGCGAATCGGCGGTGGTGATGCGCGCGCGGCGACAGATTTTGTTCGAACGCGCGACGCGCTCGGCATGGCTGTCGGCGCGAATCATCCGTCACATAAACAGCTAACGCAAGCCGCAGCGTGGGTAGCGCTGACCACAGAGCAACGATCCGCTACAACCATTGGAAATGCATTCCACTTAATTGATTTTTAGCCCATCTTAGGAGATTCACATGTACTCGAACACGAAAAAAATATCCCTCACCTTGACGGCGACTCTTGCCACGGTGATCGCCATCTCGACAACAATTCAGTCGGCCCTCGCACAATCATTTGTACACAAGAAAAACCCGGAAACATCCGTTGAGACCGCGTCGACTCCATTTTGCGCGGCAGACGCTTCAGGCGAGGGCGACGGCGTGCCTAGAACCAAAGGCGATCCAGATGGAGTACCCAGAACAAAGGGAGATACAGATGGTGTTCCAAGAACTAAAGGTGACCCCGATGGCAAAGGTAAGCTCACGCTCAAATCGTCGGCGCTCACCACATCGGGTCAGCCCGATCTCGCCATTTCACGCGTCAACGCCACGCTCGAATCCAGTCGCTACACGCTGTCGTTCTGCGTCTTCAATCGCGGCGGAAAACCTGCGTTCTCGCCTACGGCACTGGTGGTTCAGGCCGGTGACGTTGTGCTGCAAGAGCTGACGATTTTTGAATCCATTCCATCGCTCGGCGGCCTGTGCTTTGGCTCCGGTGATCGCGAACAACTGCCAGCAACCGCGAAGACCGCAGGCGCGACCATTCAGGTCGCAGCGGCCACTGGCGAGACGGTGTTGCTCAACAACAAGTGCCGCATTCAGTGGGGTAAGTAGGCGCGTAAAAAGTCGCACGTCGCACGTCTCGGTGGGCACCCCGTGCCCACCGAGACGTTGGAATACGCGGCAAAAGAGGCTGTCCACCGACTATTGGTGGGCACGGGGTGCCCACCCTACAAAACCTGAGCCACACAACGAGGAATCATTGATGAGATTTGGCAACGCCCACTTTCGCCACAGTGTCGCCGCACTACTGTGGCTAACCGTGTTTTCGATGGCGAGCAATCAGGCTATAGCTCAGGCACGCCCGGCCCGTCAACCGCTGCCAGTCAGCGTGTTGCTGAGCGCCGTGGCGTCGGTGCCCAAGACCGCTGCGACCTCTGAATATGCTCGCGAGGGCGAGGTGCGCTGGTCAGACGCTGACCTTCGCGCGCGCCCGTTTAGCGTGCGCCACCGCGTTGATTTTTTTCCGGACACGTCGTTCGAGTTGGTGTTCGACACGCGCTTGAACACCAGCCGCGACGCCGTGTCGTACGCAGGATTTGCGGTGAATCATCCGGGCAGCATGGCAGTGCTGACGCAGTTCAAAGGACTGATCAAACTGACGGTGGACAGCCCAACGCGTGGACACTATTCCGTGCATCCGCAGCCCGACGGTCGCTACATCGCCCGCGAGTACACCGGCGAGGGCGCGAAGCACGAGCCCGACGATTTTGGCGACCCGGAGGAGCATCTGGCGTACACCAACAAGGTGCTAGCAGAGATTGATTCCGGTGCAACGGCTTTAACGTGCAGTGAGTCAGGCATGTCACCCGATCTCGATGCGCTGTTGCAGGAGAAGGCGCGCATTGAAGCGGACATCGCGGTGCTGCTCATTAGTACCGCCGCTACTGGCATTGCAGCTACAAGCAACAACAATCGACCGCCAGACACGACTCGACCTGCAGCGACGACTAATCCGCCTGTCGCTACATCGCCCGAGTGCATCGGTACGGCAACGCGGCCCTGTGATGTCAGACCGACAGCCGGGGTAGGCGCGACGCGTCCGCCCGTGCCCGAGTCACCACGTGTGCCACCGGTGTCAGCAGCACCGAGCAAGCCGAAAGAAGAGTCGTCCGGATTTTCGTTCAGTATTGGTGGCTTTGGATTTGGCGGAGGCCGTGGCGGGCAGGGCAATCAGGGCGGGCGCGGTGGCGGTGGCATTGGTATAGGTGTTGGCATTGACATCGGCGCTGGCATTCAAGCGGTGGTGGCGTTGGCGCAAATCGCCAGCAAAAAAAGCGATCTCAACAAGATCGACGAACAAATCAAAGCTATCCGCCGCGTAAGTCCGGTATCAACGGCCTGCACGGCGCAAATTCGCGCCGCACGAGCAAACCATGAACGAGTGCAACGCTGGTTGCGGCGCGAGATTGCGAAACCTCGCCCCGCAAAAATGGGCGCATCGACGCTGCCGACGTTCGAGCCAACACCAAACCCAAAAATTGGCGATGCGCTGGCGGCGCTTGACGATGAATTGTTTACGCAACTGGCGCAGGTCGCGAGCGACGCCAGACGGCCCAGCCCCGCCGGTCAGTCGATCCGCCGTGCCGCGCTGCCCGACATCAATGTGGATTCGGCAGGCATTGATTCGTCGTGCGGTGACTCGGCCGGCAGTATCAAACTCGCGGTAGTGGTGTCGCAAAAACTGATGTCAAAGGTGGGCCGCACACCCGCAGAAGTTGCGATTTTGAGCATCGACATCATGCACGGGCTCGACGTGACTAACGCGGCAATGCGCGGCAGCAACATCTCCACACCTGGCATTGACGTGGGCTTTTCGCTCGCCAACGCGCAGTCAGAGCCGATGGTGATGGGCATCAGTCATGACTTGAACAGCGTGCATTCGGTGGGCAGCGTGTTCGGCGCGTATTGGCCGCCCAATGAAACGAGCGAGTCGCGAGCGTTCTACACCGATGTTGAAAAAGTCGCCCCCAATGCCGACGTGGTGCTGGTGTTGATTGACGGTGACGCATCGTTTGCGTCACCACGTGGCATTGCGTTCGGTACGAAAAATATCGCAGGTGACATCGAGACCAACCGGCGACTGGCGGTGGTGAAGCACAAAGCGTCCATCGCGGAATATTTCTACACATTTGCGCACGAGTTGGGCCACACGCTTGGGGCGGGGCACGACGAGGCCAATCAAAAATATCAGTCGTTCGCGCGCGGTGCGGTGCTCTCGTCAGGAAAGCAGCGCTGGGCGTCGCTGATGGCGCTGAGTCAGTGTCCTGACGGCGATACGGCAAGCCAAAAAAACAACTGTCGTCGGGTGCCGTACTACTCAAGCGCTGGGCTCAGCTATCCTGGTTACAGCGAAACGCTGCTCGGCGATGCGGACAAAGACAACGCCAGCGCCATGCGCCTGATCCGCGACAACGTGACACGGCTGCGTTGCAGTCAACCACGCGAAACATCGGTGTGGATGCAGAAAGGCGCAACACTTGAACCGTCTCTACGTGCGCAGGCATGGGAGGCCGAGTCACTATGGATTCGACCTGAGCTTGATCTGCAGTGGCGCTACCCGTACTTGCATCAGCCCGCCACGGCAGGTGCAGATGCTTTCGTCAATGTGATGCTGCACAACGCAGCGACCGCGCGTGCCAATGGGCAGCTTGAAGTGTGGCGTGCGAAACCAGCCAAAGGCGTGCTGCTGTCGCCGCGTTGGGACGACATGGAGCGGGTCGATCAAACGCAATGCGCCACACCTTCCAGCGGCAGCGTGATGCTTGCGCAAGGTGCCACCACTATCGTGCAGATTCCGTGCGCCGGTGCGGCTGCGACGCCACTGGAGTTTGGGCGAGATAGCTGGGCGGTGCGCTGGGGTGACAGTGCCGCCATCAGCTCTGGACTGGTCACCGAATCAGCCGCTCAGCAACCGCTGACTGCGTGGCGCAGTATGCGCGAAGTAAAGCTGGCGCTAGATCAAGCCAGCGTGCAGGTGGTGCTCGTTCGCAAGCGATCCGGCCGCGAGTCAAGGCAGGTGAATGTGCGCATCGAACCGGCGGCCAATCAGTTCAATTTTTCGGTGCGCGACAGTGGCCTCACCGAGGTTCGATACGCTCGCACCCTGTGTCGCGACGCGAGCAAGCGGGAGTGCGCCGTGGTGGCTGGTCGCACTGATGCAGTAGCGCAATTTGACGGCGAAACGATGACCATCGAGCTGTCGCTGCCACCGGATGAGGATGTACCGATCAGGCTGTATTTCAAGCGCACGCCGAACGTGCCGCAACAAAACGTGTTGCTGCGAGTGTTTGAGGAGGAAGTCACGTTAGGCAGCGACGCCGCCACGCCAGCAACGAAAATCGTAGGCGGCACATCGTTTATCGTGAGCCACGCGCCACGCGATTTGCGGAAGGCGAAGTAGGCGCGGACGCCTTGGCGGCAGTGGCAGCTGTCGGCATGCCGCAGAATCGGAAAGAAACGAGCTCGGCATCCAGCCGATGGCCGGATTTTTCGATGTTCCGCGTTTGAGAAAGTGAACTGCCATCGCGGACACACCGAGGTGACTGCGGCAGTTCGTTCATGTCAAACCCTCCGCTCGGGGCGGCGCACGCGAAAGCGGGCCGCCCCACTTTTCTGCTCGCCCATCGCAAATCGTTGCAATATCTCGTGGAGCGCGTCGGCGCGAGCAAATTTGGCCGGTATCAGCCGCAAACCGCGTTTGAGAGTGCGGGTGACGTGATGACAAGCGAGCCCGACCGACCCAATCCAAACACGGAGGATCGCATCATGCGCACATTACATCAAACCTGTTCAAGCACAACAGTCCCCGTATTCGCGGCGCTATGCGTTGCGCTCTTATGCATCAGCGCAGCCAGCGCCACCACCTATCAACTACCCGACGTAGGCAGCGTCAACGATTGCGCCAGCCGGGTGCGCGCTTTTGCTGGCGGGCATGGCAACCAGTCGTGCGCACAAACGCAAGGCACCGTTCTGCCGCAACGGCTCGCGGAGCCAAAGTTTCAAAGCAAGTGTCCAGCCGGTCAGCCGCTACGTGGACTAATGGGCAACACCTGCACCGACAAACCAAACGTGCATCCGCCGCATCCCATGTCGTCCAACTACAACACTACGCTGTGCTGCGGCTACGCGCAGCTTGCAGGTTTGCCGATTGCTGCGCCCGTGGGCAACGGCGACATTGGGCAAGCAAAGGTACTTACCGACCTACCCATGAGTACGCCGTCGAAATACGGTTGTCCGCCGCTCGGTGTTCCGCTTGATCGTGACTCAGCACAGCGCGTGCCGTTCGCGCGAGTGATGACCGCAAATCTCGATACATCCTGTCGCAAAGCGCCACGCGGCTCGCCCGGTGGGTTCAACTACGTCGTGTTCAGCTCGTGCAACGTTAATCCACGCGGCATAGAGCACGGCATCACTGCGCGCGGAGACGTGACGTGCGCTCGCTGATGGGTGCGACCGCCTCTGGTGCGCACGCCCGATTGCGGTCACCTTATGTCTCCGCTAGTTTGCTGCTCGCCGCGCTCTTCGTGTCGAGCGCGGCGTTCACCGCTCCATTGAAGCCTGCGATCAGCACCGCAGAATCCCCAGCGCGCGTGAGCCTTCACGGCGACGGCCTGTATGGTGCGGGGCTGATTCAGGGCAGCGGCGCGCCTGCGCTCGGCGTACCAGCCCTGCGCGCCGCGCTCGA
>JAYSUK010000342.1:0-8409 GCA_043719085.1 Burkholderiales bacterium | reverse complement strand
CGCTCGCGCACCGGTTGCTTCATCACGATGCGACGCCACAAGTCTCGATCCGGCAGCGTTTGCGTGTATAGCGGAAACACGATGTCGATCCAGTCCTTGAGCAACGCCGGGCTGGTGTCGCACTCCACAAAGCGGCGACGCGCCAACTCACCTGCCGTAGCACCGCCCAGCCGGGTGAACATGGCCACCTTCGCGTCCGTATGCGACGTCGCCTGCGCAGACGTGCTCACCAGCACCAGCTTCCCCGCGTGCTCCGGATGCCGCGTCGCGTAAGTCATCGCCACCATCCCGCCAAACGACGCGCCGTACACCACGGGCTTCACGATCCCCAGCGCATCACAAAACGCCACCAGATCATCCGCCCACTGCGCCAACGTCCACAGCTCCGGCGGGCCATCATCACTGCGACCATTGCCGCGATGATCCAGATAAATCACCTGCGCCATGTCGGTTAGCGCAGAGAAGTCTGGCTTGTAAATGGAATGGTCTGCGCCGGGGCCGCCGTGCAACAGGATGACCGTTGGGACTTCGCGCATCGCGTCGCCATTTGCGCGCAGGGATGCGCCTTCTGTGTCGAAGAAGAGGTTGATTCCGTTTACTTGGATTTTCATTGGGTTGAAGACGAGGTTAATTTGTAGGGTGCGCATCAGAGTGCGCACCGAGGCCTATCGCATAACCCAGATTGTGAACCAACGAATGGTGCGCATTTTTGATGCGCACCCTGCTTCGCTATTCCTCGTCAAGTGTGGCGGTGATGGCGCGTGAATTGCTGAGTTTTTTGGTAGTCATTTTGAGGAGGGCTAGTCGATCAGTAGTCACGCGCTGCATTTAAAAGTTGGGTAGCGCGAGCAATCTGTTACTCACGCATCTGAGTGACCTACGCAAACGCCACCGAAAGCAACCCGACCGAAGCTTTTCGTCGTGCAGACTTCACGACATCTGCACGTCATTGCCAAGCCGTAGCAGGCAATCCATGAGCTTTGCTTCGCTTACGCCACGGAATTGTCCGTGCAGGATGTTGGACAGCTTTGGCAGCGGCACGCCGATTATTTCTGCGGCTTCGCGCTGGGGGAGTTTGCGCGCAGCAATGATGCTACCGACGCGCTGAGCCAGCTGCGCTTTGGCGAGCATCGCCTCCGGTTGGGCCACCGATGTCAGCGTAAACATTGCCAGAGCTTTGGGTCATTTTCATCGGTTATTCGGGTAGGGTGGGCAACTTGTTGCCCACGCGTTGATCGCACAGCAAAGTATCTTCGACCTGTTCGTTTCGCGCACGCTCGCTAGCCTTTTCGTGCGTTTCATCAAAGGTGCCTTCATCGCGAAGAAAATCATCGAAACTGGAGCCTCGGTGCGGATTCTTTTGCTCTTGTTCGGCAGCCGGGTTCAATGGCGTCATGCCGCACCAACCCCAGTCTCCACCGACAGCCGCATCCCCACCGTGTTCAACACCGCCAGCAATGTCTTGAGCGTCGGGTTGCCGTTGGGAGACAGCGCGCGGTAGAGCGATTCACGGCTGATGCCTGCGGTTTGTGCGACGGCACCTAGTCCGCCGTAGGCTTCGGCTACTGCGCGCAGCGCGAGGAGGCCTGCCGCGCGATCATCGGGGTTGTCGAGCGATTGCATGGCGGCTTTGAGGTATTCCACGGCGAGTTCGCGGTCTGCCGCAAGCTCTTCAATTTCGCGTTCGTGGTGCGATACGCTGGCCTTGATTTTTCGCATTACTGCCTGCCTTTCCAGTCTGCCCAAAACAATTTCGCGCGCTAGATGTCGTTGGCTTGCGTGCGCTTGTCGCCACCGCAGAGCGGCACAACGACGGTCTGACCATGTCGCCCGAAGTAAACGCGAAAGCCTGCGCCAACATGCACGCGCAGCTCGCTGACACCTTCACCGACTGATTCGCAGTCGCCGAAATTGCCCGCCTCGACTTGTCGCAAACGAACACGGATTCGCGCCTGAGCAACTTTGTCGCGAATGCCGTTGAGTCCATCTGTGAGTGGTTCGTCGCCATTGGGCTGCTGATAACGAACGAGGTAAATCACATAATAATTGTAACTTAAAAGCTACAAATTGAGCAATGGCATGGAACCGGACAGGCGGGCACCTATTGAGCGCTGTCCATAACCGTCACCCAAACTGTATGTCCTTCCCAAGTCGCAAGCGCGTCGTCTGGCAGTGGATCGAAAAAGGCGTCGTCGTTAATGCCCTTCGCGCGGCCGCGTTGGCGCTTGGACATCTCGGGCGCGAGCGACATCATGCGAGCGTACGGCTTACCTCCTTTGGCGAGGATGATTTCCTGTCCAGCATGCGCAAGCTCCAGCAGTTTGGAGAACTGGGTTTTAGCGTCGTGGACGTCAACTAACATGGGCTTCGTTCCGTGGGCTTCGGAATTTTGACTTAGCCCACTAGCTTAGTCGAGTAGACACAGGTGACAGATCCGGCACGTCACCTGTGTCATCTCCGTCACTTCGTCACCTCGCTTCAGCGGCAAGCCGCGCCTCCGCAATCAACTCACCGGCCACCACCGCTCCACGATCAATTCCAGCCGCTGCACGCCCTGATATTCCGACAGCGACACTTTGTATGCCGCGCGCAGTGGTTGCGGCGGCGGCGCGGTGCAGCCGAAGCGGATGGCGTCGAAGGTGCGACCGGCGCGTTTGAGTCGCATCTTGGTGTGTTTTAAGCCCACGATGCGGCTGTCTGTGACGGTGAACTCGTCGTCAAACAGCGGCGCGGGGAAGGCCTGCCCCCATACGTGTTGGTAGAGCGCATGCGCGGTGTCGAAATCGAATTCGTCGAGCGCAAACGAGCCGTCGCTTTCGACGCGCTGCTCCAGTTGGTCTGGCGTCAATAGTTCACTTGCGACTTGCTCAAAACTTTGTGCAAACGCGGCAAAATTTTCTTCAGCAATGGTGAGCCCAGCGGCCATCGCGTGACCACCGAATTTGCGCATCAAATGCGGCCCGCGTTTTGACACGAGATCAAGCGCGTCGCGCAGATGAAATCCAGGAATGGAGCGACCCGAGCCCTTAAGTTCGCCCTCGTCGCCGGGGGCAAAGACAATGGTCGGCCGATGATGCGCCTCGCGCAGTCGTCCGGCCACAATGCCCACCACGCCTTGATGCCACGTCGGATCGGTCACGACGATGCTTTTTTGTTCCGCAGTAAACGTGCCAGTGATGAGTTGATCGGCCTCCTCGCGCATGCCCGATTCGATGCCCTTGCGTTCACGATTCAGGCGATCAAGTTCGTCGGCAATTTCGGCTGCGCGAACGGGATCATCGGTGGTCAGGCATTCGATGCCAAGTGAGATGTCATCCAGCCGCCCCGCCGCATTGATGCGCGGTCCGAGCATGAAACCGAGGTCGTACGCGGTGGCTTTTTTAACGTCACGTTTAGCGACATCGAACAGCGCGTTAACACCCACGTTCGCCTGCCCATCGCGCATGCGGCGCAGGCCTGCCTCGACCAGTCGCCGATTGACCGCATCCAGCGGCACCACATCGGCTACGGTTCCGAGGGCGACGAGATCAAGCAGACGATTCAAATCGGGCTGCGTCGCTGCCGTGAACACGCCGCGTTCACGCAGCTTTGCACGCAGCGCGAGCAGCACGTAAAACATCACACCGACTCCGGCAATCGCTTTGCTCGGAAAGGTGCAACCCACTTGATTGGGGTTCACGATGGTGGGCGTGTCCGGCAGTGTGGCACCCGGCAAATGATGGTCGGTGACGACCACATCAATGCCTAGCGTACGTGCAGCAGCAACGCCTTCAACGCTGGCGATGCCGTTGTCTACGGTCACGATGACGCTGGGTGCTTCATGTGCAGCCAAAGCCACGATTTCCGGCGTCAGGCCGTAACCAAATTCAAAGCGGTTGGGCACGATGTAGCTCACCTCTGCGCCCATCATGCGTAAGCCCCGCAGGCCGACCGCGCAGGCGGTCGCGCCGTCAGCGTCGTAGTCCGCCACAATCAACATTTTCTGCCGCAACGAGATCGCCAGAATCAGTCGCTCGCACACCGCGTCAATGCCCTTAAGGCTCGCGGGCGAGGGCAGTTGCGAGAGCTTCCATTCGATGTCTGCAGCGCAAGCGATTCCGCGCGCGGCATACAAACGTGAGAAAAGAGGCGAGATTCCGCTGGCTTCGAGTTGTTGCGAAACAGCAGGGTCGAATGCGCGGCGATGCAGTGCGGGTGCGGCGGTGTTCATAGTTGCTGTTGCAGCTTGGTCAGCGCTGCTTCTAACGAGGGCTTACGCTGGAAGAGCGCGGTGATTTTGGACGCGGTCGATGGTTTACGCAGCGTGAGGCGCAGGCGAGGGCGACTGTCACCGACGATGATTGAGTCGGCTGACAGGATTTCTGACGAGAGTTTTTGCCACGCGCTTTGCCAGGCTGGGATGTTGCCGCGGCGCAGCGCGTGGAGATGATCGAGGTGCGGCGAATTTTCTGTAGGGGCGGCTGTGCCGCGACCCACCTCCGGCGTTGGCAGCGCTGGTCGCGGCAGAGCCGCTCCTACAGTGCCAATTTCATTGTTTGTGCCAGCGCCAAACCCCCACAACCAGACCATATTGATCGGTGGCAATCCCCGTTCTTCACGAGCCAAATTCACCGGATGAGAGAACAGCAACATCTGCAACTCATTCATCCAGCGCTCAACAAGGCGCGCGTCTTTTCCGCGCGGCAGGTTGGGGCGCAGTGGTTCACCGATCAACCAGTCAGGGCGCTCGGTGAGCACGTTGATTTCGTCGGCGCAGGTGACCAACCAATGGTTTGTGTCAACGAACGAGAGCCGCACGCCGTCCACGCTCAAATGCAGATCGGCTGCCTCGCATAACGCGCGTGACTCCGATTCACTCAGCGAGATCAAAGCAGGATCAAGCGGTGTTAGATCGGTCAATCCCAAGACTGCGTGCAGAGGTGTCGCGACAGCGTACTCTTTCGCGTTGATGTGAGTCATGGCCGCTAACGTCTGACCATGACAAAGATCGCCCGTCAGCCCACGCGCTTCGCGCTCTGCATCACTCCACGACCCTGAAAACGGCTTAACGGAAGCGCTGCTTAACCGAGCGGCGATGTTCGCTGTTACGTCTAATGCAGCGCACAACGCCTTGAGGGTTGCGCGGTCAGCGGGCAGTGAACCGGGCAGGAGGAGCATTGAATGTGTAGCCAATTATTCGTAGGGTGGGCACCCCGTGCCCACCAAAATTTCGCATTCACGCCAAGCGTTGGTGGGCAGAGGCTGCCCACCCTACATTCGTCTACGGAAGGTGCGACCTACGCCGCCCCCACCGCCTCAATAGCCCGCGTCAAGCGCTCACGTTCACCGAGCGTGATCTTCGCGCCGGTTGCATTGAACGCGCCGAGTAACGTGCGAATGGCGGTCATTTTTGCGTCGGGAGCTGTGGGCAGTTGACGGCGGTCTGACAGCCAGCGTAGCTGCTGCATGCGGCGGGCGGTGGCGATCTCTGCGGGCGAGTCTATGCCTGCGATTAGCTCGGCATCGATCACCAGTGCTGCGGCTGTTTTGTCGGTTGCTTCCGTCGCAGGAATTTTCTCTAGCGTGGCCTTCATGGCATCAATCACGCCGCCTCGTGAAAGCACGGTGACGCGTTTTTTAGCAGCGGCGAGCACGTCGTCAAACTTGCGATCCATGTCCATCGCTTTGTCGCGATCCACGAACGGTGGCTCGCGCCATTTGCTGCGGGCGCTGGCGATACCTGCGTCAATAGCTTTAGCGTCGTCGCCGGTGGTCAATGCCTTGAGTTCATCGAGCAGTGCGTAGCGATTTTTCATGCCCTCGGAGAACTGCGCTTTCATCGTGTCGCGCTCAGAGTCGCGCGCCTTGAACACGGCGTCGGTGTTTTTCTTGAACACGTCCCACAGGTTTTGCTCGTCCTTGCGACGCAAGTGCGGCAAGCCTTGTGGGCGCTCTGCGGCCCAGCGGCGCTGCACGGTAATCGCGCGGTCCGTGACTTCGCGCGATGGTGTCGCGTTTGCCAGTTCCTCCGCTTCGGCAATCAATTTTTTGCGGCGTGCGATTTCGGGTTCGCGGGCTGCATCAAGTGCGCCATCGAGCATCTTCAATGCGACGTCGAATTTCTCGTCGAGCGCTTTCCACGCGGCGTTGGCTACGCCGCCGCCTTTTTTCCAAAAGTCGAACAAGCCGGATTTGCGCTTCTCGATGTCTACCCAGTCGCGATGCTCGCCATCGGGCAAAGGTGCTGCGGCTTCCTCAGCGAGCGCATGCAAGTCGTCGATGATTTTTTCGCGGCCTGATGCGTTTTCATTCCGCTGCTTGCGCAGGGTGTCAAAGTGCGCTTTGGCCGGCGCGTAGGCTTCTTTGCACACGGCGTTGAACTTGTCCCACTTGGGCTTCGGTGCGCCGCCGTTTTTCTTGTCGAGCGCTTTCCATTCGTCCTGAATGGTACGAATTTCGCGCGCGAGTTCGTCGGGTGGTAGCGGCGAGCCTTTTAGCGCTTCTGCGCGCGCCATGATGCCGTCACGCGCCTGGCCGTCGCTCCATTTGAGCCAGCTTTCCAAGCGTTTTACTTCGCCATCAAGCTCGTTCAGGCGCTGCTCTTCCATCTTCGGAAAGCGCTTTGCCGTGAACTGTTGATACAGCTTGGTGGCGGCATTGCGCGAACCCCGTACGTCGCCGGCAGCGATCAGCTCGGCCAGCTTGCTCAGGTGTTCGTTGGCGCTGGCGAGGTCAGCGTCCTCGGCACGCGGCACGACAGCGCGCTCGGGTTTCGGTGCAGCGACCGGCTTGTCGAGCGCATGCAGACGGCGCTCGAAATGCTCGCGAGTGGGAGCGTCAACGGTTGCCAGCCATGCGACGCATTTGGCTTTCCACTCAGCGTGGGCGGCTTCGTAGTCGGCGTGGGCTTTGGCGTGCGCGCTAGCGGCATCGGCGGCTTGAGTTTGAGCAGCGGCGGTTGCGGCTTCGATGGCTGCGGTGGGTACTGCCTCCGCAGATGCCGGTTCGGATGGGTCGGCTTGAATCGCGACAGCTTCTGCTTGTGATTCAGATACGGTGTTTGCAACAGTGGGCTCGTCGCTGGTCGCTGCTTTTGCTTCGGCAGCCGCAGCTTCATCCTCACCCCCACGCTCTCCCGCCACGGGAGAGGGGGCAGAACCAGCCGCTGCTTCCGGGGCAGCATCGGCAGTCGTGTCCTTGAAAGAACCGATCGCTGCTTCGGGGGCTGCGCTAATTGTTTCCAGTGAGGTGCTTGCCGCTTCCTCTGTAACGGCAGCATTAGTGACTTCTATTTGAGCTGGCACAACAGCTTCTGCAACAGCACCTTCCGTTGCAGCCGCGTTGTCCGAGGAAGCCGCACCAGCCGGTACCACTTCAGCCTTAGGTTCACGCGGTTTTTTAGGCTGTGCAAGCCGCTCCTGACGCGGTGGGCGTGGCGGTGGCGTTGGCATGGATGCAAACAGCGCTTCGCCCGTTGCATTGCGTTCACGCAATTGCTGCTCGGCGGCGATCACACCATGCACTTGTTGTAACTGTTGCGCGAGACCGGCATCGAGTGCAGCCGAGCTTTGCGCAACGGTGGCATCGTGCGCGAGCTCGTTCAATTCTTCGTTCGAAAATTCGGCAGCTTTTTTGCTCTTGAGCGAGAGGCCAGCCACCTGCATTGCCAACGCTTCATGCATACGGCGTGCGGCTGATTCGTTTTGCATTTTGCGTTGCAGGCCGATGAGCAAACCCTCGAATTTCGCTTTGCGATCGGCATCCACCGTCAGCTTGCCCCAGGCGCGTTGAGTGTCAACAAGCTTGGTCAACGGCACCTCATCAGCGTCTGACCAGCTCTGCAATTGCGCGAGCAGCACATCGGCTTCCTGCGCCGCTTTGTCGCGCGAATGCAGCGCCACCACGCGGTCGTGACAGGCTTTGCCAAGTCGCTTGTCATGATCGCGCCATTGCAGGTGTAATTTGTCGAGCAGGGCGGTATCAGCGCTGGTGTTGATCGCGTCCAGCTTGAATGAGGCGGGGGCAGTGGTTGCCAGCCATGCACTCAAATCTGCATTGGCTGCGCGAGCTGCGGCTGCTTTCCATTCGAGGCTCGAATCGTCGCGCAGGGCGGCGGCGATTACGCCGATGGGCAGGTCGGCGGTTGGTGTAGTCGCCGAGGCAACCGCCGCCCAGCGGGCCGTGGCCGCAGCCTTCACGCCAGCGTCAGCATCGTCCATCGCGGCTTTGAAAGTCGCGGCGCTGGTGCTTTGCGCAATCGCAGCAGCGCGAACCCGAGCGTCAGCGTCAGTGGTGCCGATGGTGTGAAGATTGGAGTCATCTGCTGCAAGGGTTGCAACAGCGGTCAGCCGTTCGTCGGCGTTTGAGCTTTGCCATTTTGGCGTGCTCGTGAAAAGCGATTTCAGCACAGGTGTGTTTCGTTCATTGAGT
>JAYSUK010000341.1:0-27009 GCA_043719085.1 Burkholderiales bacterium | reverse complement strand
TGCTACAAAAGCGAGGCCTACGACAAGCTTTACGAGCAATCCGCGTCGCTGCCCGACGGGCCTGAACGCGACAAGGTGTATCTGGAAATGCAGAAGCAGTTCGAGGCAGACACGCCGTGGACTTTGGGCGTAACGCGCTATCGCAACCAGATGATTTATCCATGGGTCGTGGGCTATAAAAAACATCCGGTATTGCTCGCCGACTGGCTGTACTACGATGTCAACATGGCCGCTACCCAAGCGGCCGGCAAGGGGAAATAGGCCATGCTTGCCTACATTGTTCGCCGTCTATGGCAAATCCTGCCAACTATGGCCGGTGTGATTCTGCTGATTTTTTTCTTGTTCAACGTGGTGGGTGGTGACCCAGCTTACTTGCTCGCGGGCAAAATTTCCAACCCGGAACAAATCGCCAACATTCGCAAGCAGCTCGGCATTGATGAGCCGTACTGGATGCAGTTGCTGATTTTCGTCAAGCAAGTCGTGACATTCGATTTCGGCGCGAGCTGGAGCACGAATGAAGTCGTGTCGCAGATTTTTGCAACACGCTTGCCTGCGTCGTTAATGATCGGCATTCCGCTGCTGATTCTTGAAACCCTCATCGCGGTTTGCATCGCGCTGGCAGTCGCCTACGTGCGCGGCTCGTTCACCGATCGCGCAGCTATGGTCACGTGTACGGTGGCACAGTCGATATCGATTTTGGTCTACATCATCGTTTTCCAGTATGTGTTGGCCTACAAATTTGGCTGGTTCCCGGTGCAGGGTTGGGGCAATGGTTTTTTTGAAAATTTGCTTAAATTTGCAGCGTTACCTATCCTTATTGCGCTGGTGGTTTCACTGGCACCGAACATCAGGTTGTACCGCACGTTTTTGCTGGATGAAGTGAATCAGGATTACGTGCGAACCGCACGCGCCAAGGGCTTGTCGGAGAATCGCGTGATGTTTGTGCACGTGCTGCGCAACGCGTCGATTCCGATCATCACCAACCTGATGATTCAGTTGCCGGGTTTGCTGGTCGGGTTGTTCCTGATTGAGCGTTTCTTCTCGGTGCCAGGCATTGGGCGCGAGGTGATTCTCGCGGTAGAGCGCTCGGACTTTCCGGTGATCAAGGCGGTCACCGTGTACGTCGCCCTCGCCACGATGCTGGCCAACCTCGCTGCGGACTTGCTCTATAAAGCAGTCGATCCGCGTGTTGAACTCAAGTAGGCCCACTGCATCATGACAACCGCCACTGCAACACTCAGCCAAATCGGTATCGAGCGCTCCCCGGGTCTGTGGTCTCTTGCGTGGAAACGCCTGAAGACCGACCACATCGCGGTCGTCTCAATGGTGATTGTGATCGCGTTTCTTCTGCTCTCGTTTGCGGCGTTTTTTGGCTTGATCGCAAAAGACTGGAACAAAGAAATCGCAATCAACTACGCGCCACCAACGCTGTTCAAAGACAGTCATAAACCCGCCGCTGACTTGAAGGCGGGCGGCAGCACCGACGCGGGTCCCGCGGTGGACGGAGCCGCCGCAAAGCCTGAGTTCATCAACGACCGTGATCCACTGCGTGAGGTGATTGACGAGTTGAAGGGGAAACTCGGGCAGTCCACCGGCACAGTTGACTCCGGCATCAAAATCGTCGATCCATTAGCCGATGTTTTGGCGGAACTGCGCAAGCAGCTTGGCCGCACTGGCGACGGTGCAGCGAACGTGGTTGAAGCCAAGCGATTGGACTACCTGCCATTCGGCGCCGACAAGTGGGGCAGGGATGTGTTGGCGAAGGTGATTCAAGGTACGGAAACCTCCCTTCTGGTGGGCTTTGCAGCAGCCATCGTAGCCACTGTGCTCGGCACCGTGCTTGGCGCGTTTGCTGGCTATTACGGCGGAAAAACGGACGATGCGTTGAACTGGTTTTATTCGATCTTCAGCTCCATTCCGTACATCTTGCTGGTGCTTGCGATTGCAGCCGTTCTCAAGCAAAAGGGCGTGATTACAGTGGTGCTGATTCTCGGGCTCACGGGCTGGACGAGCATTTTCCGGCTGGTGCGCGCTGAATATTTGAAACACAAAGCTCGTGATTACGTGCGCGCTGCCAACGCGATTGGCGCATCTAACTTGCGGCGCATGTTCGTACATATTTTTCCGAATATTTCGCACGTCGTGCTGGTGCAGCTCTCCCTGCATGTGGTGCTATTCATCAAGTCGGAGGTGATCCTGTCCTTCCTCGGTTTCGGTGTGCCGGTTGACACGGTCAGTTGGGGCTCCATGCTCAATGAGTCGCAAAACGAATTGATCCTCGGTTACTGGTGGCAACTCGTCGCCGCGACAGTGTTTATGGCGGTGCTGGTGACGGCGTTCAGCTTGTTTACCGATGCGCTGCGCGATGCGCTTGATCCGAAGTTGAAGTAAGGCGCGCAAGATGAACACCCCACTCCTTTCCATCAAAAACCTGCGCGTCAAATTCCGCCTTGACAAACACAATTCGTTTGAGGCGTTGAAAGGCATTTCGTTTGATGTGATGCCGAATCAAACCGTTGCCCTCGTGGGCGAATCGGGTTCGGGTAAATCAGTTGCGTCTCTCGCGGTTTTGGGCCTGCTACCCAAAGAAAACGCGACGGTCGACAAGGCCAGCAGCATCGAGTTTGAAGGCAAAAATTTGCTGACGCTTTCTAACGCGCAAAAGCGTGCGTTGCGCGGCAGCGAAATCTCGATGATTTTTCAGGAGCCGATGAGCTCGCTGAACCCGGTGTTTACCGTCGGCTTTCAGATCGAAGAAGTGCTCAAGGAGCACAAAGGCCTGTCTGGCACCGCTGCGCGCGATCGGGCGATTGCGCTCTTGACGGAGGTCGGCATACCCGAGCCGACGATCAGGATCGATAGCTTTCCGCACCAGATGTCTGGCGGGCAGCAACAGCGCGTGATGATCGCCATGGCGATTGCGTGCGAACCGAAACTGCTCATCGCGGACGAACCGACCACTGCACTTGACGTGACGATTCAGAAGCAGATTCTCGACCTCATCGCCGACTTGCAAAAGAAGCGCGGTATGAGCGTGCTGTTCATCACCCACGATCTCGCGGTGGTGGGCGACATCGCCGACCACGTTGTCGTGATGCGTAACGGCGAAATTCGCGAGCAGGGCAGCGCGCAGGAGATTTTTTCTGCGCCGAAGGACGACTACACGCGGGCGCTGCTCGCCTGCCGTCCGGTCGTGGATTCGCGTCCGAAACGGTTGCCGGTGATTGATGATTTCATGGCCGGTCGCGCCGATGCGATGCGTCTGGAGCAGCGTTCGCGCGGCGTGAAAGACAGCGATCCCGTGGTGCTCGAAGTCAAAGGGCTGTGCAAGGATTTCGTGTCGCGGGAAGGCTTGTTTGGCAAGCGTGTTTTCAATGCGGCAAAGGACGTGTCGTTCAAATTGCGCAAAGGCAAAACGCTGGGGCTCGTCGGTGAATCCGGTTCTGGAAAGACCACCGTCGGCCTGACCATCATGCGTTTGCACGATGCGACCAAGGGTGAAGCGTGGTTCGATGGCAAAAACATTTTCGCGATGAGCGAGAAGGAGTTTTTGCCTTACAAAAAACGCATTCAAATCATATTTCAAAACCCGTACGCGTCGCTCAACCCGCGCTTCACTGTGGGCCAGATCATCTGTGAGCCGATGATTATTCACGGCATCGGGGCCAACGCCGAGGCGCGCGCCAAGATGGCCTTTGAACTGCTCGCCAAAGTGGGCTTACCCGAGATGAGCTTCTACAAATATCCGCATGAATTTTCCGGCGGACAACGCCAGCGCATCGCCATCGCACGCTGCCTAACCATGAAGCCGGATATCCTGATTTGCGACGAATCGGTGTCCGCGCTTGACGTGTCGGTGCAGGCGCAGGTGTTGAATTTGCTGCAAGACTTGCAGGACGAATTCGGCATGTCCTACATTTTCATCTCCCACGATCTTGCCGTCGTCAAATACATGAGCGACGAGGTGATGGTGATGTCGGAGGGCAATGTGGTGGAGCAGGGCGATTCGGACGAGTTGTATGCGGCACCGAAGGCTGCGTACACACGCAAGTTGCTGGATTCGATTCCAAAGGGATTAGTCGCGGCGCGCGCCTGAGCGCGCTTCGCGGCCGCTCGACGCGATTGGGTCGAGCGCGGCTCTCATGGTTATTCTGTTGGCTCTTCCAAGTTCCAGGCGGTCGGTTTAACGTGGGTAGTTTCGGCAAAAATTGGGCTATCAACTCTTTAGCTAAAGGACCATTCAATAAGGGCTAGAGCATTTTTTAAGGCAAAAGTCGAGAAATAGATTAAACGTGGTATCAGGCCATATGAAATAGGGCTTACAAAGAAAAGCTGATGCCAAAAATTGAACCGTTTCAGCGGTTACGCCGCGATGAACTCGCGCAGTAGCGCCATCGCCTCAACTGGCGCATCCGGGATCACGCCGTGGCCGCAGTTTTCAAACTCGCAATAGCGCAGCAAATGTTGCGGTAGCGCAGCAGCGATGTCTCGCTGGCATTCAATCGGCAGCATCGGATCAAGCGCGCCGCCCATCACCAGCGTCGGGCACTGGATGCGTGAGAGCTCGTGCAACATGTCCAGCGTACGGCCCTCGCCACCGGGGCCGAAGAAGTGCTCGCGCACGGGTTGCTTCATCACAATGCAGCGCCACAAATCCGGGTCCGGCGCGGTCTGCGTGTACAGCGGAAAGGCAACGTCAATCCAGTCCATGAGCAGCGCCGGGCTGGTGTTACCTTCGACAAAGCGGCTCCGCGCCAGCTCACCCGCCGCCGCGCCGCCCAGCCGCGTGAACATCGCCACCTTCGCGTCCGTGTGTGACATCGCCTGCGCGGACGTGCTCACCAGCACCAGCTTGCCCGCATGCGCAGGATGCCGCGTGGCGTACGTCATCGCCACCATGCCGCCAAACGACGCGCCGTAAACGACAGGCTTCACAATCCCCAGCGCATCGCAAAACGCCACCAGATCATCCGCCCACTGCGTAAGCGTCCAGAGCTCCGGCGGGCCATCATCGCTGCGACCATTGCCCCGATGATCCAGATAAATCACCTGCGCCACATCGGTCAACGTGGTGAAGTCAGGCTTGTAAATCGAATGGTCTGCACCGGGGCCGCCGTGTAGCAGGATCACAGTTGGCACCTCGCGCATCACGCTGCCGCTGGCGCGTAGGGATGCGCCTTCCGTGTCGAAGAAGAGGTTGATTCCGTTTACTTGGATTTTCATTTGAGCAACGGAAGACTACGCGCAAGTTGTGATTTGTGGATTTAATCGGTACAAAGTGGCGCACTGATCAGACCGGCCCGCATCGTGCGATGCGTAGCAGGTGATGGTGGCGTGGCTACACTGACTCCAATCGACCTAGCAACTTAAAGACTATATCGTCGGTGATCCTATTCTGAAGGCTGTCGCCTATGGCTTGATAACCTTTGAAGTGAATGCCAGCAATGTCTTTGGGTATTCCCGGTATTGGTGTGTCATCTAAAAATACCGGAAATACCGACTCTTCGCTGACGCGTGGCGCGAATGATTCGCGTTCGAAAGTTGGCCAAATTTTCTCCACGTAGTGGGTGTCGAGAAGGCACACGACGAACCGCGACTGCGCACCGAATATCTGCATAAAGCTCTTGTGCCAAGCTTTTCCGAGATAATTTGTTTCAAAGAACTCATCGAAAAATACCGAGCAATCTAAATCTTCCAATTGAGTTGCGATTGATCTTGCAAGTTCACGGTTTTCGCCTGCAAATGAAATCGCGAAGTCGAACTCATAGTCCTTTTGACCGGTTCTGAATCCGCACGCTTTGCGGATATCTTCCCAGTTCAGGTGCTTCAAGTAATAGAACAGAGCAGGATCTTCTATAGCAAACAGTTTCGTTTCTGCGTTGTAATAAAAGTGACGCTCGCAGTTGGGTTTCGATTCGATCAGAAGGTTAAGACGCGTTTCTTTGATGTTGTTGATGCTTCCGCGTACTTCTTCGTTAGAGTTCGCGAGCTCAGTCAGGTCAACGATGGAGCTTTCTTGTTCGCCAACGCAACGCAATAGTTTTAGGTAGGGATCATTAGTTGATCGGAATCGTTTTCCGCGGCAGAAATCCTTGATGGTTTCCTGATAAGAACTTTCCAGCCGCTGGGTGACTCTATGCCTCACTGTTGCCATATGAACCGTGAGCGCTACTACTGAATCTTGCGTTTCTGTCACATCACTTATTAGACATACAGATTGACAGACAAGTTGAGTTAGCCAGTAGTCGCCCTTAGTTTCATGAAAAATTGACTGGCAATCGCCGAAATTAACGGCGAGCTTCTCTTCACCTTTGCGAATTAACTCAGTCGTCGTGTGCAAGGACGCTGGTTGAATGCGGTGAATGCCGCAGCGCTTAGCGATGTCGGGTACCAAGTGGATCAGTTCGCTGCCAACTTTGTTGATGCCAATAATTACAACTTTCGGATGGGAAGCATCGCCGTATTCTTCTGCCGCAACTTTGATTACGTCAGCGATTTTTGACTGGATAGAGGAGTCCAAACGGTGAAAGTCATCCACAATAAAGTGGCCTGTAACCTCGCCATTGGCTAGTTGGATAATCCGTGGGATATCTTTTGACTTCCGCGCAGAGAGAAACTCGAATCCAACATTCCTGAGCGCTTCCGCAATGATTTTGCGGACGGTTGTTGTCTTGCCTGTTCCAGACTGCCCCTCGATGATGACGGGTTTCCCCGGATTTCGAATATCGACAAGGATGTCGCCAAAGTTCGACGGGCGCACGAACGTGAACTCTGGAACCCCCTCCGTGCGGAACACTTCCTCAAGTGGGTATTTCATTTGATTGCTTTCATTCAGTCAATTAGTGTGTGCAAATCGTGAGCACGAGCTTGTTTTACTGCTAATGAGCCAGCCGTGTAGGGTGGGCAACTTGTTGCCCACGCGTTTGTGACTTAGGCAAACGCCACCGCCAACAACCCAACCGAAGCTTTTCGCCGAACAGGTTTCGCGACAATCTGCACGTCATTGCCATGACGCAACAGGCAGTCCATGAGTTTTGCTTCGCTTACGCCACGGAATTGTCCGCGCAGGATGTTGCATAGCTTTGGCTGCGGCACGCCGATGATTTCTGCGGCTTCGCGCTGGGTGAGTTTGCGAGCAGCGATTATGCTGCCGACACGCTGAGCCAACTGCGCTTTGGCGAGCATCGCCTCCGGTTGTGCGACGCCTATATCGACGTAAACATTTCCAGAGCTTTGCGTAATTTTCATGGGTCGCGCGCTTTACGTTTGTGCTCTGCGTAGTTTACGGTCTGGATTCCCGCCTTCGCGGGAATGACGGCATATGGCGGCGGACATTTTTCCAGTCGCAACCGCCCTCACCCCAACCCTCTCCCGCGTTGCGGGAGAGGGGGTCGAACTAAAACCACTTAAAACCGTTTCAACCACGCAAAAAACTCGCGATACCAAAGCCGTGAATTCTGCGGTTTGAGGATCCAGTGGTTCTCGTCTGGATAGATGACTAGTCTGGCTGGGATGCCTTTGGCGCGCAGGGTGTTGTAGTACTCGAGGCCTTCGTAATACGGCACACGATAGTCGAGTTCGCCGTGGATTACGAGGGTTGGTGTCTTGAAGTTTTTCGCGAAGGTGTGCGGTGATTGCGACTGGTATTTTTCGAGGTCTTCCCACGGCCAGACGCCTAGCTCTTGATTGAGCCAGAGGTAGCCGTCGTCGCCGAACTGGCTGACCCAGTTGTAAACACCGGCGTGGCAGACGTACGCTTTGTAGCGATCCGTGTGGCCGTTCATCCACGCGACCATGTAGCCGCCGTAGCTGCCGCCTGCGGCGTAAAGTTTGTTCTTGTCGACGATGCCTTCTTTGATCAGGATGTCGGTGACGGCCTCGGTGTCTGCAAGCTCGCGCGGGCCGAGATCGCCGTCGATGCTGCCGAGGAATGGCTCGTCAAAGCCCGATGAGCCGTGATAGTTCACCGCCGCGACGACGTAGCCCTGCGCGGCGAACGCCTGCACGTTCCAGCGGTAGTGCCAAGTGTCCATGTGCGCCGCATGCGGGCCACCGTGAATGCTGTGCAGCAGCGGATATTTTTTCTTTTTGTCGTAGTTCGGCGGATAGATGACGAACGTTTGAACCGGCTCGCCCTGCCAGCCCTTGACTACGCGACTTTCCCACTTGCCGAGCGGGATTTTTTCGAGGAAATTATTGAGGCGGTCGAGGCGACGACTCGTGGCCTCACCGTTCGCCCTGAGCTTGTCGAAGGGTTTCTCTTGACCCATCAGACCCTTCGGCGTTGCCTCAGGGCGAACGGAGAGGCAATACAGCCGCGCCGGATGGTCAATCGACGCCTTGGTGTACACCATAGTCTTGCCGTCAACCGATTGCGAAAACGCCATGATGTGCCCACCGCGCGCGATCACTTTGGGCTCGCCGGCATCGAGCGGAAGCGCCCACAGATGCTGCACGCCAGCATCCTCCGCCGCGAAAACAACGGCGCTGCCGTCCGCGCTCCACAGTGGGTTTGCGCTGCCGTACGTGCCCACCGAGCGTGGCCAGTTTGCAGCGAGACGCTCCGCCTTGCCCGTCTTCCTGTCCACCAGCATCAGGCGGGTGTGCTGACTCGGCGCATCGGCCGGAGTCGCCAGCACAATCATGCGTGTGCCGTCGTGCGAATACACCGGCGACGCTAACCACATGTGGCCGAGGTCAACCGTTTTCGTTTTGCGTGTTTTGAGGTTGAGCAGCGTGATCGTGCTGGGGTCAGTCAGCCGCGTCACGTCTTTTTGCTGCACCCACGCTATTTCTTTGCCGTCGGGTGAAATTGCATAGTCATTGCTGCCCGGATCGCCCTGCGACAGCGACCACGGTTTGCCCGCAAACAGGTCTTTTGCTGTGCCGCTCGCCACGTTGATTTCAAACAGATGCGGGCGCTTGCCATCACAAATCCAGCTATCCCAATGACGGTAGTTGTCAACCTCAACCATCTTGGCTTTTACTTTTGAATCCTTCTGCTCGTTGCGGCGCTTCGCCTGCTGCGCATCAGTCTTCAGATCGGGCCACACCCACGAGATTGCAGCGATGCGTTTACTGTCCGGAAACCAGCGAATGCTGTCGACACCGGTCGACAGTTTTGTGACGCGGCGCGCCTCGCCACCATCAGGCGCAATTACGTAAAGCTGCGGCTCGTCGTCGCCGTCTCGCTTGGCACAAAAGGCGATGGACTTACCATCAGGTGACCATTGCGGTGCCGTGTTCTTTTTCCCCGCGCTGGTGAGTTGCTTACGCGATTTGCCGTCGGTGCCGTACAGCCATAGTTGCGTCGCGCTCTCGTTGGTTTCCATCGAGTAGGTGGACTGGTCTACCGCCACCCATTTGCCATCCGGCGATATGCTCGGCGTGCCAAGACGCTCGCATTGCCAAAGGTGTTCCACCGTCAAATGTGCGGTCGGATTTTTTGCTTGTGCCATCGGGGACTCCAATTGGTTCTTCATTTGTCATGCCAGCCGTGTGTTGCGAGCGCGGGGACTTACTACATCACGCCTTCAAACATTTGCACATCAACCGTCGCGCCCGGCTCGACGCCACCCACGTCGGTGTCAAGCACCACAAAGCAATTGGCCTGGGTCATGGAAGACAAGATGCCGGAGCCCTGATCGCCGGTGGTTCTCACCTCAACGCCGGTGGCACCTAGGGTCAACATGCCGCGTTGAAACTCGGTCCGTCCCGGCATTTTTTTGATTTTGTTGAGTACTGTGGCTTTGACTGTAGGGGGAAGCATGTAGTCGGTGCGCCCCTGCAGCGATGCTAGCGCGGGGCGCACGAATTGGTAGAACGTAACCATCACCGCAACAGGATTGCCCGGAAGCCCGAAAAAGTGTGCACCGCCGATTTTTCCGTACGCCATTGGGCGGCCCGGCTTCATGGCGATTTTCCAGAACAGCACTTCGCCTAATTCGTCGAGCATTTGTTTGATGAAATCCGCTTCACCCACAGATACTCCGCCGCTGGTGATCACCACATCGGCGTGGGTTGCAGCGGACTGAAAACCGGCGCGAATCGCCTCAGGCGTATCCATGAAATTACCAAGGTCAATCGGCTGGCACCCGGCACGCTCCAGCATGCTGTAAATCGTGTATCGGTTGCTGTCATAAATCTCACCGGGGCCGAGCGTCGAGCCGATGCTTTTGAGTTCGTCTCCGGTGGAAAAAAACGCGACACGAAGTTTGCGGTAAACCGAAACCTCACCGATCCCGAGGCTCGCCAGCAGACCCACAGCGGCGGGCGTTATCAACGATCCGCGTTTGAGCGCGATGGCACCCGTCTTCAGGTCTTCGCCGCGAAAACGGCGGTTCTGCCCCGCCTTTAAATCGGCGGGGATATGCACCCCGGCATCGTCTTCGGTCACCCGCTCCTGCATGGCCACGGTGTCACATCCCGCAGGCATCACCGCACCGGTAAAGATGCGCACGCACTCACTCTCGCCCACACTGCCAAGGTACGGCTTGCCTGCGTAGCTGGTGCCGATGCGCTGCATCACGGTTACGTTGCCGTCGGCCAGGTCGGCGTGACGATAGGCCCAGCCGTCCATGGCGCTGTTGTCGTGCCCCGGCACATCGAGTGGGGACACGATGTCCTCCGCAATTACGCGACTTAGGGCAGCGCGAATGTTTAGCCGCTCGTGGGTGGTGATCGGCGTGAGCACTTTGTTGATGAAATCACGTGCCTTGTCGACCGGCATCGAGTTCGGGTCGTAGTCGTCAGCACAGGACAGTTCGCGCAGCGTGGGGATCATAAGAAGAAAGGCACAAGAAACGACAAACAGTTTAGACGCTAATTCACTCGTTACCGTCGCTCAAAAGAAAAAGCCCGCACGGCAAGCCGGGCGGGCTGGAGGGACGATGGATCACCTCACAAGGAGGAGGAGGGGGGCAACCCATCAGTCATTCGTCACAGAGGGACACGCGTAGTGTTTCACAACGATGAGCGCTTCGCCCCTACCTGTTTAGGTAGGATCGGCGCAATCCCTGGATCTGATCCGCTGCCCGATGCATTTGCATCGGAGCAGAAAACCACGTCAGCAATTACTTACGCTTTGGGGCAGTTTTGGCAGAAGCTGCTTTAACTTGCGTACCAGCGTATTCAACGCCTTCTTTGGTTGCTTTAGCAACGGTTTCGAAAGCAGCCATCGATGTCTCAACGCCAGCCTTCATGGCGGACATTGCGTACTCGGCACCCGGCATGCCTTGTGGGGCGCTTTTGGCGAGCTTGTCAACGTTAGCAGCGAATGCTTTGGCAGCGTCAGCAGCTTGAGCTTCAGCGAAGTGCATGGCTTCGGTTTGAGCCGAGGAGATCATTTCGAAAGCTTGACGTGACGTGGTGGTGGCCCAGTCAGCTTTTTCTTCCATTTGCTTGGCACGCAAAGGAACGATGTCTTGGGGGGCTTTGACGGCGGCAATGGCGTGCAGATCGGCAGCAGCGGCAGCGGCGAATTCGTTAGCAGCATTTACGCCGAAAGCAGATGCTTTGGTGCTGTAAGCAACAGCAGCGTCAACGCCCTTAAGCACATTGGCCATATAAGCACGGTTCATTTCTGCGACTTGTTCGAACATTGGAATCATTTGAGAATCTCCTGTGGTTGTTGTCTGGGTAAGACAGATCCGCAGAATTGCTGCGGTGCACAAATTGAATGTTAGCGTACGAATACGACTTGTCAAGCACAATTTGTTGCAACGCAGCAATTTAGAGCTATCGCTACAAGAAATGGTTTCAAACGGATTGATTCAAACGAGGTACCCAGCTATGAATGTTGGCGGAAGCCCTAATAAATAGGGCTTCGAGCCTGCACTACAATTGCGCACTGCACAAATTAGGATTTCAACGATGGCCACCAAGACAAGTGCCGCTCGCGGCGCGCGCTCCGCGATGCGCATCATCAAGAAGTATCCAAACCGCAGACTTTACGACACGGCCACCAGCGGCTACATCACCCTGACCGACGTGCGGCAAATGGTGGTGGAAAACACGCTGTTTGAAGTGCGCGATGCGAAGACCAATGAAGAGTTGACGCGCACCATCCTGCTGCAAATTATTTTGGAAGAAGAGGCCGTCGGCGTGCCGATGTTCAGTAACGACATGCTGTCGCAGATGATCCGTTTTTACGGCGGCGCAATGCAGGGCGTGGTTGGCGGTTTGTTTGAACAGAACGTGCGCGCCTTCACCGAGTTTCAGAAAAACATCGCTGAAAAAGGCGGCACGCTGATCGGCAGCACGGGCGCCGATGGCGGGCAGGTGGGCTCTGAAGTGTGGCAGCAGTTCATGCAGTTGCAGGCGCCCGCGATGCAGGGCGTGATGGGCAATTATCTTGAGCAAAGCAGCAAAATGTTTCTCGACATGCAGCAGAAAATGCAAGAAAGCAGCAAACAGTTTTTCCCCGGCTTCGCGTTTCCGGGATTTCCGGGCGCGGCTGAGAAGAAGTAGTCGTTCACAAAGCCACTTATTTATTTGCCGTTATTCTCGCGAAGCGGGAATCCAGCAGGTAAGCCTTGCGAGGCGCGCTTTGTTTTGGCGCTTCGCAGATCGCACGCGTCTGGATTCCCGCTTCGCGAGAATGACGCCACACTCAATTTGTCACAAAGCAGTTCATGTCACTCGCGCCATCTGTCACCAATTCCGCCACCCACAAAGTCGGCTTTGTCTCACTAGGCTGCCCGAAGGCGCTCGTCGACAGCGAACAGGTGCTCACGCGCTTGAAGGCCGAAGGCTATGAAACAGTGGGTGATTACGCCGACGCCGACCTGGTCGTAGTCAATACCTGCGGCTTCATCGACGACGCAGTTGCCGAATCGCTGGACGCCATCGGCGAAGCGCTCGCCGAAAACGGTAAGGTGATCGTCACTGGCTGTCTGGGTGCGAAACAGCACGGCGATTTCATTCGCAACATTCATCCGAAAGTGCTCGCTGTCACCGGTCCGCACGCGCCGAACGAAGTGATGGACGCGGTGCATTTGCACCTGCCGAAACCGCACAATAAATTCATCGACCTTGTGCCCGACCACGGCGTGAAGCTCACACCGAAACACTACGCGTATCTGAAAATAAGTGAAGGCTGCAATCATCGTTGCAGCTTCTGCATCATCCCGTCGATGCGCGGCGACCTGGTGAGTCGACCGATTGGCGACGTAATGCGCGAAGCCGAGTCGCTGGTCAAATCCGGCGTCAAGGAACTGCTGGTCATTTCGCAGGACACCTCGGCATACGGCGTCGACGTGAAGTACCGCACTGATTTTGTCAACGGCAAACCGGTCAAGACACGCATGCTCGAACTGGCCGAAGCACTGGGCACGCTGGGCGTGTGGACGCGCATGCACTACGTGTATCCGTACCCGACGGTCGACAACGTGATTCCGCTGATGGCGCAATCGACGCTCGCAAGTGGTGGCCGTGTTTTGCCCTACCTCGATGTGCCGTTTCAGCACGCCAATCCGCGCATTTTGAAGCTTATGAAGCGCCCCGCCAGCGGCGAGAAAAATATCGAGCGCATTCAGGCATGGCGTGCAGCCTGTCCCGATCTCACTATCCGGTCAACCTTCATCGTTGGCTTCCCCGGTGAAACTGAAGCCGAGTTTGAAGAGCTGCTCGACTTTTTGCAGGAAGCACAACTGGATCGCGTTGGCTGTTTTGCCTACTCGCCGGTCGACGGCGCAACCGCCAACGACCTGCCGGGCGAGTTGGCCGACGAAGTCAAAGAAGAACGCCGTGCCCGGTTCATGGAAGTGCAGGCGGAAATTTCCGAAGCATTGCTACGCGCGAAAATTGGCCGCGAAATCGAGGTTATCGTGGACGATGTGCAGGACAATATCGCAGTGGCCCGATCATGGGCCGACGCGCCTGAAATTGACGGACTCGTTCACGTGCAAAACGGCGGCGATTTGAACGTCGGCGACATCGTGAAAGTCACGGTCGTTGAGACGACGGAGCACGATCTGATTGCGGTTCTGCCGGGGTATGAGCGCGACGAGGATTAGCTCTGCGTTTTGGCAGCTAGTATCAGCTCGGCGGATACAGCTTTAAGCTGCAAGCCATATTGAATAAGGGTGTAAAGCCGATTCATTCACCAAATCGACTTCAGGCATAAATCGCCTTGTAGCCCACGTTGATAAAGCGTCGTGGCGCTAAGCTGATAGTTAAACAAGTCGTTATTGCCACGCGCAAGCCTGTTGATCCGATGCGCAGCTTCGCCCTATACTGCGAAAAATGAACGAACCAGTACATTCTGCGCCGCAACGTCGCGCCGACTTGGCCAAAGCAGTACCCGCCAAGACTATGAGGCCCGGCAAGGCAACCAAAGCGCTTGCACCGCCCAGCCGAACCAACGACCCGGCGCGCACGATGGCGGGCATTCTCGACGTGGCGACCAAAGAGTTCGCAGAGAAGGGATTGAGCGGCGGACGCATCGACGAAATCGCGGCTGCGACGAAGACCAGCAAGCGCATGATTTATTACTACTTCGGCAGCAAGGAGGGCTTGTATGTGGCCGTCCTGGAAGAGGCGTACCGGCGCATGCGGGCCATCGAGGCGGACTTGCATTTGGAGGATTTGTCGCCTGAAGACGCGTTGCGCAAACTGGTGGGATTTACCTTCGATCATCACCACGACAACCCCGATTTCATTCGCCTCGTGATGACCGAGAACATGGAGCGCGGCGCGTTTATGGCGCGCAGCAAAGTGATTCAAAAACTTAACGTGACCGCCATTTCAGCCGTGCAAAAACTCTGCGAGCGTGGCGTAGCGTCGGGCGTGTTCCGTGCCAATATCGACGCTATCGACCTACACGCATCCATCTCGGCGTTGACGTTTTTCAACGTGTCGAATCGGCACACGTTTTCTTTGATTTTCAAGCGCGACTTCGATGCGCCGCGCGTGCTGCGCGAGCGGCGTGACAGTGTGATCGAGCTGATCGTGCGCTTCGTTCGCAAGTAGCGCTTCACGCAGCGCATCCGTGGCAAATTCAAACAATCGTTACAAATGACTGTTCGCCACAATGTGTAAAAAAACTAACTAGTTCGTACATTCTGGCTTTAGAATCCGCAATCGTCACGTAGTCATGTGGTCACTAAGGAGGAGACATGAATAAATTGCTCAACGGCTATTGCCGTTTTCTGAGCGTCATCATCGCCATCATGTTGGCGGTCATGGTGGCGCTGGTATTTGGCAACGTGGTGATGCGCTACGGTTTCAATTCCGGCATCACCTTGTCTGAAGAGTTGTCGCGCTGGCTGTTCGTGTGGCTGACCTTCCTAGGTGCAATCATCGCTCTCAATGAACGTGGACATTTGGGCACCGACACGGTGGTTTCACGGCTTCCCGTGCGTGGCAAAAAAATCTGTCTCGGTGTTTCCTACGCACTGATGCTCTACATGTGCTGGCTGATCTTTTGGGGCACGTGGGAGCAGACCAAAATCAACGTTGGCACGACCAGCGCGGTCATGGAAACGTCAATGGCGACCTTCTACGCCTGTGGCTTGGTGTTTGCTGTTTCTGCAGCGCTGATTCTGCTCAACAATTTCTGGCGCTTGCTCTCCGGGCAGATGCCCGACAACGAGTTGGTCGGCGTGAGCGAATCCGAAGACGCTCCCCACGAGCAACCGGTTCCCACCAAATAGCGCGGCAGGAATAATTCATGACAATCGTTGTCTTTCTCGGATCACTGCTTGCCGCTATGGCGTTGGGCATTCCTATCGCGTTTTCGCTGCTGATTTGTGGCGCTGCATTGATGCTGCACATGGGCACGTTCGATGCTCAAATCCTCGCGCAAAATTTGATCGAGGGATCGAACAGTTTTCCGTTGCTGGCGGTGCCGTTTTTCATGCTCGCGGGCGAGATCATGAACGCGGGTGGTTTGTCGAAACGCATCGTTGCTTTTGCGATGACGCTGGTTGGGCACATTAAAGGCGGCTTGGGCTACGTGGCTATCGTGTCGGCCTGTTTGATGGCGGCGCTCTCGGGGTCGGCGGTGGCGGATGCGGCCGCGCTGTCGGCGCTGTTGCTGCCGATGATGGTCGCAGCGGGTCACGACAAGGGGCGCTCCGCTGGGTTGTTGGCTTCCGCCAGCATCATCGCGCCAATCATTCCTCCGAGCATCGCGTTTGTGGTGTTTGGCGTGGCGGCGAACGTGTCGATCACCAAGCTCTTCTTCGCGGGCATCGTGCCTGGATTGATGTTGGCGGTCGCGCTGTGGATCACGTGGTGGATTCTGGCTCGTCGCGAAAATGTAGCGGTGCCGCCGCGCAAGTCACGCGCCGAAGTGTTCAGCGCGCTCAAGGATGCCACCTTCGCGTTAGTGCTTCCGTTGATCGTGGTGGTGGGGCTCAAGTTTGGTGTGTTCACGCCCACCGAAGCGGCTGTGGTGGCAGCGGTGTACGCATTGTTCGTCGCAACGGTGATTTACAAAGAACTGAAGTTGAATCAGTTGTACGGCTTGTTTTTGGCCGCTGCCAAGACCACTGCGGTCATCATGTTTTTGGTTGCTGCTGCGATGGTTTCGGCATGGCTGATCACAGTGGCGCAGGTGCCGCAACAGATCGTGACGCTGCTGCAGCCATTCCTCGATAGCCCAAAAATGCTGATGTTCGCCATTATGATTTTGGTGATGATCGTGGGCACGGCGATGGACATGACGCCGACCATCCTGATCCTCACACCGGTGCTGATGCCCATCGTTAAAGCGGCAGGTATTGACCCGGTTTACTTCGGCGTGCTGTTCGTTATGAACAACGCAATTGGCCTGATCACGCCACCGGTTGGCACCGTGCTCAACACCGTGGCTGGCGTTGGCAAAGTGAGCATGGATGAGGTGACCCGTGGCGTGTGGCCGTTCATGGTCGCGCAGTTCGCATTGCTATTTTTGATGGTGTTGTTCCCGGAGCTGGTGATGGTGCCAGCGCGCTGGTTTTACTGATTTCGAAATGAACCTGGTGCGTCTGGTGCGCCGCGTCTGGGTTCAAAAATTTTCGCGTACTAACCCAAATTCTCTTGGAGGAGAAACTCATGAAACGTCTATTTTTGAAAACACTGGTGGCTGCTGTCGCGGTCGCCACTCTGGGTACGACCGGATCTGCGTTCGCGCAAGAGCGCACCATCAAATTCGCACTTGCCAGCCCCGAGGGACACCCAGCCGTAGCAGGCATGAAGAAGTTCGCCGAGATCGTGGCTGCGAAATCTGGCGGCAAGATGAAAGTGAATCTTTTTCTGGGCAGCACGCTCGGCAGCGATCAGGCGGTCACGTCGTCGGTTCAGGGCGGCACGGTCGAAATGTCGGTGATGAACTCTGGCATTCTGGCAAGCGTTGCCAAAGAGCTGGCGATCTTTGACTTCCCATTCTTGTTTGCCAACGAGAAAGAGTCCGACGCCATTGTGGACGGCCCCGTCGGTAAAAAAATGCATGCCAAACTGGAAGAGAAGGGGATCGTCGGGCTGGCTTACTGGGAACTCGGCTATCGCCAGATGACCAACAGCAAGCGTCCGCTGAACAAGGTTGAAGACATCGAGGGCCTGAAGCTGCGCGTGATCCCGAACCCGATCAACGTGGACTGGGTCAAGGCACTGGGCGCGAACCCAACACCCATGCCGTTCCCCGAGGTGTATGGTGGTCTTGAGCAAAAAGCCATCGACGGTCAGGAAAACCCGGTCGCCGTGATCGCTGCCAACAAGTTCTGGGAAGTGCAGAAAAACATCGCGCTGACCAATCACCAGTACAACCCACAGTCCGTGATCTTTAGTAAAAAAGTGTGGGACACGTACAGCGCAACCGAGAGGCAGATTCTCGGTGACGCAGCCGTCGAGGCAGGCAAGACTCAGCGTGAGGCTTCACGCGCAGCGCTCGCAGCAAACCTGGAGTTACTCAAGAAAAATGGCATGGCGGTGACCCAGTTTGGACCTGCTGAAGTGGCCAAATTGCGCGAAAAAATGAAGCCGGTAATTGCTAAGTACAGCGCTAGCGTTGGCGAAGCGACAGTGAACGAAGTGATGGCTGAACTGGCCAAGATGCGCAAGTAAACCTTTTGATGGCGTCATCCTCGCTGAAGGCGGGGATCCAGAAAGTTCGCTAACGCAGTTATGTGGGAACACGCTCCTGCGTCGGCAACCGCTGGATACCCGGCTGCGCCGAGTATGACGGCAGTTTTAAATAGCGCGCTACTTCTGATTTTTATTTGAACGTTCGCAGTCAAGGCGAAAAAATAGCGTCATGACCCAACAAAGAATCGCTGTCGCGGGCGCAGGCATGATCGGCCACGCACACGTCCGCTGCCTGCGCGATAGCGCCACTTGCGCCCTCTCAGCCATCGTTGATCCATCGCCCGCTGCGCAGGCCGTTGCTGCCAAAGAAGGCGTGCCGCTGTTCAAAACGCTAGATGAACTTTTTGCTAGCGCTCGCCCCGACGGCATCATTCTTGCGACGCCGAATCATTTGCATGTAGAGCAGGCGTTGCGCTGTCTGGACGCGGGCGTTCCGATGCTGCTTGAGAAGCCCATCGCGACGCTGCTCGAAGACGGCGAACGCTTGGTGAGGGCCGTCGAGGCAAGCGGCGTTCCGGTACTCGTCGGGCATCACCGCGCGCACAGTCCGATCATGGCGAAGGCGAGAGAGGTCGTTGAATCCGGCAAGCTCGGCAAGCTGGTTGGCGTCATGGGCAGCGCCGTTTTTTTCAAACCAGATCATTACTTTGCAGACAACCCCTGGCGCATGAAAATTGGAGCGGGTCCGATTTTGCTCAATATGATTCACGAAGTTCACAACTTGCGCATGTTGTGTGGTGATATCGTGTCCGTGCAGGCCATGTCGTCAAATGCGATTCGTGGCTTCGCAATTGAAGACACCGTCGCCATCACCCTGCGATTCGCAAGTGGCGCGCTAGGCAGTTTTTTTTTGTCGGACACGGCAGCCTGCGCCCGCAGCTGGGAGCAAACTTCGCAGGAAAATAAGGCCTATCCGAGCTACGACGATGAAGATTGCTATGTCATCACCGGCACCTTTGGATCGCTGTCAGTGCCAACCATGCGACTGAAAACGTACGGCAAAGCGGAAGATCGATCATGGTGGAAACCATTCGACGTATCGGTCGCTCCCATGTCGCGCGAAGACCCATTGGCTCGACAGATCGAGCACTTCGGCGCGGTCATTCGAGGTGAAGTCAAACCCATGGTCAGCGTGCGCGACGGTTGCGAAAATCTGCGTATCATCCACGCCATTGTCGAGTCCTCGCGCAAGGGGCTCACCATCAACACAGCGTCAAACTAATTCATGATTCGCGGCACGACCACTCTCATTGCGCACATCGGTTACCCAACGCACGCGTTCAAAGCGCCGATGATCTACAACCCATATTTCGAAAGTGTCGGTGTCGACGCCGTCGTGGTGCCAATGGGGGTGAAGCCAGAGGATTTTGAAGCCGCACTGCGCAGCATCTTCAAGTTCACCAATATTCGCGGCGCGCTGATCACGATGCCACACAAGGTGACCACATGTGCGTTGGTCGATGAACTCTCGCCCACAGCGCAAATTGCCGGTGCGTGCAACGCGGTTTTGCTCCGCCCTGATGGCTCATTACTTGGCGACATGTTCGACGGCGCAGGCTTCGTGCGCGGCGTTTTGCGCAAAGGTGTGAAGCTCGTCGGCGCGCGCGTGCTGGTGGTTGGATGCGGCGGCGTGGGTTGCGCGATTGCTGCGTCATTCGCTGCGGCGGGCGTTGCAGAAATCGGCTTGTTCGATAGCAATGTTTCGTCATCACATGGGTTGGCGTCGCGTTTGCGCAATCACTATACGAGCCTAAACGTCACCACCGAATCGAATGACCCGGCTGGCTACGATGTCGTCGTAAATGCCACACCGATGGGCATGAACGAAGGCGACGCACTCCCGATGGATGTGTCACGCATCGCGCCCACCACCTTTGTGGGCGAAGTGGTGATGAAAAACGAAATGACCGGCTTCCTTAGCGCCGCAAAGGCGCGCGGTTGCTCGGTGCAGATTGGCACTGACATGCTATTCGAGCAAATTCCAGCCTATCTGGAATTCTTCGGTTTCCCGACCACGACACCCGAGGTGTTGCGCTCGTTAGCGCGGCTCACGTACTGAGGTCGCCACCTGCTGACGCTAACTCTGGCGTTATGCCGACGCTCGGTGCGGCACAGTGCTACGCGTCTCGTTTAAGCGCCAGTAAGCCGACCCGCGTGTCACGACCTACCGCGCTCGCGCCAGACGCGAAACCGTCCTACAGTCGGACGGCTAATTTGACGACTTTTCCGCGCTTCATGCTCCAACAGAATTCGTTCATCGCAAGCAACTCGGCGAGTACGACGGAAGCCGCAACGGGCGTCTCCGAGTAGGCCGGCGTTACCGCCTTCGAGGCGGACGCTTCTAGTTTGCTGGCGCAGATTCACATATTTGGAAGGGCAATAAGCATGAACTATTCGAAAGACAATCATTCAGGTTTGGAAGACACCAACCCTGACTTGATCACAGGCGAACCCGGGTCGCATCCGGTCGGCACCGGATTAGGCGCGGGAGCGGGCGCGCTGTCAGGTGCCGTGGTTGGAACGGTCGTGGCCGGCCCGATCGGCACCATTGTTGGTGGTGTCATCGGCGCGGTCACCGGTGGCTTCGCCGGTAAGGCGGTTGCCGAAGGCGTTGATCCGACCTTCGGCGGTGCTCCGGAAGAGCACGAAGTAGGCACCAGCATGGGTGCCTCCGCCGGTGCCGTTGCGGGTGCAGTGCTTGGCTCAGTGGCAGGTCCAATCGGCACCGTTGCCGGCGCAGTCATTGGTGCTGCAACCGGTGGCATGGCTGGAAAAGGTGCCGCAGAAGTGGTGAACCCAAGCCATGGTGACGACGAGACTGATCACAATTTAGCGACCGGCTCGGCTGCAAGTGCTGGTGCCGCGACGGGTGCTCTGATGGGCGCCGTTGGCGGCCCTGTCGGCTCCATCGTGGGGGCCGGAATTGGCGCTGTTGCAGGTGGGTTTGCCGGTCGTGGCGCCGCTGAAGTGGTCAATCCTAAGCGTGGTGATGACCTGCCTGAGCACAACCTTGCCACGGGTACCGGCCTGGGTGCCGGTGCGGCCTCTGGCGCGGTCATTGGTGCCATCGGCGGCCCGGTTGGAGCGATCGTTGGGGCGGGCATCGGCGCGGCGGTAGGAAGTATCGCGGGTAAAGGCGCGGCAGAGGTCGCCAATCCGAAACCTGCGGATGAGCTACAGGATCACAATTTGGCCTCCGGCGTAGGCGCAGGCGCTGGCGCTTTGACGGGTGCCGCAGTTGGTGCGGTGGCGGGGCCTGTGGGTGCCCTCGCAGGTGCAGCGGTGGGAGGCGTGCTTGGTGCGGTAGGTGGTCGGGGTGCCGCGTCGGTGGTTAATCCGCAAGCGGAAGATGACTACTGGCGTGCCAACTACATGCATACGTCGGCCTACATTCGCGACCACACCTATGACGACTACGGACCCGCCTACCAGTTCGGCGTTGCCAGTTTTGCCAAGTATCCCGGGCGCAAATTTGACGACGTGGAAGCCTCGCTAGCACCGGAATGGGAGCGGGTAAAGGCAAATTCCCGGATGACTTGGGAGCAAGCCCGCCTGTCGACTCGCGCCGCGTGGAATCGGATTGAGTCAGCGATTCCGGGCGACTTTGATCGCGACGGAAGGTAGCTTGAAAATTCGCAGGTTTGTTAAGTCTAGGGCCTGCTGGATGAAGTGCGCGTCGATTGCGCATTGCGACGACGCACGGCGGAGTGACACACATGAAGGCGTCTTTTGACATTAATTCAACACGAAAGCGAGAAAAAACATGGGTATTCTTATTTGGCTATTGGTAGGCGGTCTTGTCGGCTGGATTGCCAGCATCATCATGAAAACAAATGGCAGTCAGGGCATCATCCTGAATGTGGTGGTGGGTATCGTCGGCGCGTTCATAGCCGGTTTCTTCATCTCACCGTTGGTTGGCGTTCCGACTATTAACCAGAACGCGCTGAACCTGGGCTCGATTCTGGTTTCGCTGGTGGGTGCCGTGATTCTCATCGGGGTCTTCAAGCTGGTGCGCGGCGGACGGCGCTAACTTCGGGACAACAGAGGCGGGCGGATTGATTCGCAATAACCGGCCTTCAAGCTACCGATTGGAGCATTGACGCTGCTCATGCGCTGGCCTACATTTCGCTATACGGAGTATTTCAAACAACGCTCAGGCTTGGTTGATGCCTTGATCCAGCGTGGCTCCGAACCAGGAGGCAGTTACATGGGTGAGTTCAATTCATCACGTCGCGAGTTTGTGCAGTCGTCCTTTGCGGTGGCAACGGTGGCCGCGACCTCAGCGCTGCCCGGCATAGCCAGCGCACAGGCATATCCGGCACGGCCTATCAAGCTGATCTGCCCGTGGCCCGCTGGCGGCTCAACGGACGCCGTGATGCGAGCCCTGGCCGAGAGTGTGGGCAAGGCGCTCGGCGGCTCGGTGGTGGTTGAAAATAAGCCGGGTGCCAGCGGCATGCTCGGCCCAAACGAGCTGGCGAAAGCCGCGCCCGACGGCTACACGTTGTCGCAACTCACCATTGGCGTGGCGCGACTGCCGCACATGCAAAAAATGCAGTTCGATCCGCTGAAGGATTTCACCTATATCGCCTGCCTCACGGGATACACGTTTGGCATCGTGGTGCGCTCGGATTCACCGATCAAGAGCATCAAGGAGCTGGTCGACTACGCAAAGGCCAATCCTGAAAAGTTCAGCTACGGCTCGACCGGTGCCGGCACCACGCCGCATCTGGCGATGGAAGAGTTTGCTGCGAAGGCGGCCATCAAGCTCACCCACATTCCGTACAAGGGCAGCGCTGACGGCGTGCAGGCCGTGCTGGGCGGCCATGTGATGTCACACAGCGACTCGACTGGCTGGGCGCCGCAAGTTGAAGCCGGCAATCTGCGTTTGCTTGCGACCTATGGCAGCAAACGCACCAAACGCTGGCCGAACATACCGACTCTTCAGGAGTTGGGCTACGAGACGGTGTCTGACTCGCCGTTCGGCATTGGCGGACCGAAGGGCATGGATCCGGCGCTGACCAAACGCCTGCACGACGCCTTCAAGAAAACGCTGGAAGACCCGGCGGTGCTAGCGACTTTCGAGAAATATGATCAGTCGGTGATCTACATGAACACGGCCGATTACACCAAGTTCATCGCCGAACAGTTCGTCAAGGAAAAGGTCGTGATCGAGCGGCTTGGTTTGGCGATGAAAGCCTGATTTTTGATGATCAGCTTTTTGCTGAAATCAATATATCACCGGGGCTGGAGTGCGTTTACGCTATAAGTCGATAAATGACGTTTTATGCGGTTAAGCCCCAGTTAAACGGGGCTTTCAGCGTAAAGCTGTCATGCGATTGCCTCGCCTAAATCGCCCTCCCGCTGATGCTGGGTAAACCTGCCAGTTTGCCCAGCATAGTGTCACCGCGTACCACAGGGGCAACGTTCTATGGTGTTTTGGGCGTCTTCCCTTGTTTCTCAGGCGCGCGCAAAAAGTCAAAGTCAACGCCCTGATCGGCCTGCGTGACCGTCTGCAAAAACAGCTTGAGGTAACCGCGCTTGGCGGTCGGCTCAACGATCACGTTTTCGCGTGAACGCTGCGCCAGTTCTTGGTCAGAAACCATCAGACTGATCTCTCGATTTTTCACGCTCAGGCGAATGCGGTCGCCCGTGCGCACCTGCGCGAACGGCCCGCCCACTGCGGCTTCGGGCGTGACATGCAGCACGATGGTGCCGTAACCGGTGCCGCTCATGCGGCCATCCGAAATGCGCACCATGTCCTTCACGCCTGCTCGCGCGAGCTTCATCGGGATCGGAATGTAGCCTGCCTCCGGCATGCCCGGCGCACCTTTGGGGCCGATGTTTTTCAGCACCAGAATGTCGTCGGCGTTGACATCGAGATCGGGCGCATCGATGCGCGCGGCGAGGTCGGCCGCGTTCTCGAAAACCACCGCGCGGCCTTCGTGCTCCATGAGCTTTTTGTCCGCGGCGGATTGCTTGATGATCGCGCCACCGGGGGCAAGATTGCCGTACAACACGGCGATGCCGCCTTGCGGATAAATCGGGTCGTTGAACGGGCGCACCACGTCTTGTTTAAAGCCCGCGCCTGCCGCGTTGATCTCTTCGCCCAAGGTGCGTCCAGTGACCGTCATCGCGTCAAGTTTCAGTAACGGCTTGAGTTCGCGCAGCAGCGTGGCCATGCCTCCGGCGTGATGAAAATCTTCCATGTAATGCTGGCCCGATGGCTTGAGATCGAGCAGCACCGGCGTTTCGCGGCCCATGCGGTCGAGCGCGTGCAAATCGATGTCGAGCCCAACGCGGCCGGCAATCGCGGCGAGATGCACAATGCCGTTGGTTGAGCCGCCGATGGCGAGCAGCACGCGCATCGCGTTCTCGAATGCATCAGGCGTGAGGATTTTGTCGATGGTCAAACGCTCGTGCGCCATCTGCACGGCGCGCGCGCCGGTCTCCTCAGCGACGCGAATACGATCGGCCGTGACAGCGGGTGGCGACGCGCCACCGGGCACCGTCATGCCGAGCGCTTCGGCGATGCAGGCCATGGTGCTCGCCGTGCCCATGACCGAGCAGGTGCCAACACTTGCCACGAGCTGATTGTTGACGTCCGCGACCTCGATGGCATCGATTTCATCGGCACGAAATTTCGCCCAGTAGCGACGGCAATCGGTGCATGCGCCGACCCGTTCGCCACGATGCGAACCGGTCAACATCGAGCCGGTGATGAGCTGGATCGCCGGGATGCCCGCCGAGGCCGCGCCCATCAATTGCGCAGGTACCGTCTTGTCACAACCACCGATCAAAACGACCGCATCCATCGGCTGCGCGCGGATCATTTCTTCAGTGTCCATCGACATGAGGTTCCGCAGGTACATGCTGGTCGGCGCGGCAAAACTTTCGTGCACCGAGATCGTCGGGAAGTCCATCGGCAGCCCACCCGCGAGCATCACGCCGCGCTTTACAGCCTCGATCAACTGCGGCGCGTTGCCGTGGCAGGGGTTATAAGCGCTGCCGGTATTGGCAATACCAATGACAGGGCGATCAAGCGCCTTGTCGGTGAAGCCCGCGCCCTTGATGAAAGCCTTGCGCAGGAACAGCGAAAAGCCCTGATCGCCGTAGCTGGTGAGACCTTTTTTCATACCGGTGGCGGGGGAATTTTTATTATCGTCCTGTGACATGGATGGTTGGCTTCTGTGCGATGTCTTGAGTGACGAATGTAGTCGTTGTGAGTTGGCAATTGCGTCATGGTTTCCGCAAAAAACGCCTAATCGGCGCGCGTCATGTTTCGTTCGTAACTAATCATGCTCTAGAAGCATCAGCTTTTAGCCGTGATCGCCTGTGGCATTGGCTTAGCATTGGTTTGTGCTTGTAGTCGAGTAGTGACGATATGTACCAGTTAGACCCCATTAAATAGGGGTTTTCGGTAAAAAGATGTATCTCAATCTTCATTCTTACCTGCGACGACCTGACCCCCAGTTAAACAATGGTTGAAACTTGACGGTCAATAGTGGTAGCGCTACCATCCACTCGTGTTCGCAAACTGATTGAGCGTAACGCGTCGCAGCGCGAGTAAACCAGTCGCGTGAAATCCGGTCGCGTCCACCGTTGCCGCGGTGCCGTGGCGAAGCCCTCCGACGGCGCTCCTAAAAGAGCGGTGGCACAAATTAACCACAATCAAACGAGAACCCCCATGAAGAAAATCATCTGCGCCATTGGTGTAATTTTGGCCATGACATCCACGATGGCTGCATGGCCCGACAAACCGGTTACGTTGATTGTGCCGTTTCCGCCTGGTGGCTCGACCGACATGATCGCTCGAACGCTTGGGCCAAAGTTGACCGAAAAATTCGGCAACTCGTTCATCGTCGAGAACCGCGCAGGCGCGGGCGGCACCGTCGGTGCCACTGCCGCAAAACGCGCTGCGCCCGATGGCCACACTATCTTCGTCTCGTCGCTCGGCCCGCTTGTTATCGGGCCGCACCTCTTCAAAAATCCAGGCTATGACGCGCTGAAAGACTTCGACTACATCACCGTCGCGGTGCAAGCGCCCAATATATTGACCGTGCCTGCGAATTCGCCTCACAAGAGCTTTGCGGACGTCATCGCGTTTCACAAAGCTAATCCGGGCAAGATGACGTTCGCCTCAGCAGGCAACGGCACCAGCGATCACCTTACCGCTGAATTGTTCTGGCAACAAACGGGCACCAGCGGCGTGCACGTGCCGTACAAAGGTGGCGCGCCCGCGCTGGCCGATTTGCTTGGTGGACAGGTCGATGCCACATTTATGAACATCAACACCGGCATCACCAACATCAAAGCGGGCAAACTGCGCGCGCTCGCCATCACCAGCGCCAAACGCTCGCCGCTGTTGCCCGACGTGCCGTCGATGGAAGAGCTGGGGATCAATGGCGTTACCGTGTACTCATGGCAGGCAGTTGCCGCGCCCAAGGGATTGCCGGCTGACATCAAAGCCAAGTTGCATCAAGCCATTGTTGCCGCGCTCAATGAGCCGGCTACCAAAACAAAGTTGCTTGATTTGGGCTTCGAGATCGTGGGCAACACGCCCGAGCAGTTCACCGCGTTTCAAGCCAGCGAATTTGCACGCTGGAAGCGCGTGATCGAAGTTGGAAAAATCACTGCCGACTGAGTGATTTTTTGCAACGGGTGGCAAAACTTGTCGCGATTGGGGCTCACGTGGGGCACGCCTGACCAGTCAGTCGTCTTGGATGTAAACGCCGCACGAAGAATAGGACTGAAAAAAAACGGGCACCAAAGTACCCGTTTTTGTTTTGGATTTGATCGAATCGATCAATCGTCCACGAAGGTTTCGTCGCGCTTTTTGCGGATTGCTGGCAGCGCCAGAATGATCAGCAGGATGATCGACAGCCCCAACATGACCGCGCTGATGGGACGCTCCCAGAAAACGCTTGGGCTACCGCGAGAAAGCAG
>JAYSUK010000035.1:0-2321 GCA_043719085.1 Burkholderiales bacterium | reverse complement strand
CGAGAAACACCGCGAACGACGCCGCGAGGCCGAGAAACTGCTCGGATTTCTCAAGCGTGTTGCGCACTTCCGGGCGCAGTTCACGCACCGTTTCCAGTCGTTGCCCTGGGCCGAGTTTCGGCTTGATCAGATCGGCGAAATCCTGCGCGCGAACACCGGCCACTTGCAGCCGATACGTTGCGCGGCTGCCCGGCCCGAGCAGCTCGCTGGCAGCCACATCGGCGTTGGCCATCAATACTTTCGGCGCGGCAGACAGAAAGTTGCCCGCGACTTCCGGTTCTTCGGCAAACACCTGCGCAATGCGCGGCGTGTTCTTGCCGAGCTCAATGGTGTCCCCGGCCTTGACATTCAGGCGCGTCGCTAAGCGCTCGTCAACAAGCACTTCGCCGGGTTTCAAATTCGCTGTGAATGGCACGCGTTTGCCGTCGGCATTGCGGATTTCAATGGTGCCGCGCAACGGGTAAGGTGCAGTCACGGATTTGACGTCCGAGAGCACCGAGTCTTTGGCTGCTGTGCCATCTTTGACCGGCGTGCTGACCATGCTGCCGAAGCGCGTGGACTGGGTCACTTTCAGCCCCATGGCGAGCGCTTGTTCGGCCAAGTTTGCTGGCAATGGGCGATCACCCGAAATCATCGCGTCGGCGCCGAGCAGCACGTTAGCCTGATTGACGAACGCGCCTTTGACGCGATCGGCAAACATCGCGACAGCACCTACGCTGGCGACGGCCAATGCCAGCGCAAGTACCAGAATGCGCGCCTCGGTCGTGCGCAGTTCCCGTTTAACGAAACGCAGAACTAAATTCACACCACCACCTTACCGCGCGCCAGTCGCACCACATGGTTACAACGCGCAGCGAGATCGTGATCGTGCGTCACCAGCACCAGTGTCGTGGCTTGTTCGCGGTTTAGCGTGAACATCAGCTCGACAATTTCGGCACCGGTGTCGGTGTCGAGGTTGCCGGTTGGCTCGTCGCAAAACACGATCTTCGGGCTTGCGACAAAGGCGCGGGCGATGGCGACGCGTTGCTGCTCGCCACCCGAAAGTTGTTTCGGCAGATGATCCATGCGCTCGCGCAAACCCACGCGCGTGAGCCAGTCGGTCGCCCTGGCTTCAGCGTCCCGAGCCCCCGCAAGTTCCAGAGGCAACATCACGTTTTCAAACGCCGTGAGTGCGGGCAGCAGTTGAAACGACTGAAACACGAAGCCCACCGAGCCTTGTCTGCGCTTGGCTAGCGCGTCCTCAGACAGCGTGCTCACCACTTCGCCGTTCCAGGTCACGCTGCCCGCATTCGGCCGATCCAGTCCGGCGAGTAGACCCAGCAACGTCGTTTTCCCGGAGCCTGACGCACCAACGATGGCCAGCGTTTCACCGGCGGTCACGGTGAGCGACACGTCATCAAGGATAGTCAGTTTGCGTTCGCCGAGCGGCACCACTCGCGACAGGTGGTCGGCGGCGATGGCGGGTGGGGCGTTGGGGGTGGGTGCTGTGTGTGAGATTGCAGGTTGGGTCATGAAGTTTTGCGGGAATTGTTAATCGAGCCGTCGGCCCAACGTATCAGTGCGAATTACGAATCTAGAATGAATGTGATGATGACAGAACAAACGCCCATCCGGTTCCTGCGCGCGCTTTCGGTCTCGCTCGCGTTTGCGTTTGCATGGGTCGCCTTGTTGGGCGATGCACACGCAAAAAACGCGCAAATCCTGGTCGTCGGCGATTCGCTTTCCGCAGGCTACGGCTTGTCTTCGGGCGAAGGTTGGGTTGATTTACTGGCAAAAAAGCTGGTGCGCGAAAAAATTTCGGCTACTGTGACTAACGCCAGCATCAGCGGCGACACCACGGCGGGCGGCCTGAGCCGCTTGCCCGCGCTGCTGTCCAAATTCAAACCTACCCATGTGGTGATCGAACTCGGCGGCAATGACGGCCTGCGCGGCTCTCCGGTCGCCACGGCAAAGGCGAATCTGCTCAAAATGACCGAGTTGTCCAAGGTGGCGGGCGCAAAAGTGCTGATCGTTGGTATGCAAATGCCACCCAACTTCGGGCCGAATTACACAGCAGCGTTTGAGGCGATGTATGCCGATACCGCGAAGGCCACAGGCTCAGCCCTGGTGCCGCGCTTCCTTGAAAAAATTGGTGCAGATTCATCGAAGTTTCAGCCAGATCGCATTCATCCAACCGCTGCGGCGCAGCCGGGGTTGCTGGACGTCGTTTGGCCTGCTTTGGTCAAGTTGTTGAAATGATGCAACGTGCTTCCAGTCGTTCGTCGTTCCTGCATAGGCAGGAACCCAGCGTCTTTCGTTCAATGGATGAGCAAATTGCATTT
>JAYSUK010000340.1:0-3023 GCA_043719085.1 Burkholderiales bacterium | reverse complement strand
AAACCGGCACGAAATTCATCTGCGGCGAGCCAATAAAACCCGCGACGAACTTGTTGTCGGGCCGGTTGTAGAGCTCGAGTGGTGTGCCAACCTGCTCGATGCTGCCAGCGCGCAGCACCACGATTTTGTCGGCCATGGTCATTGCTTCGACCTGATCGTGGGTGACATAAACCATAGTCGCACCGAGGCGGCGATGCAGCCCGGTGATTTCGCCACGCATCGAGACGCGCAATTCTGCGTCGAGGTTCGATAGCGGTTCGTCGAACAAAAAGATCTTCGGCTCGCGCACGATGGACCGACCAATCGCCACGCGCTGGCGTTGTCCGCCGGAAAGCTGCGTGGGTTTGCGTTCGAGCAGCGGATCGAGGCGCAGCAGCTTGGCTGCTGCATCTACTTTGCTCTTCACCTGATCTTTCGGCAAGCCGATATTTTCAAGCCCGAACGCCATGTTTTGATACACGGTCATGTGCGGATACAGCGCGTACGACTGAAACACCATCGCCAGCCCGCGATCTGCGGCACGAATGTCGTTGGCTCGCGCGCCGTCGATGAAAAGCTCGCCGGAGGTGATGTCTTCCAGGCCGCAGATCATGCGCAACAGCGTGGATTTGCCGCAGCCGGATGGCCCAACGAACACTACAAATTCGCCATCATGTACTTCGAGATCAACGCCGCGAATGACCTTCGCCGTGCCGAAATCCTTGACGATTTTTTTTAATTGAAGCGATGCCATCGGGCGCTCCTAGAAATTTGTTTTTCGGGATGAGGCGCTAGGCGCGGAGCGCGCAGCAACCGGAATGTACTTTGGTACATGAGGATTGCGAGCACTCCGCAACGACGCGAATCGCCCGACAAACGGATTTATAGGTGCGCCCATTATTTGACTCCGGCAGAGGCAATACCCTGCGTGATGTATTTCTGGAGAAAAGCGAACACGATTGTGATCGGCAGCAACGTGATCACGGTCATCGCGAGCAAGTAGTTCCACTGCGTGACGAGATCGCCCTGAAACGCATTGAGGGCAAGCTGCAAAGTGAATTTTTCGTTCTTCGACAACACGATCAACGGCCACAGGAAATCATTCCAGCGCCACATCACCGAAAAAATCGCCAGCACCGCCAGGGCGGGGGCTGCCAGCGGCAGCACAATGCGCCAGTAAATTTGCCATTCGCTGGCGTGATCCATGCGTGCTGCGTCGAGCAATTCGTCAGGGATGGTGAGCATGTATTGCCGCAGCAAAAACACGCCAGTCGGCGTGGCAATGGCGGGCCAGATGACACCCCACAAACTGTTCAGCATGCCCAGTTCGGACACCACCAAAAAGTTCGGAACCAGCACAATGGCGGGCGGCACCATCAACGTGCCGATGATGAGCAGAAAGACCGATGTGCGCCCTTTGAATTTGTACTTCGACAACGCAAAAGCCGCCATCGAATTGAACAACAGCGTGAGGATGGTCGCCACCACCGTGATGAAGACCGAGTTCCACAGGTAGGTGCCGAAACTGATTTTGCCGCCCAGATCGGTGTAGTTTTCAGTGGCGAGCTTGAACTCGCGCACCGGCTCACGATCCTTGACGTTCACGCGGATCGGCTCGTCGGGACGGGCGGGATCGATGTGCGTGGCGGTGAGTCCGATGCGACGCACCTCCGGCAGTTCCTTGAAGGTGCCGTCGGGCAGCTTGATGCGGTACACCGGCTTCATCTTTTCTTCGCCGGGCACCGCGACCGCTTTCTGTCCGTACGGCAAAAACGAGGGCGGGAATTCGTTTAATGCGGACTCGGTTTTGAATGACGACATGGCCAGCCACAGTACCGGGCCAAACATCAGGAACAGTCCCATTGTGAGGTAGATGTAGGACAGCCAGTCGGTCCAGTCGAGGCTGCGGCCGGAGCGCGTGCGTGTCAGAAAATTCAGGGCTTTCATTTGGCGCGCTCCCCCATTTCATCGGCCTTCGAGAGCCGTAGTTGCAGCAACGTGAGCGCGACCAGAGCCAGCGCCAGCAACAGCGAGCCCGCCGCCGCAATGCCGTAAAGGCGCACTGGTTCGACGAAGCCGGTGTGATAGATGAACTGCACGATGAAGGTGGTAGCCGAACCCGGCCCACCACCGGTGAGCACGAACACTTCATCAAACGTCTGCACCGCCTTGATGAGCGCGAGCACCAGCACTACCATCAGGTTCGGCATCAGGAGCGGAAGCGTTACTCGCGTCAGCGAGCGCCAGGGCGAGGCTTTATCGAGCTGTGCGGCTTCATACAAATCCGCCGGAATCGCTTGCAACCCCGCGAGCAAAATCAACATGTAGAAACCCATGTGCGCCCAGATCGACACAAACGTCACCCAGAAGAACGCCCAGCCCGCCTCGGCGAGCCACAGCACCGGATCAGAGCCAACGCCGACCATCGCGGCGTTGAGCAGGCCGTCGCGTTGCAGGATCCACTTCCAGATGAGTGCCACTACGACTGGCGACAACAGTACCGGATAAAAAAACACGCCGCGCCAGAAACCGCGACCGATGATTTTTCGGTTGAGCACGATGGCGGTGATCAGACTGAACAGCACCATCAGCGAAACTTGGAAAAACGCATATTTGGCGGTGTTGAAAATGGAGCGCCAGAACACGTCTTTAGTGCAGCTCGATGGATCAAGGTAGGAGCCACATTCGAGCAGCACGGCGAAGTTTTCAACGCCAACCACGGGGCGTTGATTGGGGTACAGATTCACGCCGCCAGTGAACGCGTAGTAGATATTGATCGCAATCGGCACGAAGGTGAACAACATGATCACAATCATGTTGGGCACCAAAAAGAACCACGGCGTACTCGCGTTGGTTTTCATGAGTTTGATCCTTGCAGCTTTTCGTTACAAGCCCCACTACTTACGGGCTGATGCGCCTAAATGCTTGAAGTCGACTACTGGCAATATCGGCCGTCAGCCCATATGCAATATAGGTTTCAGGCTAAAGCGGTAGCGTGGGTGATACGGGTAGGGTGGGCACCTCGTGCCCACCGGATAGCAGCG
>JAYSUK010000339.1:0-8520 GCA_043719085.1 Burkholderiales bacterium | reverse complement strand
CGACCGCACGCGTCGAATCAATTTAATCTGCAAATGATTGAGCGGATCGAGATACGGAAAGCGATTGCGGATGGAGCGAGCGAGCGTTGGGTTGTCGGCCAGTGGCGCGGCACCCACGATAGTTTCGTAGGCATTTTTGGTGCGTTCCCACTCCACGTGAATCTTGCCCCAAACGCGTTCGCGGATGACCTTGTCTTGCACCAGCGACGCGTACGCGGCTGCGATTTGCATGTCGGTTTTTGCCAGCACCATGCCAAGGTTTGAAAGGACCGTGGCGAAGAACGGCCAATCCTTTGCCATTGCACGCAGCTCGATAATCGCCTCGGGTTGCTCGTCACACAATGCCGCGACGGCGCTGCCGAAACCGTACCAGCCCGGCAGCGACACGCGGGCTTGCGCCCAGCTAAACACCCACGGAATAGCGCGCAAATCTTCAATGCGGGCACCGGCTTTTCTTGATGCGGGGCGCGAGCCGATGTTGAGTTCAGCAATCTCTTTGATCGGCGTGCTTTCGCGGAAATAGGTGACGAAGCCGTCGTCGCCGTAGACGAGTGCGCGGTAGGCGGTGAACGCGTGTTCGCTTAGTTTTTCTGCAAGCGCTTCATAACGTGCCTGCTGTTTTGCGTCGCTCGCGATGTTGGGCAGCAGCGTGCTCTCCAGCACGGCGGCGAGCAGCGTTTCGAGATTGCGTTGCGCGAGGTCGGGGTCGCCGTATTTGCTGGCAATGATTTCGCCCTGCTCCGTGAGCCGCAAAAACCCGTTGACCGCGCCTGCCGGTTGCGCGCGAATCGCTTCGTAGCTCGGGCCACCACCGCGCCCCACACTGCCGCCGCGACCGTGGAACAGGCAGAGGCGCACGCCATGTTTGGAGAAGCTCTCGACCAGCGCGGCCTGCGCACGATACAGCGTCCAGTTCGCGGTGAAATAGCCGCCGTCCTTGTTGCTGTCGCTGTAGCCGAGCATGATCTCCTGCGCATCATTCTGCGCCTTGATCCAGCGGCGATAAAGCGGATGCGCGAAGGCCGCAGCCATGACCGTCGGCGCGTTTTGCAAGTCCTCAATCGTCTCGAACAGCGGCACGATGGCCACGGCCAGATGCGGCGCATCGCCACCGCGCGCGAGGCCAACCTCTTTGCACAGCGTCGCCAGCTCCAGCAAATCGGAGAGCGATTTCGCCATAGAAATAATCATGCGCGGCACGGCGGCCGCACCAAATCGCGCGTGAACGTCGGCGGCCTTGCGGAAGATGGCGAGCTCGGAAAGCGCGGTTTCCGAGAGCTTCATGTACGGCGAGGCGAGCAGGCGCGCGCTCTCAAGCTCGCGCGAAAGCAGCGCGACTTTTTCGTCTTCGGACAACGCCGAATAGTTGGCGCACAGACCACAACCCGCGAGCAATTCAGCGACCACCGATTCATGCACGGTGGAGTTCTGGCGCAAGTCCACGGGCGCTAAATGAAAGCCGAAAATTTGGACCGCACGTTTGAGTGGCAACACGCGCGCATCGGCGATGACTTTTGAGCCGTGCCCGTTGAGAGACTCGGCAATGATCTCCAAATCGTCGGCAAGCTCATCCGCCGTAACGTAAGGCGAGGCGTCCGCGTTGTGCGGCGTGCGTGCGGTGGTCTTGCCCGTGAGCCCACGATAGGTAGCGGCGAGCCGGCTGTAGATACCAGTCAAAGCGCGGCGATACGGCTCATCCACGCGAAAGCGCGACGCGTCACCACCGCGCTCGGCGAGGTCAGCCAGCTCGGGCGTCACCGCAATCAGGCGGCTCGACATGGCAAGCTCCGCACCGAGCGAATGCACCTCGGCGAGGTAGTGCGACAGCGCCAGTTCCGACTGTGTGTCGATCACATATTCAAGCGTGTCGGCGTTCACAAACGGATTGCCATCGCGATCACCCCCGATCCACATGCCGACCTTCAAAAACGCGGGCAACTCGGCCACAGTGCGGTCGTGCGCAGCCAGCAGCGCCAGCGTGTTTTTGGTCAGGCGCGGCACTTCAGCCAAAAAACTGGCGCGGAAATAGCTGAGCGCGTTGTCGATCTCATCACGCACGCGCAGCTTAGTCAGCCGCAACATCGCGGTCTGCCAAAGCTGCAACACGAGGCGATGCAACGTAGCTTCCCGATCATCGTTCTCCAATGTCAACGAGTGCGCAATGAAGCGCTCGGTATCAAGCGTGCTCTGTCGCTTAATCTCAGTCGGATGCGCGGTAAGCGTCGGGCTCACATTGGCGCGCGCGAGGCAGTACGCGATCTCGTTGCCGCTGATGTGACCCGCTTTCAAATGCTCAAACGCCGCAGCCAACGAGCCCGCCTGTGCCGCCGACCCCGCTTTTTTGTGATGACGACGACGACGATTCTGCTGCACGTCTTCGGCAATGTTCGCGAGGTGCGAAAAGTAGGTGAATGCGCGAACGACGTCCAGCGTCTCCTCAACACTCAGGTCGGCAAGCAGTGCATCCAGCGTACGATGCGTAGCCCCTTCACGATGAAAGCGCACCGACTCCTGCCGGATCGATTCCACCTTGTCGAACGTAGTATCGCCCCGCTGCGCACGAATCACGTCGCCAAGCAATCGCCCAAGCAGCCGTGTGTCGGCCTTGAGCGGCGCGTCTTTGTCGTCAAGATCGGGGGCGGGCGTTGGTGTGTTCATCAGCTGATTATGCTGCAACGCACCACTACGGGAGACTACGGTGATCGCGCCGATTTGGGGCGCCGATCTTTACGGTGACGTCGATGGGTCACCGCAATTCACTGCGACGATTTAAGTACTTGCTAGCGCGAATTCCATCGCCGATTGAGCTCCACCATTCTCTCGTCAAGTCGCAAACTCTCATCCGCCTCAGCTATTCGCGACAGAACCCCATCGGCATCGTATGGCCAGTCTGTGGCCTTGTTCGATAACACTGCGAACATGAGCGCGAGCATTTCTTTTGGAAACTGGCTGGATAACTTACCTTTTCCCGCAACTGCATGAAGCATCAAATGATTGCCACGGTCAATGCTTGTTAGTAGGGGCAGAACAAGTGCTGTCAGCGTCGGAAAACTGTTTGGATCGGAGAAAGTCAGATTCAAAAGCGCAGCGGACATTTTTGGAGTTTTTGCCGACTTTTGAAGTGGCCAGACGTCGCGAATGAATTCGGTAACAAGTGTGCGCCAATGACTGACGCCGTCAGCGTCGGCCGTTTGTCTGGCCCATGTTTGCAATTGCCACAGTACGCGCGAACGGAATTCGTCACCGGCATGCAGCAATACTTCCCGCATCTCGCTGTTAGAAATGAAGCGCTCCCCGATTGTCTCGTCTCTGCTCTTCCAGCCCGCAAGAATCATCGCTGCCAAGACATTATTTCGATCACTTTGAGACAAACCCGGGGCACTGGCAAACGCAAGCAAGCTTGGTTTCAACCGTAAGCCGAGCCGTACTCCGGGAATCTTTCCTCCCCAAAAGAATCCACTCCAGAGCGCGTTGCGATCATCTTCGTCGTCGCCGTCCAAAACAGTCAGCAAATTCTCTTCAGTCCAGTTCGAATCGATGAAATGAAACCAGTCGAGGTTGTGAGCGAATATGACTAACGCGTGTCTACGAAGATCGCCCGGTAGAGCCAACAGATCGTCCACCCGTTCGCGCCACTCAGATGGAAGCCCTTCATCCGCTTGCAGCGCTGTAATTTTGGGGTCTTTCCACAGTGTCTGCGCGATCTTTCCGACGGGGGCATTTATCGCCTCCATGACCCAGCTTGGCGCTCGATGTCCTCTAACGATACTGGTCGTCCCTTGATTTGGCTTTAAACGAAGACTTTCAACGAGTTTCAATGTCACACGATGAAATGAAGTCGGAAATTGCGCTGCCAACTGCTCGCTCACCGTTAGTGCCCAGTCTGAGCCCAAACGGACAAGACCATCTACCGCAACCAAAGGAAGCCGAGATACACGCTCAGCAATAAGCGCCATAAACTTGGGTCGATCCGTTTTCCGTGCTTCGGAGTTCAAGAACTGTCGCCAGAGTTCCAATGAAAATTCACTTCGCTTTGAGGCTTGCACAAGCGCGCGAAACGCTCGCACGGGACGCGAAGCGGCTAGGCCCGCAAAGGGCGCTCTATTCACGAGAAAGTTATCGTGCCTGCCACTCACTTCTAGCGCCTTGGAAAGAACGTTTGCAAGGGGCTGTTCTAAGAGCGTTGAGTGCTCGATGTCGGTTTGTACGGTGCCGCCGTGAGGCTCCATTGAATCGGCGGCCTTGTCTGCGTATTCTGTTTTCCAGTCGGGCACGACACGCTGGAGGCGATCAGTTTCGCTTTGCATGTTTGAAGCGAAAGTGCAGCCCTTCTTAGCGAGCCAAGTAAGCCGAGAAAGACTAGCGCTCGCGCGACGTTGGTCGTAGTCCGGCGAGTTCTCTTCGTGCCATCTGGCTGGCCCGTCCAGCAACCGTTGAACTACCGTCTGGCGTGCGGAGTTGGGAAGTTCATCCCAACGCCCCGCTAGGGTCATCAGTAAGTCTCTTTGGTGATAGCTACTCCAAAATGCGCTTTCACTCAGTGCGGCAAAAACGTCGCCAAACGTTTGCGGCGAAACGAGTTCCGGTTTTCCGGATGTCCAAATTCGTATTCGACTGAAAACCGAATCATCGTCCATTGGCCACGCGGCCATTTCTCGGACGGCTGCAGCAGTGTCGATTTGCATCAATCGCTCGAAGTGCAACACGAACGACCTCACGACCCCGGACAAGCCGCCAGCACTACCAAAACCGTATAACTCTGGAGAGTCGTCTCGAATGAGCGGGCTGATGTCGTGCACTCCCCATCCACCAATTTCATTTTCGAGAGACACTGCGAGTTCGAGATTTTTGCGCAGTTCTCGAATAATGAACAAAAGCCAGTCGTTCGGTATTGCCGCTGCATCGTGTTGATCTGGATACTCGACATCCAGTCCAAACAAGCTACAAAGTGTCGTGACCTCCGCGCTCGACGGCGGTTGTGCGCCCGCCGCATAGCTGAAAGTGACTTTCAGTCGCGGCCGGTTAATGCGAGCAAACCTTCTAGCAAGAGCGCTATCCCAGCCATCCTTTTCGATGATTGATTTCAAGGCATAGCTGTCGTCATTGAAGTCACTCTTGGTTTCCCAAGCTTCAAATAGGTAACGCCATGCTTGCCTGACGATTGGTGAGGATTGCTCCTGCGTGCGCTCTTGTCGCCACCGTATGTTTCGCTGTACCGCTGGATGCAACCCGAACTGATGGCCCGCCCACCAAACGGCGGCGGGTTGATCAGATATGTTGCCGACCCACATTGCTATTCGGCTTAAGCGCGCTGGAAGTACCTGCGGATTTACGGCTGATCCTCCACGGAATAGCGACGCGGCATCGCTGACCAAATCGATTTGATCTAGCCGATTAGTCGCGAAGCAGTCCCACGCATCAGCAGGAGTAGTTCGCTTAGCGCGGTAGTCGTCGGGGCCAATTCTTGCGGGCGGCAAATCTGAATCGAGGCCATAGCAATCGAACGGATCAACGTATGGGCCATCCGAGCCAAAATCGCCAGATTTCTGTGGCCTCGCATATCGTCTATGCGGATCAAACACACAAAGCCATTCTGCACCGAGCGGGTCTTTCTGTTCAGCCAGTTCGTTAGCGCCCTCGACGGTGGAAACCATATGCGCGACTCGCCCACGTTCGTGAGGCGCAAGATTCTCCGGGCCTTTCTTTGCTCGCTCAAATACGCCTTGACGCCAGCGTTTCGGGTCTTTCGCTCGTTCAGCCCACGCTTCCAGCGTTCGCCATAACAATGAATGTGCATCCTCGTCGGAGTACGCAATCGCCTGAATCCCTTTGTGTTGCCATCTCGCAGCTGCGTCGTTCGACGTGCCCGACTGGAAGGCGTAAATGCCGTCGAGTTGACCGACGGATTTGTTCAGTGCTTCGAGCAAGTACTGAACGGGCGGGTCATCAGCCGAATAGCCGACAAAGACAACGACATATTTATCAAGTATGTCTCGAAAAAATCTGGTTGCCCAGCCGTCTGACAGATAGGCCCGCCCAAACTCAGAGCTTGATAGAACGAAGCCGTCTCCTTCAGATCGGTCGTAATCAACGTTAGCGCGACCGTGGAGGTAGATGATTCCATCAAATTCATTTTGACGAGATGGGTCAGGCAACCGAGGCGGCTGCCAAAAGGGAATCGTGCTGTCGCAATCATTGAACAGACGGTCAAAATTGGTCGTGACAAGGCGCACCTTGTGTGACGGCGTCGTAGCTAGTTGGAGCAAAATCTGATGTGCTGACAGATCCACTTCAGGCTTTGGCTTAAGCGCCTTTGCTACTGCAGATTCAATGTCTCGGTCCAGAAAGTCTCGTTCCAATAGCCCGAAGATGCGATCTGCGGAGATTAGCCCCGCAACACCCGTTCGCGCCTCCATTTCCCTCGCTTCGCGCAGAACCTTGCATGCCGCGTGATCGGCCGGGACGCCTAGCGTGCCGATAACACTCTCAGCCAACCCGAAGAAATCTGACAACCCTGCTCGCGCTCGCGACACACCCGCGCCGCAGAAGAAAACTACTCGTCCTTCATCTCTCGCGACGAGCAATTCATCAGGTATTGATGGGCCATTTTCAAAGAAGCGCATATATGTGATCGTCAGATTTGAAGCCACCGACATTGTCGTGAAATTCACCGCTCCATCAGCGTGGGTGTGAGCGGGCATTTGTTGCGCCGGTCTACTCAGACATGATTTCCTTGGTCTGCTTTGCGACTACCGCTACGTACCTGAGTCGGCTAACAGCGCCCGCTTGGTACCGAACGCCTCGGCCACACCAGCATGGCGCGCTTCTATTGCGCTCGTAAACGCCCGCTCAGCGTGGACGCTCATGCCACGTCGCCTTCCGCTGCGTCGTATTTCAGCAGATCAATCAGGCGATGGTTCAGGTAGAGCTTCTCTCGACCATTTCCCTGCAATTGCAAAAGCCCGGTGTCCGTCAGCGTTTTCAGGTACACGGAAGCCGTTTGCCGCTTGGCGATTTGAGCCTGCACCACGTCGGCTACGCGGCAGTACGGCAGCCGGAAAATCAGCTCCACCAAGTCCTTCTGATTGCCGAGTTTGGTGTCGCGCTGAATTTGCTCATGGGTGTTTTGCATTAGCCGCGAAATCGCCTTGATTTTTTCCAGCGTCCACACTGCTGTTTCACGCACCGCCTCCAGCATGTACAGCAGCCACTGCTGCCATGCCGCCACCGTGCCCTCGCGCGACACCGCCAGCAACAGCGAGTAATACCGGCTGCGGTGGTTCAGGATGTAGCGAGACAGATAAAGCACGGGTGACGTCAGCAACCCCTTGTCCACGAGATAGAGCAGGTTCAGTACCCGCCCGGTGCGGCCATTGCCATCCAGAAACGGATGGATCGCTTCAAATTGGTAATGCAGCACGGCCATGCGCACCAGCGGGTCAATTTCGCCGCCGCGTGCAATGTCATTTTCTTCGGCGTGACAAAAACGCTCCCAGTCGGCCAGTTTTTCACGCAGCAGCGCCTCGCCTTGAGGTGGCGTGTAAATCGTCTCCTGCGTGCGCGCGTTGACCAGGGCAGTGCCCGGCACTTTGCGCACATGCATCTCCATGCCCTTGGTTTTGCTGCAAATCTCCTCGATCAGCGTGGTGGCCAGCACGCGTGTGCGCAATTGGCTAAGCCCATGGTAGAGCGACTCGCGGTATTGCAGCGTCTCCTTGACGGCCACGTCGGCTCTGACCGGGTCTTTAGCGGCGTACTGGAACAGCTCATCCGTGGTGGTCACGATGTTCTCAATCTCCGAGCTGGCCTTGGACTCCAGCAACACCAAAGCGCTCAGCATCACGTCCGGGTTGGGCAGCAGCGCGGCAGCCTCTTTCAGCGCCGCGAGGGCCGTGTTGGCCTTGATGCACTTTCGGAACACCTCAGCGCTTTCCCAGTCGCTCATGGGCACGCTGCCGCGCAGGAGGGGGGGCAAATCGAAGGGGCGTTTGGGGTCAAACATGTGCAGTCCTCGGGCTAAAGCGCCTGAAATTCGCTCAAATTTAGCCTAACGCGGCCTATATGTCGAACTGGATAAAAATCATAGCGTCAAATTTGTATTATGTTGAAAATATTAAATAAATTCGACAATACATCGTCAATGTGTCTTCTGAATCGACATATCAGCGGGGTAATGTCGAATAAATCGTTAAACATCGACGTATTTTCGATCCTAGCGATGGCTAACGGCCCTGTCACAGCAGATGCGCGCGCGTCCCTGCCGAAGCTCTTGAGGTAATGCAGCAGGTTGCTTGCTACGGGTTGGGGTCGCCGAGCGAATCATTACGCGTCGATATTGCGGCGGCCGATACGTGCCGCGCAGCAGGTTGGCAATGCCCCAGATGAAGTTGACGAGTTCTTGTTGTTAAGCGATGACGTTCATTAGGCGCTGTCGTCACAAGATACGAGTCCAGAGCATGACGCATCGGATTTGGACGATGGCGAGGAATGAAGAGGCTTTCTTGGCATAGCGTGTAGCGA
>JAYSUK010000338.1:0-3046 GCA_043719085.1 Burkholderiales bacterium | reverse complement strand
AGTTCGTAGAGCATCACGCCGATGGCAAAAATATCGCTGCGCGGGTCGCCTCGCACACCGACCACCTGCTCCGGTGCCATCCACGCTGGCGAGCCGATGGCGTTGCGCATTTCCTCAGCGAGCAAATCGGGAAAGTGCGCGTGATAGCTCAGGCCAAAGTCAATTAGCACCGCGTCGCCACTGGCCCGAATCACTACATTGGCCGGCTTCAAATCCTGATGCACAACGTTTTGTTGATGCAGGCTGTGCGCGCCTTTGGCCACGGCCTCGCCTAGCCGCGCAATGGTCAAAGCGTCGGGGCGAACGCCGCTGTCGTCGGCCGTATCAATCCAGTGCTGCAGTGGTTGACCTTCGATGTATTCCAGCACCAGAAAGGGCATGCGCGCCATGTCACCCGCCGCAACATAGCGCGGCACGTGCAGGCCGCTCACCGATTGCAAAATTTGCGTTTCTACCTCGAATCCCACCAGATTTTCTGCGCCGTCACCTGCGGACATGCGCGGCACTTTCATCGCCATCCGAAAACCCGGATCATGACCCGTCGTCAGGTAGTTGACGCGGTACACGTGCGCCATACTGCCGGCGTGCAGGCACGCTTCAACCACGAATCCGTCGAGCGTTGCGCCCGGTTCCAGCAGTTTCATTCGCCCCTCGATAAACGGTCAGCAAAAAACGCTGGTAATCCCGCTGCGCGAATGGCAGTGGCGGCTGCATGAAAGTCATACGCGACGCGCACAAACATGAGCCTTGCCGTGTCGCGATCAAACAGCGCGTAGCCAGCATCGGTACGGCCATCGCGCGGCTGTCCGACCGAGCCAATGGTTGCCAACCATGAGCGGTGTGCAGGCACCGGAATAGCCGTGCCCGGTGTCGGCAAAAACTGCATCAGTCCGCGACCACTGCCCTGGTAATAAAGCGCTTGCCGATGCACATGACCGCCAAACACATGGCGCACCGAGGCGTCGGTGTGGAGCGCGGCGGCGAGGCTTTCCGCCGCACCGCGCTTGTCATTGACGTAATGCCAACGCCCCGGCGAAGCAACACTGGCGTGCACCAGCAGCGTCGAGCCGTCCTGATGCGTCAGTGGCAACGCATCCAGAAAATCGCGCTGTTCGTTGCTGAGTTGGGCGTGGGTCCAGCCAGCGGTTAACTCACCGAGCGCATGGGTAGCAATGTTTTCTGGAGGATGACAGGCGAGCTCATCGTGATTGCCCTTGAGCACCCAGGCACCGCTGGCCGCCAGCGCCATTACGCGTTGCATCACGGCCACCGGGTCGGCCCCGTAGCCGACCAGATCGCCCAGCAATGCAATCTGCGTGGCACCGCGCATGCGTGCGTCGGCAAGGCAGGCGTCGAACGCTTGCAGATTGGCATGAATGTCGGAGAGCAGGGCTAATTTCATCAGGGGACGATACCAGTGAACGGGATTGTCAGCGCGATGATACGGCGCGCGCAGGCGATCGGCAGCTTGCTTGATTCGGGTCAATCGCGCATGCTGCGAGCGCGATAATGAGGGACTGCTTTCCACACTCCGTGCATTTATTCACTTACTGATCCAATGATGACAATAAGCGCTCAGAAATCGAGTGAAACCCCTGTAGGAGCGGCTCTGCCGCGACCCACGGAGGCGCTCGTAACTTGGGTCGTGGCAGAGCCGCTCCTACACTGGAGCCTGTTTGGTTCCGGCTTTGCCGACTTGGGGAAATAGCAATTACTGAAGGCACCGACGCGCTCAAAGCCCTGGATCACGACATGTGACCCAAGGCTATTCCGCGAGCTCGGGCAGCGACTGGGTTGAATACGTTATCCCAACAGCAACGGCACAACGCCAGCATTTCAGTGCCGCACACAATGAAAATACTCAATCAAATTACCAAGGCAATCATTCGAACAATCGCGGTGTGCTTGTGGCGAACCCAACGGTCAAGGGCCATCGGTTCGAAGGCGTCGCCTTCTGCTCACCGTGCCAGTAAAGCGCGCGTACCGAACGAGGCGGGCTGCTCCGTTGCGTTCGGTGGAAACCGTGCGAGTAGAAATAGCACACGCGGATTGCGGGTCAACTTTTCTCTAGAAGCGCCTGATTCATTGGGCTCAAGCCTAAAAATTGCAAAAATCGACAAGTAGCAGTTTAGCCTGCTAGGCCTATGTCAGGATGGCTTTTTCGCTAAAAGCTGATACATGCAAAATCTGGCAGTTCAAGGCGCACGCGCCGGTGCGAGATTGGCCAGTGGCAACGTACCACGCACGATGACGGTCACGTGATCAAGCACTTTACCGTCGGCCTTTGCCAACTTGATGATCGCACTGCCCGCCGCTGGCGACCATGCCAGAGGCGCGGCGGAGCAGCCAAGCGGCTGGTCATTGACTGACCAGCAACCCGCGTACGCCGCGTCGCCGCTCTTGAGTTGCACGCGCTGATTCGCGGCCGGAATATCGGGGTCAAGTGCGATGATCGTGCCGTCGGTGGGCGTCACGATTCGCGCGCCTACGCTGCTCGCCTCGCGCGCCGCAATCAGCGCAGAGGCGGGCTCAGTGCTGCGCAAAAACCATTCGTCGCGACCGGCTTCGACCCGACCGTCGACGGAGGCAAACTGTATGTGACGTTTCAACAGATTCAAGGGTGGGGCACCCGGTCGGCCCACGCCCAGTTTCGCCGCTGCCGCTTCCATCACGTCCGCCCAGATCGGCGCAGCACCCGTGATGCCGGTGACGTTGTGCATAGGCGCGCCGCTCGCGTTACCGACCCACACGCCGACGGTGACGCGGGTGTTGAAACCAATGGTCCAGTTGTCGCGCATGTCCTTGCTGGTGCCGGTTTTCACCGCGGCCCAGTGCGATAGCGCTAGCGGGTTGTCAAAGCCGAAGGTGACGTAGCGTGCGCCCCGGTCGGACAGGATGTCGGAGATGATCCATGCGGTGGATTCGGAGAAGAGGCGCTTGTTTGCGTTTGTAAGAGCGGCTTGCCGCGATCCGCTAGACGCGGGAACAACGCCGGGTCGCGACACGTCGCTCCTACAGCTGGCGTCGCACGGCGAAAACTGGATTG
>JAYSUK010000337.1:0-8568 GCA_043719085.1 Burkholderiales bacterium | reverse complement strand
CACGCAGCGAAGGATCGTTAGCCGCGGGTCCACCTGATATACCGGGCACGACTTGCTGCAGGCGCTCAACCAACGACATTAAATTGGTAGCCAGTTGCTGCAGCGGCACCGCATCGGGCTGCATTGACATCTGCGAATGCTGCTGACCGGCTTGCGAAAACGGGTCGCCTACATACGTGTCCGCTGCGTTAGCCCCACCCATGCCGCCCCCACCTGCGCCGCCCTCACTGCCCCACGCCTCTTCATACGAACTCATCGCGCCGGCAGCGGCCAAGCCAGCCATGCCAAGCATGCCAGCCATAGCGCCATTGGCCGACGCGTACGCCCTTGCTCCCGCGAACGGGCCGACCGCAGGGCGTGACGGCGCGCGTGGCTGCTGCTGCGCCACACCAGCGTCGGTCAGGTAGCGATTTAAATCGGAATACACATCGCTGTAACCCATGCCCCCCATCCCCGCCATGGCGCGCAGCCAGTGCAAGCGCATTTCAGGTGTGGTTTCAATGACGGACTGCATCGCCTCCAGCATCGAGCTGACCACCGACTGCGGTGAGAACGGATCGTCGTCCATGCGCAAGGTCGGTGCGCGCTTTAAATAGGCAATCCGCTGGTGAAACACGGGCAAATGGCTGAGCGTGGTGCTCTCAATGGAGCGCATCAGGCTGCGCGCGGTTACGTACTCGTCGAGCACGTCGTCGCTCTGCAAGCTCAGCTCACTGTTAGCGACCGCCGGTCCCGTTGGCACCAGACACGGTTTGCGACCGTTGAGCCGCAATGCCAATTGCTCGGTGAAGGCGTGGGCAATGGAGCCGCGCAAACGCAGCAGTGCCGAGCGCGCGTCCAATAACGAGCCCACAACGCGGGGCGCGTATTCTTTGCCAGCCGCGTCCAGAAGAATATCCGCCAAGCGATCAAAGGCGGCCGCAAATTGCAAATTACTGCGATGCAGCATCAAGTCGCGACAAGCGATCAGGATGGCGTTTGCAGGCAAAGTTATGGGCGAACCAGAGACTTCAGTCATTATGGCTTGAGTAGGCGGCGATAAACGGACAGGATATTTTTCCAGCAAATAAAAGTGCGTGCATGGCGAGATGCGTCGCAATTCGGCAATCTAGCACAAGGTCAGGCAAAAAAGCCGTCGCGCCGACCGTTGGCGGCGTCAATCCGCCCGGCGTGGCGCAGATGCGACGGTTTCCGCCCATGCTTTATCGAGACGCTTGGCCGACACCGGGAACGGCGTCTTCAGTTCTTGCGCAAAAAGCGACACCTGCAATTCCTCGATCAACCAGCGAAATTGCAACAAACCGGCACTTGTCGCAGGGCCGCAGCGCACGATTTCGGCGTCGTAACGCGCCCAGTACGCGGCCAAAACCGGCCCGTTTCTCGGCTCGCGCTCGGGCATGGTCAGATATTTTTCCAGCCGCTTGCCCAACGCCCGCAAGTAACGCGGTAGATGATGCAGTTGCGACCATGGCGTCTCGTTCAAAAAACCAACATGCACCAGCCGATCGCGCCATTGCGACAGCACGGGCACCACGCCCCTGGCGCGTCCGCCCGTGCCGAGCAAATTTATTTGCAGCGCGGCGTACGCCTCAGCCACCTGCGCAATCGTTTTGCCCAGCGCATCGGCGACCACGGGAATGCGCTGCCTGGCGCGTGCAATCTGCTCGCGAAACGCGCGTTCATCCCGCGGCAGCGCGTCGTCGCCGATGAACGCACGATCAGCCAACGTCAGTAAAAAATCGGCGAGCAATTTGTCGGTTGCCATCGCGGTTTTTAACTGCAATGCGCTCTGGTTGAAACCACTTGGCCCGCGCTCCCATGTGCGCATTTGCTGTTTGAGCTCAAGCGAGATCAAGCGCACCACGCCGCGACGATGGGCGGCCTCGGCCTCGCGCGCGGTTTCGAACAAGCGCACCGCCACGCTCGAACCCTCGTCAACACACGCTGGATACGCGGTCACCGCACGGCCCGCGCGCTTCACCGGAATTCCTTCGGGCAACGTACCGATAGTCCAGGTGGTAAGACCAGTCTTTTCTATGTCAGATTCAGCGCCGATACTGGCGGCACCCTCTTGAAAAGCCATGCGCGCAATCTGACCCAATTCTTCCTGCAATTTTGCAAGATCGCGGCCCATGGAGAGCTCGTTGCCTTCGCCATCCATGACGCGAAAATTCAAGCGTAAATGCGCCGGCAAATCAATGCGATCCCACACGCTCGCTGGCAGGCGCAAATTCAGGTAATCACGTAAAAAATCAAGTAGCGCATCGGCAAGCGGTTTTTCACGCGGCGTGGCGAGTTCTAGAAAATGGGTGACGCTGTCTGGTACCGGTTGCACGCGACCGCGCTCGGCCTTCGGTAACGCCTTGAAGTAGGCCGAAATTTTTTCGCGAAACAAGCCCGGAATCAGCCAGCTCGCATAGCGATCTTCCACCGCGTTGAGCAACGCGAGCGGCAGCTTCGCGGTGACGCCATCCATCACATGCCCCGGCTCGAAGCGATAGGTGACGGGCACTTCAAAGTCACCGAGCTTGAGCGTTTTCGGGAACTGCTCCTCCGTGATCGCCTCCGCGCCATGGCGCATCAACTCTTCGCGGGTGAGGCGCAGCGATTGGTCACGATGGGCCCGCAGCTCGGCGCGTTCCAGCGGTGGGAGTGTGTTTTCCGCCTCGGCCTTCAACCACTTTTCGAGATCGGCGCGGGTTGAAATTTCAGTAGGAATCCGCGCTTTGTAGAACGCCGCAATCGTCTCCTCAGACACCAGCACGTCGTTACGTCGCGCCATATCTTCAAGGGTTTGCACGTCCTTGACCAATCGCAGGTTGAACGCGAAAAACGCAGCATTGGTTTCGACCTCACCGAGCGCCAGCGCGATGGCAAAAATCTCGTGCGATTCCACTGGTGCGATGCGGCTGTAGCTCACGCGCCGACGTGGCACGATGGTCAAACCATATAGCGACACCCGCTCGCTCGCTACCACTTGCCCGCTCGCACGATCCCACTTCGGCTCGAAATAATTTCGGTTGGCGACATCACCCGCCGCCGCTTCAATCCAGTCGGGGTCGATCCGGGCCAGCGTGCGCGCGAACAGTCGCGTCGTCTCCGCCAGCTCAGCAGCGACCAGCCACTTCAAACCCTTTTTATCGACGCCACTGCCGGGAAACGGATAGAACTTGATGCCTCGGGCACCGAGAAAGTGATCGCCGTCGTCGGCTTTGACACCGATATTGCCCAGCAGACCGGGCAGCAGCGCGCGGTGCAGGTTTTCGAACGGGACTTCGCGCGAAAGCGCGAGCTTTGTCCCCTCCCCCTGGGGGGGAGGGCTAGGGAGAGGGTGATTGCTTGACGACCTCTCTCGCGAATTCGACACCCTCTCCACCGCCCCGGCGCTCACTAGCGCAAGCGCGCGCTTACCCGGGGGGAGGGAGTCGAACCAACCGAGATCGCGCAAACTCTCTGAAAGCTGCCCATGCAGATCGCGCCACTCACGCAGTCGCAACCAGTTCAAAAACTTTTCACGACAGGCCTGCACCTGCTTTTTGTGACCGCCTTCTTCGCGCAACTCGACAAAAAATTTCCACACGTTGAGCAGCGACAGAAAGTCACTTTTCGGGTCTTTGAACCACGTATGTGCGCGATCCGCCGCATCGCGCGCCTCAAACGGACGCTCGCGGGGATCGGGCACCGAGAGTGCCGCTGCGATCACCAAAACCTCGGGCAACACATTGCGCGCTTTCGCCTCGATCAACATGCGTCCGATTCGCGGATCAAGCGGAATTCGCGACAGCTCGCGACCGATCGCGGTGAGTTCAGCGTCGCCGTTTAGCGCGCCCAACTCCTGCAGCAAAGCCGTGCCATCGGCAATCGCGCGATTGCTCGGTGGCTCGATAAACGGAAATTCCTGCACGCGACCGAAACCAAGTGACGCCAGCCGCAAAATCACGCCCGCCAACGACGAACGCAAAATCTCCGGATCGGTAAACGCCGAGCGTGCGTTGAAGTCGTCTTCGGTATACAGACGCACACAAATACCCGGCCCTACGCGACCGCAGCGGCCCGCGCGCTGATTGGCGCTGGCCTGCGAAATCTTCTCGATTTGCAGCATCTGCACTTTGTTTTTGACGCTGTAACGATTGAGGCGCGCGATGCCCGTGTCCACCACATAACGAATGCCCGGCACCGTGAGCGACGTCTCCGCGACGTTGGTGGCGAGAATCACGCGACGTCCATTCGAGCCGGCAAAAATCCGCTGCTGATCCTGCACCGACAGACGCGAAAACAGCGGCAGAATTTCTGTGCCTGGCTTCAGCCGACGACGCAAAATGTCTTGCGTTTCACGAATCTCGCGCTCGCCGGGAAGGAACACCAGCACGTCCCCCGGCCCCTGCAGCCAGAGTTCGTCTACGGCATCGGCAACCGCTTCTTCGAGCTTTTCTTCGTCGTCCTCTTCGCTAAGCGCTGCGCGATACAACACGTCTACCGGATAGGTTCGTCCCGATACCGCAATCAGTGGCGCGGGCTTGCCGTGTCGATCCTGAAAATGCAGCGCGAAACGTTCGGCGTCAATGGTGGCGGAGGTGATGATCACCTTGAGATCGGGCCGTTTCGGCAGCAGTTGCCGCAAATAGCCGAGCAAAAAATCGATGTTCAGCGAGCGTTCATGCGCCTCGTCGATGATGATCGTGTCGTAGGCATTTAGAAATTTATCGCCCTGTGTTTCAGCGAGCAAGATGCCGTCAGTCATCAGTTTGATGAAGCCGTCCTGCGCCCCCTTTTCGGTGAAGCGCACCTTGAAGCCAACGCTCTGCCCAACGTCCTCGCCCAGCTCTTTGGCGATGCGCGTTGCCACGCTACTTGCGGCAATTCGGCGCGGTTGGGTGTGCCCGATCAGGCCGTAGCGACCGCGTCCCGCCGCTAATGCAATCTTTGGCAACTGCGTGGTTTTGCCGGAACCCGTTTCGCCGGTGAGCACGATGACCTGATTGTTACGGATGAGCGAGGCGATTTCGTCCGCCCGCTCCGACACAGGCAAACCTTCGGCGTAAAGGATCGATGGCGAACGCGCCAGACGGTCGCGAAAACGTTCCTCCGCTCGCTCAATTTCTGTGGCGAGTTGATCAGATTTGAGTTGTTTTGCCCGGCGGGTGATGCGCCAGTAGTCTGCGAGCAGGACGGTTTGACGATTGAGCAGCGGGGTGGCGATATTTGCGGTCATGTTTGCTCGCAATTCTACGGCGAGCATATACAGCTTTTCTCAAGAACGCCTATTTCATTGGGCTAAATGTCGAATAACGCATAAAGTCGAGTTATTGCAATATGTGGGTATGTGCCCAATAGCAATGGTGCTTTTGATAAAAAGCTGTTAATCGCATCCCGTCGTTCAAAGCATTTTCGGACACTCAACCGAAAGGGTTTCGCCCCACGCAAAATTGGCATAAAACTGGCTACACTCGCGGCGTCTACTTCTCCAATACTGGAAGCCGTTCAATGAAACGAATCAATCACATTTTCGCGCTGGCAGCCTGTGCTGCCGCGCTTGTCTCGGCGGGAGTCACCGCCAATCCGCTGCGCTGGGCGGCGTCCGGCGATCCGCAGACGATGGATCCTCACTCGCAAAATGAGGGCCTGACCAACTCGGTCAACTCGCAGGTTTACGAGTTTCTGATGATCCGTGACAAAAAGCTCAAGCTCGGCCAGGGGCTGGCCACCGAGTGGAAACAGATCGACGCGCTCACGTGGCAGTTCACGCTGCGCAAGGGCGTGAAGTTTCATGACGGATCGGCGTTCACAGCCGACGACGTGGTGTTCTCGATGGAGCGGGCAAAACACGCTAACTCGCAAGTTCGGGTGTACGCCAATCAAGCGGGTACGGCAAAAAAGGTCGACGATTTCACCGTTGAATTCAAGCTGCCGCAAGTCAACCCAATCTTTCTCGATCACGTGGCAGCGCTCATGATCATGAGCAAATCGTGGTCTGAGAAAAACAACTGTGTAACGCCCCTCGATTACAAAAACAAAGAGGAAAAGTTCACCTCGCTCAACGCCAACGGCACCGGCCCGTATCGTTTGGTGAGTCGCCAGCCGGACATTAAAACCATCTGGAAGAAAAACGATGCGTGGTGGGGAAAACACGAGGGCAACGTGACCTCGGTCACCTACACCTCGATCAAAAACGATGCCACGCGAGCGGCGGCCTTGATTTCAGGTGAAGTTGATTTTGTCCTCGATCCACCCGTGCAGGATTTAGAGCGGCTCGAAAAAACACCGGGTATTAAGGTCATCAACGGACTGGAAAACCGCGTGGTGTTCATTGGTATGGATCAGGCACGCGACGAGCTGTTGTATTCCAACGTGAAAGGCAAGAATCCGTTCAAGGACAAGCGTGTTCGGCAAGCGATGTATCAGGCCATCGACATTGAAACGATCAAGACCAAACTGATGCGCGGTCAGGCCTTCCCCACCGGCGGCATCACGCCGTCGCCACTGGGTGCGTTCAACGACCCGGCTATCGAAAAGCGTCGTCCGTTTGATGTAGCTGCTGCGAGCAAGCTGTTGGCCGAGGCAGGTTATCCGCAGGGCTTTGAGGTCACCCTCAACTGTCCGAACAACCGCTACATTAACGACGAAAAAATATGTCAGGCACTGGCGGCGATGTGGGCGAAGATCAACATCAAAATCAAGCTCGATGCCCAGCCCCGCGCGATCTACTTCCCGCGTCTCGACAAGCTCGACACCTCGCTCTACATGCTCGGTTGGGGCGGCGCGATCACCGATGCAGAAACCACATTAACCCCGGTGCTGCGTAACCGCCAAACCGGTGGTGTTGGTGACTACAACTACGGCAACTATAAAAATGCCAAACTCGACGAGGCTGCAGCCGCCTCCAGCAAAGAAGCCGATGCAACAAAGCGCGCCGGCCTGATCAAGCAAGCGCTCCTCGCGCACAACGACGAGATTAATCATTTGCCACTGCATCGTCAGGTCATCCCGTGGGCCACCCGAAGCAACGTCACCCTGGTTCACCGTGCAGACAATTACGTGCAGTACGATTGGATTACGGTGAAGTAAGCCGGTTAAAGTAACACCTTTGGGTGTCTCTGCGCACTAAGCGCTGAGATGTAAAAGCGGGCCTTCAGAGGTCCGCTTTTTTTTCGTGCAGCGCACCTACAATGCGCTAACGGCTTAATTTCCAGGCAGTCCCCAATGTTTCATGCTTCACTCCGAATTCGGCTACTGATTGTTTGCACTGCAGCCATCGCTGGCAACGCCTTCGCGCAAACACCCGTCACAGTGGTTGAGTATTACAACAAAGCCATCGCCTCCTATTTCTTGACCGGGCGCGCTGCCGAGCAAGCAGCATTGGATGCAGTTAGCGATTTTGAGCGCACCGGGGTGAGCTTTGTGGCGGTTGCTGCTGAAACGGCACCCGCTACGCTAGATAGCGTTTGCCGCTATCGCATCGCCGTGACCGGCTCCACATTTTCATCGCACTTTTACGGTCTTCCTGCCGATTGCGCGGCGATTGCTGCGCAAAAACAAGCCAATTTTTTCACCGAGGGGCTGGATTTTGCGGTGACCCGCGCCTCGGCTGGCAGCTGCCCCGCAAGCGCTCCGATTAGTGTGTTCAGAACGCTGCGCAGCCTCTCGCCAGTGGATGTGCCCAATCATCGCTACACCGTATCGACCAACGCCTACATCGAAATGATCACGCGCGGCTGGATCGGAGAAGGCGTGGTGTTTTGCGTAGCGTCGGCAACCCCCGAGACGGCGCGGCCCACGTTTGCCTCGGCCGGCACGTTTAAGAACCGGTGTGTTGCACCGCGCATGGGCAGCAGCCCATACACCGGCGCGAGCTACCCCGACCGTCAGGGCGTGCTCGCCGACGAGCAGAACTGGCTGCGTTCTTGGAGTGACGAGACCTATCTCTGGTACCGCGAAATACCTAAACTCAATGCAGCCAGCTTCGCTTCGTCGGCCACGTGGTTTTCAGCATTGAAGACCCCGGCGCTGGCCCTATCCGGCGCGGCGAAAGATCGCTTTCATTTCACCGAGTCCACCGACCTGCGAGAAGCTGCCAATACCGGTGTTAGTTTTGGCTACGGCATCACCTGGTCGGCCATCGCCAACTCGCGGCCGCGGCGCCGCTTGGTGGCCATGGTGACACCTGATTCGCCTGCCGCCATTGCTGGCGTGACGCGTGGTGACAACTTGATCAGTGTTGACGGCGAAAATTTTGAGAACGGCACGAATGTTGCCGCGCTCAACGGCGGGCTGTTTCCACCCACCATTGGCGAAAATCACACCTTCGAGCTCGCCCCGGCCAACGGTGGCGCGCGAAAAACGGTGACCATTGCCTCCGCGTCGGTCGCCATTCGACCGGTGCCGGTCAGCGGCGTCATCAGCACGGCAACCGGTCGTGTGGGCTACATCGTATTCACCACGTTCAACACGTTCACCGCCGAAAAGGCTATCGCCGACGCGGTGGCGGGTCTCGTGGCGAGCGGCGGGGTCAGCGATCTGGTGCTCGATTTGCGCTACAACGGCGGTGGCTATGTGTTTATTTCAGCCGAA
>JAYSUK010000336.1:0-8605 GCA_043719085.1 Burkholderiales bacterium | reverse complement strand
CCGACGCATGGTGCCTGGCCGCGATGGCCGCCACCATCGTGCAGGAAAACCTGGCCCCGATGCAGTGGCATGCCGTGCACAGCACCGGTTTTGAGGATATTGCTGCCGTGTTGCGACAAATCCCCATTAGCCAATACGCTGAAATTTGCGGTGTTGACGAGGACTTGTTGCGCAGCGCAACCCGGCGCATCGCACGCGCAAAAAGCGTCTCGATGCTGGAGGATTTGGGCGTGCAGATGAACATTCACTCCACGCTGAATAGTTATCTCAATCGCCTGGTGTGGCTGCTGACAGGGCACTACGGACGTCAAGGCACCAACAACGCGTTCGTGCCGCTGTTGAGCCTCTCTTCGTCCGGTCGCAACGAGAACAAACCATCGGCACAGCCCAGACCAGCTCGCTTCAGCCCAGTCACCGGCTTCAAAGTCATCATGGGGCTCATCCCCTGCAATGTCATTCCAGAGGAAATTCTCACCGATCATCCCAAGCGCTTTCGCGCGATGCTTATCGAGAGCGCCAACCCCGTGCATTCGCTAGCCGACAGTCAGAGGATGCGCGAGGCATTGCGGGCGCTTGAGTTAAGCGTGGTGATTGACGTGGCGATGACCGAGACGGCCTGCCAGGCCGATTACGTGTTGCCAGCCTCCAGTCAATTTGAAAAAGCAGAGGCAACTTTTTTCAATCTGGAGGTGCCAAAAAATGCATTTCATCTGCGCCATCCGCTGTTCGAGCCCAGAGCGGGCACGCTGACCGAGGCCGAAATTCACGCCCGTTTGGTCGAAGCACTGGGCGCGGTGGGGCCTGCCCAATATGGACTGCTGCGCAAGGCCGCAGCATGGGGGCTGTTGCCCTATTCGCTCGCTTTCGCATGGAAATCCGCTCGCGACAAGCGCGTGGCGCGCAACGCGCCGGTGGTGATTTACCGCACACTCGGCCCGCACTTGCCGAAAGCGATGGCACCTGCGGCATCGCTGTGGGGCATTTGCCAGATGTATGTGCGCCAGCAGCCAGAGGCTGCCGCTGGCGCGGGCTTTGGTGGCCGTGCGTTGTTTGCGGGTAACCGCTTGTTCAAGGCAATTATTGCCAGTCCATCGGGCGTGATCTACGCCGACACCGACTACGGCAACAGTTGGCGTGCAGTGCGCCGACCTGATCAGCGAATTAACCTGTGGATTCCGGAGCTGCTGCCGGAGCTTCAACAGCTGGCGCTGGGCGTCCCGGCAGCCGATCCGCAGTATCCGTTCTTCCTGTCCGCAGGCGAGCGCCGCACCGAAACATCAAACACCACGTTTCGCGACAGCAGTTGGCATAAAAAAGGGGCTTATGGATCGTTGCGCATGGGTTTACATGATGCAGCCGCGTTAGGTTGTGCGGCAGGCGATTGGGTTCGCATTACCACCCATCGCGGCAGTGCCGAAGCCGAGGTAGAGCTGTCTGATGCATTTCAAGCAGGCCACGTGTCGTTGCCAAACGGTTTGGGTCTCGACTATCGCCATGCAGACGGCACGGTCGAGCGCAAAGGCGTGTCACTCAATGAGCTGACAGACGTTGCTAATCGCGACCCGATCGCAGGCACGCCGTGGCATAAGCGCGTTCCCGCACGCATTGAACGAATCGCCAGAGCCAACGCCACTTCAGCGTGAAAACGCGGCACCCGGTTTTCAGGCCCCGACTGAAAACCGGGTACATCCGCAGCATGACATCGATTTTCTAGTTCGACGAACTCCGACTAAGCCACTTGCGCGTTCAATGATGACCATTTGCGCTCAGAAATGATTTCAAGCCCCAGTAGGCGCGGGGGTTTGGATGCATCGACCCTCTCGTCAAACCCTCTCCCAGAGGGGGGCATACAGGCGATTGCGCACGACGCTGGCGCTTTAGCCCTTGCTAACCCGCCCAATCCCGCTCACGTTCGTTGACACGTCGGTGGCGGTGCCCTTCCAGGTCAGGCTGCCAATGCCGCTTACGCTGCCGTTTATGGATTTTTGAGCGCGCACGCTGGCGCTGCCGACGCCCGTCAGGTTGGTGGTTACGCGATCCGCAGTGAGTTCTTCAGCCTCTAGACTGCCTACGCCGGACAGATCTGCCTTTAGCGAATCGACGCGTCCTACGAGCGTGATGCTTCCGACGCCAGACGTTTCCACCGACAAGTCGCCGCCGTTAAACCCCCGGGCATCGATCGACACCGTGCCCGAGTTCTCCAGGCGCTTAATGGTCTTGGCAGTGGCTTCGAAAACGATGTCGGTCTTCGACTTGGTCGCCCCAGTGGTTGACAGCACGAGTACGCCGTCTCTAACCTCGGATTTAATCAGCGGCAGTATGTTTTCGTCAGCGCTGATTTTCAGGCTGTCCGCTTCGCCGACGCGCAGTTTCAGGCTGCCAATACCGGTGGCCTCGATGGCCGTGAATTCAGCAACTGCTCGGGTTTCGGTGGCCTTTATGCCATTGCCTTTGACCTTCGAAGCCTCGTCGCCAAAAGTAATAGAAATGTCCCCACAACCCGCAATTACCGTCGCGATGACTATCGCCGCAAACACACTTACTCGTCGCCCCTGCGAAGGCAGGGGCCTAGCGTCTCTTGCACGCAAAGCATGGTTATTGAGCGGAGAAAAGTCGCTGGGTTCCTGCCTTCGCAGGAACGACGATGTGGTGGTAATCGACATCGCGAAGCCCCTATTTCTGCGCCTTAAGCACGCTAGTCGCCGCCGTGACCAATCCGGCTATATCGCTCAAATTTTGCGGCACCACAATGGTGTTACCTGCTTTGGCGATCTCTGCGAACGCGGCCACATACTGTTCCGCCACCTTCAAGTTCACCGCCTGCAAACCGCCCTGCGATTCAATAGCAGCAGCGATCTTGCGGATGGCCTCTGCATTCGCTTCAGCCTTCGCCAGAATTGCTGCGGCCTCGCCCTGCGCCTGATTAATATCGGCGATTTTGTTGCCTTCAGATTTCGCGATGGACGCTTCTTTTTGGCCAACCGCGATGTTGATCTGCTCCTGCTTACGCCCTTCGGAGGCGGCGATCAGCGCGCGCTTCTCGCGCTCTGCCGTGATTTGCGCCTGCATGGCATGCAGGATTTCTTTCGGTGGCGTCAGATCCTTGATTTCGTAGCGAAGCACCTTTACGCCCCAGTTCATGGCGGCGGCGTCAAGCGAATTTACGACCGCATGGTTGATGGTGTCGCGCTCTTCAAATGTTTTGTCGAGCTCAAGCTTGCCGATCACACTACGAAGCGTAGTTTGCGCGAGTTGGGTGATGGCCAAAATCGGGTTGCTCGAGCCGTAGGTTGCGAGGCGCGGATCGGTAATTTGAAAGTACAGAATGCCGTCAACCTGCAACTGCGTGTTGTCTTTGGTGATGCACACCTGTGGCGGCACATCAAGCGGCACTTCACGCAGATCGTGCTTGGCAGAAATCCGGTCGATGAACGGGATGGTGAAACGCAGGCCCGGCTCAAGAATGGTGTGAAACCGGCCCAGCCGCTCGATGACAAGCGCACGCTGCTGCGGTACGACGCGGATGGATTTCGCCACCAAAATAATGCCGACGATAAAAATCGCGAGCGGTACGATGGAACCTAATAGACCATTCATGATGTCCCCGAGTGCGTTGGAAAACGCGTTGATGTAACCGTTAATGTCGTTTAATTCTCTGAAATCGGTGTTGCGTTGCCACTTTCCCGACCCGATGTACTTGATAACACCCAAGGCGGGCAGAACGACGAAGATAGCCCGCATGACCCATTTGCGGGCCGCTGTGGAGTGCCACCCAGGGTCGCCGGTTGAAATAGGCGACGACATTGAGATCGGCTGCAACACAGACTCGTGATTGCCAAAACCGGTCGAGCGCCTGGATGTGGGCGCGCTGACCGGAGCGGGTGTCGCCACGGGGCCGGTGCTGCCAGAGGGGCTTTTACCGCCGTTTTGCTTCGCCACCCAGTCCTTGAGCCGCGTTTCAATCTGCTTGCCGACGTCGCCAAGCAATCGCGACAGAGGATCGTCGCCGGGAGGTTTTTTTGGACTGAACATTAAGTGCTGTCAGTTGGTTTCAGGCCGTCAACGGGGCGGGCCCCAGTACCAGCACCGCGCCCCGCATGTCCACAATTACCATGTGCTCGCGCTTCGGCGTCGCGGGTGAGTCGAGCACGCCATCCCATTGCGTGCCGCGATAGGCCACGCGCGCGCTGTCGTCGTCGCGCCACTCAAGCACGCTGACCCGCGCACCGACGTCGAGATTGTTGGAGAGCTTGGGCTGTGCGGCGCGCTTCCACTGCGTAATGGCGAGCGTGCCAACCACTTCGATCACCGCCGCAACGCCCCATTGCCAGCCCGCGTCGAAGCCGGTATACGCAACCAGGCCGCCCGCCACGCACGCCAGCGCCACCACCAGCAAATAAAACGTGCCGGTCATCATTTCAATGCCAACCAAAACAGCCGCCGCGATCCACCAAAGGTAATACAGTGCCATGGGTAATTTCTCCGTCAATGGACAACATCATACGGACGAACGCCGCAGGAGGAAAGACATTTACCCGCGAGTGAGGGCGCGTTACCCGCGGGTGGTCGCAGGACGGGAGAAAAGCACGCGAAAACCGCCCTCTGATGTTGCCCCCCCCATGCTTTCAGTGGGCGGGCAAAAGCATGTCGCCTTAGGCTCAGAGCCGGGATGACGATGCGGTTTAGCTAGTGCGCAGGCGCTACATGCCCCTCGTTAGCGGGCGAGGCGCGGGCACGAGCGGACTTAGACGGAAGGGCACACAACGCACTGTATTTTGCTGCCGCAGCGCACAAAAATCACTGTTCAACCCCGTATAATCAAAGGTTTAGCGCATTCCGCGCTCACTGCTCTTTCACCGATTCCGATACCCGCACCATGCCGATTTACGAATACGCCTGCCCCAGCTGCGGCTACCAGAACGACCACCTGCAAAAGTTGGCCGATGCGCCAATTGCTGCCTGCCCCAAGTGCGGCAGCCCCCAGTATTACAAAAAGATTTCCGCTGCGGGCTTTGCGCTCAAGGGCACGGGTTGGTATGTCACGGATTTCCGCAACGGCAACACCGGGAAAAAGGCAGGCGATAAAAACGCAGCAGACGGCACAGTCGCGCCGCCGCCAAGTGGTGATGCGAAATCGACAGACACCACTTCCGCCAAAACAGACGGCTCGACCGGTGGAGGCGCGCCCGCGACTGGTGGAGGTACGCCCGCGACCAGCGCCCCCGCCGCAACGCCGCCACCCGCTGCCGCCCCTGCTCCGGCAAGCTCCGACAAATAACGCCACTTCGAGCCTATCGTGATCAAAAGGTATTTACTCGCCGGCATGCTGGTTTTAGTGCCGATCGGCATCACCATTTGGGTGCTGCATTTTTTAGTCACCTCGCTGGATCAAACCATACTTTTGTTGCCGGTGCAGTGGCGACCCACGTGGCACGGCGAACTGATCCCTGGCTTCGGCATCATCCTTGCATTTGCGTTGCTATTTGTCACTGGTGCGATTGCCAGCAATGTATTCGGCAAGCAGTTTGTGAAGGCTTGGGACAGCCTCGTCAACCGCATCCCGGTGGTAGGGGGCATCTATAAAAGCGTCAAGCAACTAAGCGACCCGGTGCTGTCAGAAAACGGTCAGGCGTTCAGCAAAGCCGTGCTCATTGAGTTCCCGCACCCGGGCTATCACTCCATTGCCTTTTTAACCAACAAGGTCGAGGGCGAGGTCGCGTCCAAGCTTGGCGAAGATCATGTTGCGGTGTACATCCCCACCACCCCCAACCCGACTGGCGGCTATATGTTGCTGGTACCGAAGTCGCGCATTCAGCCGCTCGACATGTCGGTCGATCAGGCGCTCAAGTACATCATTTCGATGGGTGTGGCAGCGCCGCCCAACGGTGCGTACGGCAGCTTGGCGATTGCATTTCCACCGGTGACGCCGGACACTCGAAATTGATTGGGTGAGTCGCGCGCTCAACTAGCGACGTCGGCTCTCCCGAACCAAACAACCGATTTCCCCGCCCTGTCATCGTGAGCCCCGCGAAGGATCACGCGGCAACCCATCTAATCGGCGCGCGAAAATTTGTCGCAATTCCAAACGGATTTTTGCAGCGCTCAGAATTACTAAATCTACCTCATGAGAACCACCTACACAGGCCTTGTCGACACCAAATACATCGACCAAACAGTCACCCTCACCGGCTGGGTGCATCGTCGTCGTGACCACGGCGGCGTGATCTTCGTTGACCTGCGTGATCGCGAAGGCATCGCCCAAGTCGTGATCGATCCGGACCGTCCCGATGCGTTCAAGCTCGCCGAAACGCTGAGGAACGAGTTCTGCATCCGCGTGACCGGCAAAGTGCGCGCACGCCCGGAAGGCACCACCAACAAAGACATGGTCTCCGGCGGCATTGAAATCTTCGCGCACGAGATCGAGATTTACAACGCCTCGCTCACGCCGCCGTTCATGATGGACGAAGAAACGGTCAGCGAAGAAGTGCGCCTGAAATATCGCTACCTCGATCTGCGTCGTCCGCAAATGGCGAAAAACCTCATGCTGCGCGCCAAGGTGGCGCGTGCTGCACGTGAATATCTCGACGAGCGTGGCTTCGTCGATATCGAAACGCCGGTGCTCTACAAGAGCACGCCGGAAGGCGCGCGCGAGTTCCTCGTGCCGTCGCGCATGCATGACGGCCAGTTCTACGCGTTGCCGCAAAGCCCTCAGCTCTTCAAGCAATTGCTGATGGTCGCCGGCTTTGATCGTTACTATCAAATCGTCAAATGCTTCCGCGACGAAGACCTGCGCGCGGATCGTCAGCCCGAATTCACGCAGATCGATATCGAGACCTCGTTCCTCACCGAATTCGACGTGCAGGACATGATGGAAGGTCTGATCAAACACTTGTGGAAGAAGGGCCTCGGCGTTGACCTGCCCGCCTTCCCGCGCCTGCCGTATTCGGAAGCGATGAGCAAGTACGGCAGCGACAAGCCGGACCTGCGCGTCAAGCTCGAACTGACCGAACTCACCGACGTGATGAAGACGGTGGACTTCAAGGTCTTCCGTGGCGCGGCGGACATGAAAGACGGACGTGTGGTGTGCTTGCGCGTGCCCGGTGGCGCAAAAATCTCGCGCAAAGAGATCGACGACTACACCACCTTCGTCGCGATTTACGGCGCGAAAGGTCTGGCGTGGATTAAGGTTAACGACGTTACCAAACTGAACGAAGAAGGCCTGCAAAGCCCGGTCGTCAAATTCCTCACGCCCGATTCGATCGCGCAAATCATCGCGCGAAGTGGCGCACAAAGCGGCGACATCATCTTCTTCGGTGCAGACCGCAAAAAGGTCGTTAACGACGCGATGGGCGCACTGCGCGCCAAGATCGGCGTGCAGCACGGCCAGGAACTCGGCTTCTTCGAAAAAGGCTTCAAGCCGTGCTGGGTGGTGGACTTCCCGTGCTACGAGTACGACGAGGAAAACAAGCGTTATGTCGCCGCGCACCACCCGTTCACCAGCCCGAAGGACGACCACTGGCACTTGCTCGACACCGACCCAAGTCAGGTGCTCGCCAAGGCGTACGACGTCGCCATGAACGGCTGGGAACTCGGCGGCGGATCAGTGCGTATCCACCGCCCAGAACTTCAAGCCAAACAATTCGCCACGCTCGGCATCAGTGAAGAAGATCAACGCGCCAAGTTCGGCTTCTTGCTCGACGCATTGCAATACGGCGCACCGCCGCATGCGGGCATAGCGTTTGGGTTGGATAGGATTGTCACGATGATGTGTGAAGCAGAATCTATTCGTGACGTGATTGCATTCCCCAAGACGCAACGCGGTCAGGATTTGATGGTGGATGCGCCTACGCCGGTGACTGAGAAGCAGTTGCGGGAGTTGCATGTGCGGTTGCGGAATACGCAGGTGGCAGGGTAACGACGTAGGGTGGGACGCTTGCGGTTCCGCCTCGTGGCAACGCCGAAGGCAATTCAATCGCGCGGCTCGACACGCCACCCCATTCGGCGGAACCGCAAGCGTTCCGCCCTACGAGGTTCCAGCCCATTTGGCAGCATCGAGCCTTGACATAGACAATATCCCAGAATACCCTTCATCGTATTCATAGCGATTATCGAAGGCAACCCATGAACCTAGGCAGTTCAACGGCGAAGAAGACTCGCAAACTTTACGAACAATTGCAGACCAACCCGTTCCATCGCTACGGGAAACCCGGGGAAGCTGCGAAATGGCGAGAGTTTACGGATGGCACTCACCCATTGGCAAAGTGCAAGGCGGCGACTGAGGAAATGACCTGCGACCATACTTATCGGGCAATATGCGCGAGCTCCAAAAAATTATTGGCTCAGCGTAACTCGTAGGGCGGAACGCTTGCGGTTCCGCCGAATGCGGTTGCGTAACGGATCACACGATTGAACAGCCTTCGGCGGGGTAACGAGTCGGGACCGCAAGCGTCCCAACCTACACTTCGGTATGCCTGATTTTCGTCGTCTCTTTGTTCCCGGCGGGTCGTATTTCTTTACGGTCAATCTGCTTGAGCGGCGCGGCAATCGGCTGCTGGTCGACAACATGGATGCCTTGCGCGAGGCGGTGCGCACGACGAAACAGGAG
>JAYSUK010000335.1:0-8649 GCA_043719085.1 Burkholderiales bacterium | reverse complement strand
AAGCCGCGCGTACATCGGTCGCTTCAACTTCAAGGGCGCGGATCAGCAGAAGAAAGTCGGCAACCTGTCCGGCGGTGAACGCGGACGTTTGCATCTCGCGAAGACGCTGCTCAAAGGCGGCAACGTGCTCTTGCTGGATGAGCCGTCCAACGACCTCGACGTCGAAACGCTGCGCGCGCTGGAAGATGCTTTACTGGAGTTTGCAGGCACCGCGCTAGTCATCTCGCATGACCGCTGGTTCCTCGACAAAATCTGCACCCACATCCTCGCCTGCGAAGGCGACAGCCAATGGCAGTTCTTCAACGGCAACTTCCACGAGTACGAGGCTGACAAGGTGAAGCGACTCGGCGAGGAAGGTGCTCGGCCTAAGCGGGTTCGGTTTAAGGGGTTGAAGTAGTTTTATAGCGGACGCGCGCAATGCCAACCATTAGCCAGTTCTTCGGAATCGTTATTCAGATGTTCTGGCGCGAGCACGCGCCACCGCATTTTCACGCGCTTTATGCGGAGCACGAGGCATTGATCGACATACGGACTCTGGACGTAATTGGCGGAAAATTGCCGCGAAGGGCGATGGCATTAGTGCTCGAATGGGCGGCGTTGCATCGTGTCGAATTAATGGAGGACTGGGATTTATGTCAAGCCAAACAGATGCCCAAGAAAATCATTCCACTGGAATAGCGCCCGCCATATTGCCCGCCGCACCGTGGCGCGTTGCGGCGGTCACGGCACTGCCAAACTATCGTTTGGCGTTGACGTTTAATGACGGCACGCTTGGCAGCGCCGACTTGTCGGCACTAGTTCAGCGCTCTGATGCGGGTGTATTTAGTCCGCTGCACGACACGGCGTTTTTTGAGCAGGTCGGTCTCTCCTACGGCGCGGTCACCTGGCCGAACGGTGCTGATCTCGATCCCTGTTGGTTACACGAAGAAATCTCGCGATTCGGCTCGATTACGTACTGAACCCGTCGCCCGGTCGGAGCACACGCACAGCTAGACTGACTCGGACGTGGGATCCCTCAGCGTCGCATTGCGTTGCCAATAAGTCGGGTCGTTGCCCCGCAAATGTGACCCCGCCGCGCTCACACGGGACGGGGGTTTTTGCTGCCTATTTGCCCGAGCGTTCCTCACAAAACAGGTGACGAACGCTGCGAGCCGGTGCGCACCGTGCTGGCTTTGATGGGGCACCGTCACGCGAGGCATGGAACCGCACCGTGATTTGCTGACCGCACCGGGCTCAAAGCGATGGACAACACTACCCGCAAGCCGATGTTGTTGTTCGAATTGTCAGGAAGGTTCCTGTTACGGTAAGAACAACTCGCGTTCTCGGGATTGTTGATCCACGAGCCGCCGCGCAGCGTCAGTAGGTTGGTGTGCACCGGAGATACACGACGCGCAAACACTTGCAGGCCGCCTCTCGCGCCCAGTGTACCCGCGTACGCGCGATGACCCGTCGACCGCCTTTCCACCCTCGGCGTCATTCTCGGCAACGCCGGGAATCCAGAGGGGGTGGCCATCGCAGTCGTGTTGAATCGCGAATCAGCAGCGACCAAGACCTGGATGCCCGCCGTCGGCGAGCATGACGCCAGGACGAATGTATGTGGCAACAACTCTCCTCTTTCGAAAACCTCTGGAACGCATGGCTCGCGGCATCACGCGGCAAGCGCAGCACGCCTGACGTTGCCGAATTTGAAGGCAACGTCGAGGCCAATCTGTTCGCGCTGCAACGTGCGTTGACGGATGGAAGCTATCAACCGGGTGGCTATCGATCCTTCCTGATTCACGACCCCAAGCGTCGCCTGGTGAGCGCCGCACCGTTCATTGATCGCGTTGTTCACCACGCGCTCGTTCAAGTCATCGAGCCCACGTTTGAGGCCACGTTTATCGGCGACAGCTACGCCAATCGCATCGGCAAAGGCACCCACGCCGCCGTTGAGCGCACGCAACGCTGGACGCGGCAATATCGGTACGTTTTGCAATGTGACATTCGCCAATTCTTTCCGAGCGTCGATCATGTCGTTCTGCGGAAAATTCTTGCTCGCAAAGTCACCTGCGAACGCACGTTCGCCCTGTGCGCTCAAATTCTCACCAGCGGCGACGGCGTGCTTGGCAATGAGTACGACATGGTGTATTTCCCCGGCGACGATCTGCTTGCGAGCACGCGCCCGCGCGGGCTGCCGATTGGCAATCTCACCAGCCAGTTCTGGTCGAACGTGTTGATGAACGAGATCGATCAACTGGCAAAACGCACCCTGCATTGCAAGGCGTATCTGCGCTACGTTGACGACTTTTTGCTATTCGCCGACGACAAGAAAACGCTGTGGGCATGGAAGGCCGCAATTCGCGAAAAACTCACCGCCCTGCGCCTCACCCTGCACGAAAAAAGCAGCACCGTGTATCCCTGCGCCAACGGCATCGGTTTTCTCGGGCAACGCATTTATCCGACGCATCAACGACTCAAAACCCGCAACGCCCGCGCCTTCGAAGCGCGCTACCGTGAATGGCAAATTGAATTTGCGCAAGGCAATCTCACGCTTGCTGAAATTAGCCAGCGCGTGCGCGGCTGGGTGGCGCATGCAGAGCATGCCAATACGATCAGCCTGCGCACAAAAATATTCAACAAACCGTGGAAGAAACCGCCATGACTGCCGCCCCTAGTTCCGCACCCACCGCCACCCCGATTTTCGGCAAAACCTACGACCTGATGAAGTGGTTAATTCCGCTCACGCTGAAATTTCCGCGTCAGCAGCGCTTCGTCATCGCCGCTGCCATTCAGCAAGGCACGCAAGTGTTTCAACTGCGCCTGTTCGAGGCGCAGCGTTCCGCGCAGCCCACCACCCGGCTGATCCACGCTGACGTGGCGCTCGCCCAGCTACGCACGCAACTGCGGCTGGCGCACGACTGGCAGCTCATCAGCGCGGGGCAATTCGAGCATGGCGCAAAGTTGATGGACGAAATAGGACGGTTGTTGGGCGCGTGGATCAAAACCGCGCAAAAAAATCGCGCCGACGCGCTTCGCGCGTCAAACCAGTCCGTCCGCTAACCGAACATTCTTCGCTTCAGGAACGATCAGGGTTCAGGTGTCACGCTTCGCTTTTCAGCCAGGGACAACACTACCCGCAAGCCGAATGTAGTAGAACGAAAAGTCAGGAAGGATCCTGTTACGGAAAGAACAACTCGCGAGCTCGGGATAGTTGACCCACGAGCCGCCGCGCAGCGCAGGGCGTTCGCTTTTCACCAAATCTTTGTGCGTCTTGAACTCGCGTCCAATCTCGACACGCGGAAATGTGTTAACCGATGATGGTGAGTACAAGTTGTCCATCCACTGCCAAGCGTTGCCCGCCATGTCGTACAAGCCAATGGCGTTCGGCGCGAACACGCCGACGCTCGACACGTGATCGATGCCTGAGCCGCTGACGTTGGCGCGTTGCGTCGCAATGGCCTCCTCGTCACCCCACGGCCACCGCTCGGAATGGCTCGCGGTGAGGCGGGAAGCCCTCGCCGCGCGCTCCCATTGATCCTCGGTGGGCAGGCATACCTCGTAGCGGCTGCTGCCCAGCAACGCTCGCTGCTCGGTGGTGATTTGCCCATCGAGCCAGCGTGCATAGGCGCGCGCCTCAAACCAAGTCACTCCCGTCACCGGGCGGCTCGGGTGCGCCAACTGCGATGTCCAATCCCACGGCTGCAGGCGCAGCGCAACGGTGCGCCGTGCAAGCCACTTTTTGTAGTCTGCGTTTTCCACGGCAGAATCAAACGTTCCACTCCGCCAACTCAATCCCTGCGTGCCCCAGATGTCCGCGCCCAACGTGTAACCGCCTGCATCGATAAACCGCCCGTACTGCGCAACCGTGGTGAGTGTGCGACTGATGTAGAAATCGCTCGTGATGTGCGCGTCGCGTGGCGTGTTGTCGCTCTCCTTTTCGTGCCCCATCCTGAATTTGCCAGCAGGGATGCGTACGAAACCGGGAATAGGTTCGTTGGCGGCGTTTGGGGGAAATGCGTCCTGCAAGAAATACGGTGCGGCGTCGGCAAAACGCGGGTCACCGCTGGGGAATCGCTCCAGCAAATCACCGATCGCGTTGCGCGTTTGGGCGGACTGCGACTCGCCGATGAATCGATCAACCAACGCGCCGTCCGATTCTGCTGTCGTCGGCTCAGCCGCAGTTGCCGGCCCCATCAACGTAAGCATGACCGGTCTTGCGGCCGACCAATCAAGCCAGGGCGCGATGGCACCGAGCGCGCCCACCGCATGATCAAACGACTTCTCGCGCACAATGTCCCGTGGGTCATTCGATGTCGCGAAATGGGTGCTGAACTTCCTCTGCAATGCGATGGCACTTGCACAGTCCAGCACCTGCTTCGACGGCAATGAAAAGCGCGCTTGAATGCCACTTCGAGCGGCGGTGTCCGTCGCCACCAAAACGTCAAACAGTCCGTCGATTTCGGCCACGCTAAAACCGGGGTGCATCGGTCTTGTGATGAGTACCGCAGCCATCACTTCGCCGGACGCAATGCCTTCCGGAGAAATGCCTTGCGTGGGCGGTTTTTCGACAATCGCAAGTTCAGACTGCTGCGCCAAAACGCCGAAGTAGGCGGGCAAATTGCTGAACTGCTTCACCTCGGTGCTGTCAAGTTTTCCCGCCAGCCAGTGCATCAGTCGTAACGGGTTAAACACGTGCCGTTGCACCGCGAAGTGCTCAACCAATCGCTCCGCCAGCCGCAAGCGAATATGCTGCGCCTGATAGGCGTTTTCGCTCGGCAAGGATGCGATGAGTGCGACCGCTGCCTGCTCCGTTTGTGGTCGCTTGATCCGCTTCGGATCGGCCTCACCAACGCGAAAGCTAGCCCAGCTCCACAAATCAACGTCGGAGCATTCGATTTTGTTGAGGCCATCAGTGGCAACAGTGCTCGTCGCCAGTGCGCGCAGCAATACCGAGAAAGCTTCGGAGCGACGGCGCATAAAACGAAACAGCTCCGGCTGAAACAGTTGCAAGAGCGCAAGCGCGAAGACGACGCGGGTGTCAATAGTCACAGCACTTCCTTCTTGAATTCTTCGCCAAGCGCTCGCAGTCGCGGTTTTTTCGGCAACACCGCGCACCCGCGCGACACGGCAGATTTGATGCCACAGTTCTACGGCGCGCAGCAGCTTTCTGGGCACCAGTGCGTCGAAGCTGGACAAGAGCAGATCAAGAAGTGGAGGCTCGCCATTGACTAGACCAACACGCGACGACGAGCGCCCTGCCATGCCAGACACGCCAAGTTTTTCAGAACGCCCGCCGACATCAAACGTGCTGCCACCAATGGCTGCCGCACCGACGGCAGAGTTTTCGCCAAACCAATGCAAAGCAGCATTTGGTTCCACTCGCTTTTCGGTCACACGGACAAACGCAATCGCTTGTGATCGCGTCAGCGCAGGCAAACGAAACGGCAGGTGAACAATCTTCTCCAAATACTCAAAGCCGGTGATCGGCATTTGCGGCTTTTTGTTCAGCAGCGCGTACTCTTTGTAGCGATGCCCGATGCCACGCTCGATCACCTCATCATCCAGCGCGAGCACGAAGGCGAAGCTCTCCACGTTGAACACGGTTTTGATGAGTTCGAGCACGGCCACGGCCTTCTCGGGAAGGCAGCGGTCAAGGTCATCAACGAAAACGACAAAGTTAGTTTTGAATCCCTCGGTCAACAACACTCGTCCGTGAAGGTCTGGGTATTTTCCGGGGCGACAGACCGCTTTGAACACTTTGTGAATTTCGTGAAAGTAGCGCCCGTCTTCGGTGTATTTGAGTCGGTCAGCCACCTTCGCTTTGGCCAGTTTTTTGCGCTGTGCGGCGTCGGCAACGGCGTGATCGGCTAGCCCCGACGCGGACGTGAACGCGACCGCCGACACGGGTTCGAGCGCGCCGGCGGCCCCGGCGAGCGCTTTTTTCACCCACGACACTAAAGTCGGCAGCGCCTGAATCACCGCGTCCCCGGGCGTCTGCGCGGCATCTGACACGCCCTCCCAAAATGTTCGCGCGTCTTTCAGTCCTTCGTCGAGTTCGGCCAGGATGTGTAGTAGCAGTGGCACATGCAAATGCGCCTCGTGCTCGTACTTCCAAGGCTGAAAAGCCACCGGGATAGTGAGCGTAAATCCACCGTCGCCACGGCGGCGCAGCGCCACGGTGTGCTGATGGACTTTTGCCTGTTGATAGATTTTGTTGAGCAGGTAGGACTTGCCCGCGCCCCATTCGCCGAAGATGCCCACCACGAGGGGGTCGTCGCCTAAATTGCCGGTCAAGGCGTCGTGATCGAGAGCGTCGTGGATGCGCTGCCAAAGTGTGGTCGCATACACGTCATAGCCAAGCGGATCGGCGGCGAGTCGTTTTGCTGCGGCTTCGGCTGCTGCGGCGATTGCTGCCGCGCTGGATGTTGTCGTGGTGGATGACACGTAGCCCCCTTTTTATTGAGGTTATCGTAGCAGCGTGCGGTATTCGCATTGCCCGTCCGCGCGCCCTACCCTTCTCCGCAAGCGGAGAGGGGCAAGACCGAGCGCCACGCATTCGTCTCCGACCCGTCTGCGTCTCAGCGATTGATAAGATGCAATCCGTTCACTTCAAACAGGACGCAGCTATGCACATCGGCGTGACGCAGGCAAGAGCGCAGCTCTCACAATTGATTGATCGCGCGATTGCGGGCGAGCGGATCATCATCACTCGCAGAGGTGTGCCGATGGTGTGGCTCAAGCCGCTGTCGGCTGCGGAAATCGTGACGGAGCACAAGGCAAAGATTGGGCAAAAAACATGAACACCACATTCAACTTCTCAGGCAAAGTCGCCCTCGTTACCGGCGGCGTTTCAGGTATTGGTGCTGCGGCCTCGCTTGCGTTCACGCGCGCGGGCGCGAAGGTGATTGCCTGCGGCGTGACCGAATTGCCTCGATTACGCGCTTCGCGCTAATCGCGGCTACATTTACGGCATAACTTGGAGAACCGTATGCAATGGTCAGATGTTTTGGCAGAGCCCACCCTTCGTGATCTGCCCTTCAAAATCGAACTCAACCAGTGGGGCCTGATTGAAATGAGTCCTGCTTCAACGTGGCATGGTAGCCGCCAGACCAAAGTCGTTCAGTATCTAACTCGCAAGCTCGCCAATGGCGAGATTTTGACTGAGCCCGCTATTCAAACCATCATTGGCGTTCGCGTGCCCGACGTAGGCTGGCGATCAGCGCAGGCGCAACTCGCTCACGGTTATTCAAGTCCACTTCCGCTGGCTCCCGAAATTTGTGTCGAAGTGCTTTCAAACAGCAACACCGACGCCGAAATGTCAGCCAAGCGCGGTGCGTATTTCGCAGCGGGAGCGCAGGAGGTTTGGTTGGTGGCGGATGATTCGACAGTCACGGTTTACACGCGAGACGGGATTCAGGCTACGTCTGTAATTGTTGGCGAGGCCCCGACGCTGTAGGAAATAAGTTCTAGCGCCAGCCCCGTGCAACCCACGGCGGCGGCGCTTCGCGCATCATGGTTTACACATTTGTTGTTTTGATCAAAACAATGGTGCGCGTTGCACAATCGCAACGCACACCCACGCAGCTCAACGCTGACCGCGCCAGGTTACTGCGATGCAATCTGCGCAGCCCTATGAGGATCGGCGCGAGCGCAGCTATGAGCCCTCAGCGGCCCGTTGTCCGATAGGCAGCGTTCGCGCATCGGAGGCGTCTGACCAGCCGATAAAAAATCGGGTTCCCCAGCGTTTCGATGCTGCGCCGGAAAAATCTTGTTTCTCTTGCAGGCAGTGGCATTCAGGCCTTTTTGACAATGCAGCGTGCAGAATGCGTCACGTTTGAACGGACGTGCCACCGCAACCCAAATCCAAGTAATAGGAACACGATGATGAGACCCAGAGACACCCTGAGCCGAACGCTTAGCTTAGCGCTATTCGGCACCTGTTTTATATACGCCGCGCCCGTGTTGGCCGCGACGGATCGCCACGGCAACGTCGGCTATTCAACTGCTGCTGAATGCGACGCTGCGGTCGCAGCCGGCACAGCAAAATTTTATGAGCCGTTCACCGACCACCCGCCGCTGCAACGGGATGGCGAGGCTAGCGTCAAACAGGGCAAACTGAGCGATGCAGGTGCGCAATTCAGTCGCGGCGCGTGCGATATCGGTGTGGGTCGATCACAAGGGCGCGATGGCGTCAGCGCGCCGCTCATTGGGACGCACGTGCCATTTAGTCCCGACATGGCGGTCAATTTGTATTCCGATGCAACGGGCAAGCTGCTGCGTGTGACGATGCAGAAGTGCGATAACAACTTTAGCGACAATTTTCCGCGCCCGATCACGGTTCTCACCGGCAGTAGCGACTGCTTTGCCAACATCGTGATTGGCCCGCGCTTCGAGACAAAGACCGAGCAAGTGGTTAAGGTGGCAGCCACCAAGCGCTTTGAAGTCGTCCCTGCAACCACCCGCACCGTGACCGAGCAGGTGCTGGTGCAGCCTGAAACCAAGCGCTTCATCCCGGTTCCAGGCACGTTCAAAACGGTGACTGAGCAAGTGCTGGTTTCTCCCGAAACCAAGCGCCAGATTCCTGTGCCCGCCACATATAAAACGGTGACCGAGCAGGTGTTGGTGCAGCCCGAGTCCAAGCGCTTCCTCCCCGTTCCGGCAACCTTCAAG
>JAYSUK010000334.1:0-27828 GCA_043719085.1 Burkholderiales bacterium | reverse complement strand
GCCCAGCAAAATGCCGGGCACCGAGCCCACGAGCAGGCCGATCAGCAAATTCACATCAAGATGCCCAACGCTCGCATGCGCCAGGCCGGCAGCAGCGGTGAGCGGCACCGCGTACGCAATGTCGGTGCCCACGATTCGGGTGATCGGCAGCGACGGATGCAGCAGCAGAAGCGCCGTCACGCCAATCGCGCCTGCACCTACCGACGAGAGCATCACCACCGCACCAATCACGCAGCCCAACACGACGGTCGCCCACAGATTGCCCTGTACGTCGTGCGCTGACTGCGCAACCGCGTGAGTGCGGCGAAATTTCAACAGCCACGGACGCATAAGCAACGCGAAGGCGGTGACAAACAGCGCCACACCCAGCGAGGTTTTGATGACCTCATTCAGGGCGTCAATATTTGGCTGCAATTGGTGAATGAGCGCAAACGCCAGCGCCGCACCGGTGAGACTTGACGCGATCAACACGCCGAGCAAACGCTTCGCCACATTGCCCACCCGCCAATGCGCCACCGCGCCGAACGATTTGGTGATAGCCGCAAACAGCAAATCCGTTCCGACGGCGACGGCAGGCGGAATGCCCAGCCCGCCCACCAGAATAGGCGTCATCAACGACCCGCCGCCGACGCCGGTTAACCCTACGATGATGCCAATGACGAACCCGATGGCGGGCAAATGAATGAGTGAAAGAAGCTCTGACATGCGAACGATGGTAGGGGCGGCCTCGCGGGAAGTAACGCATCAAAATCACATTAGTTCATACGCTTTTGCATATAAACAGTGCCGGCCACCTGCTGCCCGTTGCGAGTAGCAGCTACAATTTCATGAATGCGGGAGGGTTGGATGAGTGGTTTAAGTCGCACGCCTGGAAAGCGTGTTTAGGTTAATAGCCTAACCGGGGTTCGAATCCCCGATCCTCCGCCAGAAATATGTTGTTAGTCGCACACAAGTTGCGGCAATCACGGCACAGCGTCCATCGCCTGGATTGTTTTAGGCGTTTGGTGAATCGTCAAAGCCTGCCGCGCATCTTTGTGCGCTTGCCTTTGTCGAGCTAAATCAGCCTGTCGTACCCGGCACGATCAGTGGCGTAGCAATTGCACGCGGCGGCCTCCAGTCCGCTGCGATCGAGCACCGTGAGCTCGCCACGGTGGTACTCAATCAGCCCTGCGCGTTGAAAAACACCCGCCGCAGCAGTGATTCCGACGCGCCGCACCCCAAGCATGTACGCGAGAAATTCCTGCGTAACGTGAAAGCTTTTCGAATGCGCCCGGTCTTCGCTCATCAACAACCAGCGTGCCAGCCGCGGGCCAATCAGATGAAATCGCAGGCAGGCAGCGGACGTTGCCAACTGTGCCAGCAGCACATAGAGATAGCGATTCACGCCTTGTTGCAGCGCGGCGCTATGCGCCAACTCTTTGCGAAATGCCACAGCGCTGATCCGACGGGCGCTGCCCGCACCTTGCACCAGCGCGTGCAGCGGCGCGGTCGCGACGCCTAAGGCCAAGTGTGCACCGAGCATGCCCTCGCGCCCCACCATGCCGACCTCGACGCCGGGGCTGCCTTCGACTACCGCGATCATGGAGATGAAGCCATCGACCGGAAAATACACATGGCGCATCGACTTGCCTGGCTCGCACAACACTGCGGCTAGCTCCAGCGGCACTTGCTCGCACAAAGCAAGCAGGCGCGAGCGGTCTTTGCGCGGAAGGCGCTCGATCAATTGATTCTCAACGGCAGCCAAAATGGCGCTCCGGTAGGTGATTATGATGTGGGGGAAGCGCTGGATCGTCGAAACGGATCGGGCGCATGGGTGGGAGAAACCGGCTTTATGGGTTGAGCCAGTTTGCTGAGTCTGGGGCATGCGGCACCAGAAAACCGTCTGCTAACGAACATAGCCGAAAACTAGTTCCGCTTTTGCCAGTTCAGGAAGAAGTCCAATGCCTATCGGCGGGCGCGACCTGAGCCACACCAACCGTCGCAGCGCCATTGTGAACATTTTGGTCACTTGCCTCGGGTTGCGCCGCAGTTGCGAAGGCACTGATGGTTGCAGCGCTTTGTTACGCGGCCATCGGCAGCGTTTCCAGACTTCGTGCCGGAGATGCGGTCGGCCGCAGTCGAAAACACGCCTTGGTGACGGCGCGATAGCACTCGCAGGTACGCTGCTCAAGCCGATAGCGGTCGAGCACCGAGATATGACCGCGTTGATAGCGGATTACGCCCGCGTGTTGCAGCTTCAGCGCGGCCGCCGTCACACCTTCGCGACGCACGCCAAGCAGGCCGGCGACACCTTCTTGCGTCATCGCTATTTCGGTGGACGACGACATGTCCAGCGCGATGAGCAGGCGCCGGGCAAGCTGCTGGTCAATGCCGTGATGACGGTTGCAGGCTGCCGTTTGCGTAACCTGCGTAATGAGCGATTGCGTGTAGCGCAAGAACAAATGCAATGCCGGACCGACTTGTTCCACCTCCGCTTTCACTAATGTGGAGGGAAGCCGAAAGCCAAGCCCCGCGCTTTGCACCACCGCCCGATTGGGCATGGTGTTGCCGCCCATAATCATCGACACACCGACCACCCCTTCATTGCCCACCACAGCAATTTCAGACGTACCACCGTCAACGGTTGTGCACAACAGCGAGATCACCGCAGTGGTCGGAAAATATACGAACGCGGAGGCGCTGCTCGATTCACACAGCACTTTGCCGACCGGTAAGTCCACCAGCTCAAGATGCGGCAACCAACGCGACCACTCACGATCCGCCAGTGCAGCAAGCAGATGATTCTGTCGCGCTTGAGAGGGTACGGTCTGGGTGTGGGTGAGTAAATTCATGGCGCACTCGATGCGTAGTTCGAGGCTCCATGTTCTTTTTAAGCGCCAGTGCGGGCTATCGGCGGTGACCGCCGATGCCTGTCAGAGTGATCCTACGGAAGACGAAGAATCATGATTTTTTGTTACAGCTTTTTGCTAATACGACCGCTATACAGGGGCTCGGGCTATAAAAGTGCTTAAGTCGATAAATGCAATTATAGTACCCTCGCCCAATATAAATAAGGCTTTCGGCCAAAAGCCATATCAATTGCCCTGATCGCACTTTTTCCAGCGCACGATGACAGATCGCTCACAAAACCGAGATCAGCGCAGCGCTAAGTTGCAGTCTTGGCAGGCAGCAACCGATCGTATTCCTTCTTGACCACCGCGTAGCACTCGCAGGTGCGCCGCTCAAGCCCCGGTCGATCAAGCACCGAAATTTTGCCGCGGCTGTAGCGAATAATGCCTGCGGCCTGCAATTGCATCGCCGCCTCGGTGACGCCTTCGCGGCGCACGCCGAGCATGTTGGCAATCAATTCCTGGGTCATCACCAAATCTGAGCCCTGCAATCGATCGAGGCTCAGCAACAGCCAGCGACACAGCTGCTGGTCGAGCGAATGGTGGCGATTGCACACGGCCGTTTGCGCCATTTGCGTGATCAGCGCCTGGGTGTAGCGCAGCAGCAAGTGCATCACGGGGCCCGCTTTGTTGAAGGCGTCCTTCATGGTTTGCGCGTCAATCTTGAATCCGCGCCCTGCACTTTGCACAACGGCCCGGCTGGGGGTTGACTCTCCGCCCATGAACAGCGACACACCCACCAAGCCCTCATTGCCCACCACCGCAATTTCCGCCGACGACCCGTTCTCCATCACGTAGAGCAACGAAATGATCGCAGTTGCTGGAAAGTACATTTCGTGCATGGTCGCGCCAGATTCATACAGCACCTGCCCCAGCGTTAAGTCAACCGGTTCAAGATGGCCCGACAACCGCTGCCACTCAGCCGCAGGAATGGCGGCGAGCAAGTGATTTTGACTACGATCAAGGCCGATGACCATCTACGCGCTCCGAGAGGACGCCAATCAATAGCATACGCTCAATTAGTTGTTTTTAACAGCCTTTAATGTTATCGGCGAAAAACGCTGCCGTATGTTCGCTACCGAACATAACGAGAGAGTTGGTCACATGCGTTGTAGTGCCGTGCGGCATCGCTACCGCGGGTGGGCAATGCGCAACGCTATGTTCGCTGGCGTACAGACTGGGGGTAAGACACGTCTTACACTAAGGCAAATGAAGCGTTAAAACTTCAAAGCGAGTGCTCACTTCAGGCATCGAGCATCCGCCCCCTCCTCCGCGCAGACAAGCCCTATGAACACGGCGACTCTCCGCCACCGCCCCACACTGCAATCCAACGCTGACAATCCGATTGTCTGCGTTGATAGATCATCTCCACTTAAAGCTGCCGCCCCATCATTGCTTCATTCTTAGGTCGCTTCCATGCCAAACACCGTACTTAGCACTGCCACGACCGACGAGGCTCGGCGTGCCGACGGTATCGAAGTTCAGCGTCAGCAGGCGCTACTGAAAACAGGCGCGCTGCAAAACGCGATTCTCACCAGCGCCAATTTCTCGATTATTGCGACTGATGAAAAAGGCATCATTCAATTGTTCAATGTCGGCGCAGAGTTGATGCTCGGCTATCTTGCCGAAGAGGTCGTCAACAAAATCAACCCGAGTGATATTCACGATCCCGACGAGGTGATGGCGCGCGCCAAAGCGTTAACGCAAGAACTCGGCACCCCCATCACACCGGGCTTCGAGGCGCTGGCGTTCAAAGCATCACGCGGGGTCGAAGACATTTACGAACTGACCTACATCTGCAAAGACGGCAGGCGCTTTCCGGCGATTGTGTCGATCACGGCGCTGCGCGACGACGACGGAAACATCATCGGCTACCTGCTGATCGGCACTGACAATTCAGTGCGCAAAGAGGTAGAGGTTGCGCTGAAAGAAGCGATGTCGGTGGCTGAAAAAGCAAACCTCGCGAAATCGGATTTTTTGTCAAGCATGAGCCACGAATTGCGCACCCCGCTCAGCGCGATTCTCGGTTTTGCGCAGTTGATGGAATCTGGCTCGCCGCAACCGACACCCGCACAAAAACGCAGCATTGACCAGATTCTGCAGGCCGGTTGGTATTTGCTCGACCTGATCAACGAAATTCTCGATCTGGCGCTGATCGAGTCTGGCAAATTGTCGCTGTCGCTGGAGCCTGTTGGCATGACTGAGGTCATGCTGGAATGCCAGACCATGATCGAATCGCAAGCGCAAAAGCGTGGCATCACCGTCAGCTTTGAGCCGCTCGCATTTCCGTACTTTGTGATGGCTGATCGCAGACGCGTGAAGCAAGTGCTGATCAACCTGCTCTCGAACGCGATCAAGTACAACCAGGTGGGCGGCACGGTGCGCGTGTGTTGCGCGGAGGTTACGGCGGGGCGCGTGCGCATTTCGGTTGAAGATACTGGCGCGGGCCTGACCGCCGAGAAAATAGCGCAGCTATTTCAGCCATTCAACCGACTCGGAAAGGAAACCACTGCCGAGCAAGGCACGGGCATCGGGCTGGTGATGACCAAGCGCCTGGTTGAGCTCATGGGCGGTGCGATCTGGGTTGAAAGTGTCGTTGGCAAGGGCAGCCGATTTTCGATTGAAATGAATATGACGGTAGCGCGGCAAGGCGTGGTCGGCTCGCTCGGCGACTACGCTGCGCCAGCGGCGACCGACGCTTCAGCAAACACAATCTTGAACATGCGCACCGTGCTCTACGTAGAGGACAACCCGGCCAATCTGATGCTGGTCGAAGACCTGATTGCGCGACGTACTGACGTTCGGTTATTGACCGCGCGTGACGGAATGAGCGGCGTAGAAATGGCCCGCAATGCATTGCCAGACGTGATTCTGATGGACATCAATTTGCCAGGAATTAGCGGCATCAGAGCGCTGAGGATTTTGGCAGACGATCCCAACACAACACACATTCCGGTAATAGCGCTCAGTGCCAATGCGATGCCGCGGGATATCGAAAAAGGCCTGGAAGCGGGCTTCTTCAAATACCTCACCAAACCGATCAAGATTCACGAATTTACGGAGACGCTTAACGAAGCGCTCCTGTTTGCCACAACCAAGGCGATTGCGACCACCAACGAGGAGAGCGCACGATGATTACCGAGTCAGACATTCTCAATGCCAGCGTACTGATCGTGGATGATCAGGCAGCCAATGTGCTGCTACTTGAAGGGTTGCTGGGCGACGCGGGCTATACGGCGGTCAGCTCAACGATGAACCCGCAAGAAGTACGCGCGCTGCATGCAAAAAATCACTACGACCTGATTCTTCTCGACCTCAAGATGCCTGCGATGGACGGTTTTCAGGTGATGGAAGCATTGATGCTTGACAACGGCGATAGCTACTTGTCGGTGATAGTGCTCACTGCCGAACCCGCACACAAGCTACGCGCATTGCAGGCGGGCGCCAAGGATTTCATCAGCAAACCCTTCGATCTGGTCGAAGTTAAAACGCGAATCCACAACATGCTGGAAATTCGACTTTGTCACAAGCGATTCGAACAGCACAACGCGTTGCTGGAGCAAACGGTGAAGGAGCGAACCGCTAAGCTGGTTGAAAGCGAAAATCGCTTTCGCAGCCTCACCGCGCTGGCGTCTGACTGGTATTGGGAGCAGAACGAGAGGGGACATTTCACCACTGTGTCCGGCCCCGTTTTCGAGATGATTGGTATTGGCATGACTGCGTTTTTAGGCTACGGCGCCGAGGATCAGATCACCGGCTGGGACGAGACCGAGCGCAAGGCCCTTCAAGCAATGATCGCAGCACGGCAACCGTTCCTCGACTTCTCTTTCAGCCGCACCAACGGCGATGGCGTTCAACATAATTATCGCGTGAGTGGTGAGCCCATGTTCGACCATACCAGCAGCTTCGTTGGCTACCGCGGTATTGGTGCCGAGGTGCTGTCGCGCAAGCCGGTTCATAACGCGGCGATTGCGAACGACGTGGTCGGCATCGAAACGGGCCGCGTTTCAGCACAGTACAGCGTGGTTTAACCGCGCGCGGCTATAAGCTCATAGTCACGTCAACCCAAGCCGGAAAACCCGGAACCAAGCACCCAGGGGGTAGGCAACGACCTGGCGTCGCCAAGTGTCACGAGCAACGCGGGCCATCCCCATGCAAGGCACTTTTTTGTACTCATGCGCTCATTGGCATTTGACCGTAGGTTGAGAAAGTTCACACGACTCTGGTAGCTTCCGAAACGCTCATGGTTCTGTCAACATTTCGCTGGCACTGGGCCAATTATTATTGGTGGAGGCGTGGCTTCTGTACCGGGAGGTGAAAGCGCCATGGCCTCGGCCACTGGAAACCGGGGCGAGCAGCGCGCTGGAGACGCAGCGATTGGTTAAGCGCAACGTGTCGCGCCAAAATCTCGTGATGTGGATACACGCGCACCCAGGGTCGTTCGTCATGGATTGCGCGACGAAATCCTTGCTTACAAAGCGTGACCCGCTTTCGATCTAATCCTCCCGAATCGCCAGAATGTTGACTGGTCAGCAGCTCGGTTTTAGGTCATGCGCAGCTCTAAAGGCGCAAACGATTACCGGTTGCGCGCGCTGGCAGCGAATTGTGAATTGGGTACGCATTCGGTACACAAATCGCGGACTAAAGAAAAAGGGTTAGTGGCTTTTAACCATCTAACCCTTGAAGTGTTTGGCGCGGCTGGCAGGAATTGAACCCACGACCCCTTGGTTCGTAGTCAATAGTTTTATCATCCGACGTCGTCCACAGCAGACCGTCCAAACCGCGCTATAGCCCATTCTACAAGGGGCTTCGCGAAATTAGTCGTCCAACGTGGTCCTACAGTTTCCGCTCGCATCCGATAGAATTGTGTAGCGCATTCCGTATCGCACGAATGGATTAGATGCGAGCCACCCACCCCTTTTCGCGGATGCAAGGGTTTGGGAATTCAGTCTGGTATTGAGGACGAAGGATAGATAGATGGCACGTCGAGCAGCTTCCATTGAGCGGCTCCCAGCATTGGCGGTCAGCGCGCATGTCGGGGCCTCTGCCAACGTAAGGCCACTACACGACGGCGGCGGGCTCTATCTGAGGCGCTTCGATTCGGGTAATTGGTTCTGGTATCTGCGAGCTACATCGCCCGTGAGCGGCAAACAGACATGGACCGCAATTCATCCCGGAATTCCCTACCCGCGAACGTCTCTTTCGGTCGCTCGCACCGAGGCTCGCACCATGCGCGAAGCGATATCCAAAGGGAACGACGTAACCAAAGCGCGACAGCAAGCCATCATTCAGCAACGCGCGGAAATTGCCGAAGTCGAGGGGGCCAACCGTCGCTCGGTCACTCTGAATCAGGTATTTGTGCAATGGCGTGAAACAGCACTAACGCCAAGACTTAAGGCCGACGGCAAACGTATAGGCCGCAAGGATGGCGGACAGTATGTGGCCGAGCAGTTCACGCGACATCTGTTCCCCACGCTTGGCGACCTACCCATCGCCAGCATTCGCAAGCCTGACGTGTTCGTCATATTGGATAGCCTCGTTGCATCAAACCGCCTGCGCACAGCCAATGTCATATTGGCCGACTTGAAGCAGCTATTCCGCTTCGCGGCAGAGCGGGAAATCATTGAAGCCAGCCCAATTGAGTCCATCAAAAAAGAGCGTGTCGGCGGTTCCGATACCGAGCGCCAGCGTGTGCTAGATGATGCAGAAATCAGCGCACTTTCGGCACTCCTAGAAAGCGCAAAACTAGCGAAGCGCACGGAGCTTGGCTTGTGGGTGATACTCGCGACAGGTGCCCGCATCGGCGAACTCATGGGCGCGGCGTGGATCACCCACAATACATCTGCCAAAGAACTGGCAGCGACTGGCGAGCGATGCGCCGTGAAATACGGCACGGTCAACCTGATGACCCGCAAATGGCACATCGTCGATACCAAAAATCAGCGCGACCACACGATTCATCTGAGCGATTTTGCAGTTGAGCAATACAAACAACTTGCGGCGCTCCAGGAGCATAACGACTGGATTTTTCCGGACACCACTGGCACAAAACCCGTAGGCGTAAAGGCCTTTGGCAAGCAAATCGCAGATCGCCAACGCGCCAGCGGTAAGGCGATGAAAAATCGCAGCGGGGCGACCGCCGCGTTAGCACTTTCGGGCGGCAAATGGACCGCACACGATCTGCGCCGAACCGCTGCAACACTTATGGCGAAAGTGGGGATAAGCAACGACGTGATCAACGAATGCCTGAACCACAAGCAGGCGGACCGCATGACCCGCGTTTACGTGCAAGATCGGCGGGTGGCTGAGCAAGCGGTCGCGTTCGAAAAACTAGGAAAGCGACTCAACGAACTTTGCGGCGTGGCCCACACGAGCAACGTAATCCACTTACCTATACGACGCGAGGCAAGCGCAAACTGACCGGTTTAAAAGAGGTCCCAAGGGCGCTTATCGTCCGCAATAGCCCAAGACGATTCGCGTAATTGCGCCGTCGGCCTACGAAACAGTGCGAAGGGCGATTATTGAGGATGAGTTTCGACGGGCGGCTTGTGGCCGATAGCTGTCTGTCGTGGCAGTGAGCATCGTTGCACCCGTGACGATGTGACCGAGATCGCAATGGACTGCGCTAGTTGAATATGCATCTTCTACGTGTGGTTCTGCCAATCCTACCCGAACCTACGCATCAGTCTTACCTGTCATCCATGGTTCATTAATTCATCTCCTTACTACGGTGTCCGGAGGCCGCGCGCGGATCGGCGACGCGGTGCGGTACACATCGACGCACTAGCGCGAACCTCTCAGGCGACTGCCTCCTACAAAAACAGGGGCCGCCCGCCGACCACTTTGCTAGCGGCTAAGAACTAGCCTAGTGACATGCCCTTTCGCCGTGCCGACGTGCGCGATGAAGGGCCTGTCGTGTCTACGTCAAAGGAGCGCAAATCATGAGCGTGCATCGAAAACTGGTGATTGCGACCGCCATCGCGGTGGGCGCTGTCGTTGCCATGACCTCCGGGTGCGCCGTCTGGCGAGTACAACGCTCCGCCGAGTTGGCGCGTGACAGCGAGCCCTTCCAGAACAACCCCGACAACCCTGCCGTGCGGCTGTTGATTGTTGGAGACAGCACCGCTGTGGGCACCGGGGCCAGCGCTGGCCGAGAAAGCCTGGCCGGCTTGATGGCCCGGCAGTATCCGCGCACGCTGATCGAGAACCGCGCGCGCGACGGTGCGAAGTTTGAGGACGTCCTGGCGCAACTCGGCGGTGAACAGCGTTTCGACATTGTGCTCGTGCAGGCGGGTGGCAACGATGTGATCCGCATGCGCGGGCTCGAAGCGCTGCATACCGACATCAACCGCGTGGCTGATCGCGCGCGCGCGCTCGCAGACACCGTCGTGCTGATGCCTGCCGGCAATGTCGGCAATGCGCCGTTCTTCTTCGCACCGCTGTCGTGGTGGATGGCCGAGCGCTCGCGCGCACTGCACCGCATCGTTCAACATGCCGCCGCACGCACCGGCGCGGTCTACGTGAACCTCTTCCACGAACGCGACGACGATCCGTTCGTCGCGAACCCAGGGCTCAATGCAAGCGATGGGCTGCACCCTAGCGATGCCGGGTACGCGGTGTGGTTCGAGCAGCTGCAGGTTCAGGCAGGCTTGGCACAGACGCTGTCCGGGCTCGACCGGCGCCCATGAAGCCGGGCAGCGATCCGCTAAGCGCGGGGACCACCGACCGAGGAAATCTCATCCTCCCAAGATATATGATGTCTGAACGGTAAAGACTTCGCCGTCCGAGCAGACATCGTCTTTCCCGGCTGGTTCGTGGAGTCCGCTTCAAACCGTTTTCAAGCGACTCTGACTCCTTCATGATGTGCCCCAATGCGCTAGCGGTGTAGGGTTTTCTCAGCAGCGAGACGATGTGGATGCGCTTGACAGTCGAGTGAAGCGCTGGCCTTTCCAGGCGCCGAGCTAAGTGACCGCTTACGCTGCATAGCGGCCCTCCTCGCTCCGCAAGTCGCTAAGCTATCAAGCGCCCTCGCCTTCGCGCCCCTTTCCTAACTATTCAAAACATTTACTTATCGGTAGCCAGGCAATTCGACTTGAACGATTGATTTTGCAGCCTTTGTTGTCCTGGTCCACTTCCAATTCACGTTAACTACCGTCATCGCGACAACAGCAATTTCTAGCACTATTACCGCATTCTGATCAGTGCTGCATGCGCTGCACTTGTTAGCTGTGCTCGCCACTTCAATCGGGTAGCCGAACTGGCTGCTCATCAGCGGCTAAATGATGTAGAGAGATAGCCGACAGCTTTAGGCGCTACAGCTCGTGTTGTGTAGCTATCGGGCCGTTTGTTCTTACAACCGACTTTGGGCATAAATCGACGGCTTAGACCTCAGGTCGTAGCGGCAGAGTCGGTGCTTCGGCGACGCCACTACCCGCACGCGATCCGTGTCGGTTTGCAAACACCCAAGTGTATTCAGCGCCTAGTAGAAAAATTTGCGCCGAGTAATACACCCAAGCCACAAGTACCACCAATGATCCCGCGGCACCGAAGCCGGAGGCCAAGGCGCTCTTCCCCAAGTACAGGCCAACCAGAATCTTGCCCGCAGCAAACAAGAGGGCCGTAACAGCCGCACCTGTCCACACATCGCGCCAGGAGATTCTTGCCCGCGGCATTATTTTGTAAATCATCCCAAAAAGCAGCGTGAAAATGAATAACGCCACGGCGAAATTCACAATTTCCAGCAGAACATCCCATCCCTGAATCCAGCTGCCCAACCACTGTCCCATCGCTGCGAGTGCGGCACTTACAACGAGCGAAACCATGAGTAGAAATCCTAACCCCAAAACCAGTCCGAATGAAAGCAGGCGCGTGCGCAACAAAAACCAGATCCCCGATTCGTGTTTAGGCGCAGGAACGCGCCAAATGCGGTCGAGTGCACTCTGAAGCTCGGCGAAAATTGCGGTGGCTCCGATCAGCAAAGCGACTACGCCGACCACCGTGGCAAGAACTCCTTTTGCCGGCTCACGCGCCACCTTAAGCATGCCCTCAACGGCGGTTGCACCTTCCGCCCCCATAATTCCGCTCAACTGCGTTAGCACAGCGCCCTGAGCGGCGTCGCGCCCAAAAACCATGCCCGCGACTGCGATCACAATCAAAAGCAGCGGCGCCAACGAAAAGAGGGTGTAATAGGACAGCGCAGCTCCCATACTCGGGGCGTAGTCATCAAGCCACGCGTTTACAGCCGCTTTGACCATGTACTTTTGCTCGTCCAGCCAGCTTGAGTGAACGTTCGTCGCCGTTACCCCGGGCTCCTGCTTGTTGGCACTAGGCCGTTCAATGACCAACGGGCCCGGTGACTTGGTTACCCTTAAGGGACGGCGATAACCGGCCATTTTAATGACACCATAGGCCACCCAAAATACTGCGACGATCGCAGCACCGAGCGCCATAGCTGCGTGTGGCTCACCGTTACTCCGCTTGTCTCGGGGAATTTGCTTTTGCATGCACTAATTGTCTCAGCGAGCGTTGCGAAATGGCGTCAGCAGTTGGCTAGAGCGGGCGTAGGATTAACTACGGCGTTCGTACGGTTCCCAGAAAACATAGTTTGAACAATGGTGTGGTCGCATGCTTACAAAGCTTTGCTCAACCCACGGCAGAAATGGGATGACAAGCCTCGGCCTGCTTAAAAAATTCGGTGCGCAAGAGAACATCGCTGTCCTGCTGTGACGTAAACATACGCCCGCAGAAGGCGCATCTCCTTGTCGCAGCCGGGTGGGGTGATGGCGGGGAGGCAACCTCCGCCAGATGCGCTGTTAGCGTCTGCACTCGTTGGCAATAACCATTAAGTGGCTTTCGGTCTGTTCGATGTGTTACCTTATACGAGGATGCAGTTTAGTGGCGAGCTGCCCTCAAAAAAAGCGCAGCTAATGTCCACGATCAGCAAACTCATCCCCCGCCGTTCCACACGGCTCGCTGGAACAGATAACGTGACAGCAATAAAGATCCCTGTGCGCTGTCACCCTTATTTTCGCGACGAATCGGGTTACTCACAGCGTCATGTTGGCATCCCCAAACGTAATAAATAATTTCTTGCTCGCCGCGTTTCCAAAAGGCCCAAGGGAGCGCATCCGTTCGGAAATCCGAGACGTACGCCTGCCTCTAGGCCAAGTGATTTACGAACCAGGCCTCACGCTGCGCCACGTCTATTTTCCAACCACCGCGATGATCTCGCTCACTTGCGATACAAGCGATGGCAAGTCCGCTCAGATCGCGGTGGTGGGGAACGAAGGCATGGTCGGCGTCGCGCTGTTGTTAGGCGGCGAAACTACTTCTAGCCGTGCTGTAGTAACGAGCGCAGGCCATGCGTTTACTCTACGAGCGGAAGCGATAAAAAAAGAGTTCACATCATGCGAAGAAATCAGGAACCTGCTGCTTCGCTGCACTCAGGCGTTATCCACCCAAATGTTGCAAACGGCGGCCTGCAACCGACACCACACCCTCGATCAGCAGCTAAGCCGATGGTTGTTGATGTGCCTTGATCGTGCGCAGGACAACAATCTCGTCATGACGCACGAACTGATCTCTAACCTTCTCGGCGTTCGCCGAGAGGGCGTTACAGAATCTGCCCGCAGGCTGCAGGCCGTCGGCTTTATCCGGTATAGCCGCGGGCACATTTCGGTGCTCGACCGCCAGGGTCTCGAACAACTTAGCTGTGAGTGCTACGCGGTAGTTAAACGCGAGTATGACCGGTTGCTGGTGTGCAGCCCAGATTCATGAATGGGATTGTTGGATCTCGAGGCCAACGCCGCGGTACCCAATGAAGTTGCAAAATCGGTCGAACATGGGTTCTCCGCTGACCTTAAACACGCGGCGCGAGCCATCTCTAAGAATCCGACTTAAAGGGAAATCCAGGAAGGGCTCACGGTCGGCGATTTTGGCCTTGAGTTCTTCGCGCTCGGCCTCGTTCCAGCCACTCGTTTCCTCAGGGTCAGTTACGCCTGTCAGGGTTTGGACCCGTATGCCCAACATCTCCTGCACCGGTCCGAAAACTTTGGTGAAATCTCCGTTCGCGTCTTGCTCCCAGTACCAGTCGGACGCGAGTTCGGTCAAGCTTCGATAACGCGCCTCGCTCGCGCGTAATTCTGCCGTCCGCTCCTCGACGGCCCTTTCCAGTAATTGGTTGTGCTGCGCCAGCTTCTTGTACAACAAGCGAACTTCCAGCATGTTGTGGATGCGCATCTTGACTTCCATCAGATCTAGCGGCTTGCTGATGAAATCTCTGACGCCCGCCAACAAAGCTTGACGTTTGTGGCCTGGTTGTGCGGTCAATACGATCACTGGAAAATAATCGTCCCCATCAATTGCCTTTAAAGCCTCGATGACTTGAAAGCCATCCATTATCGGCATTTGCAAGTCCAGCAGAATCAGGTCGTAACTGTTTTTGCGATGCATGGCGCATACGGCGGTTGGGTCGCGGGTAGACGTCACTTGCACATAGCCAGCTTCCGCCAGTAGTTGTTCAAGCATGTCGACGTTTGACGCCTGATCGTCAACAATCAGGATGTTTGCGTTGGCAAAGTCGGCTGGGTCCACCATGATGATTTCCTTCGCTATTTACTCTCGCGTGATTCGGCTCGCGCGATTGCCAGGCTCCTGCGCGAAAGGTCTTCTGGCGATGATATAGAGTCGCGATTGCCTCTGGAGCAATTGCGCTTTCCGGCATGACCGGTCGTGTTGCCGTGTCGAGCTACTGCGCGATGGCGATGCCACCCGCTTTGCGATTTTGGAGCCATGGATTGATGGATATGTGGTGCCCATATTTGCGTTCGCTCTTAAAGCGCGAACGCGGTCTCGATGTTCATGTCAAGGCATCGCGCCGCCCATTTCACAGGCGCTTGTCTATCGTGGAGTTTGAAGCCTATACTGTTTTATTAACTTGCCTGCGATCAACTGTGACGACTGACGATGTTTGAACGTTACTCCCCAAATAATCCTGTTTTTATTCAGTCGCAGCAAGAGGATCTACGAAAGCACATCAGCGCGCGTCTTCGGTGGACACAGAGGTGAGCACCGGTGGGACGGCAATGTCGACGCGCCAAAGCTTAACTTGGCACCTCAGCCCAGATCTGCTGGGTACCGTTAATTCGGAAGGCTACTTCGAGACAGCCAACCCCGCCTGGCTGACGGTGCTCGGATGGACGGAGGCGGAGGCTACGGCTGTGTCGTTCTTTGAGCTTCTGCATCCGGACGATGTGGAGCCCGCCCGCAAGCAGTTCACACTCACGCAGCAAGGTCAGCCGGCCATCAAGTTTGCGAACCGATACCGGTGTAAGGATGGAAGTTACCGGTGGATTTCGTGGATAGGCGTCCCCGAGGACGGCATGATTTTTTGCAGCGGCCGCGACATCACGGTCGAGGTTGAGCAAGCAGAGGCGCTTGCAGTCGCGCGCCGCGAGCGCGACACCGCATGGGCCGTCTCTCAAGACCTGCTGGTCACCGTGGCCCGCGATGGGACGTTCAGGTCGGTCAACACCGCATGGACCAAGCGGCTGGGGTGGACGGAGGGCGAGCTTCTTGGGCGCCTGTTTACCGAGCTCACCCACCCGGACGATCTAGAGGCCGCTCAGGCGGTCTTTGCAAACGTTTCACAGGCACCGCTCTCGGCACCTTTTGAACATCGTCTGCGGCACAAGGACGGAAGCTACCGCTGGTTTGCGTGGACAGCCGCGCTCGCGGGCGAGTTGATCTACGGCAACGGACGCGACACGACAGCGGAACGAGAGAACGCAGCGGCGCAGCGAGCGGCTGAAAATGCCTTGCGGGATTCGCTCGCCTTTCTGGTCGGAACCGGCAACGTGGCACGCGCCATGCGAGAGACGGACTGGTCCGCCTCGCCGCTCGGCCACCCTGGGCAATGGCCGCAGTCGCTGCGATCTGTGGTCAACCTGGTGCTTGGGTCCGCGCTTCCAATGCTGGTGGCCTGGGGGCCGCAGCTGATTGCGATCTACAACGACCCGTATGCGGTACTCTGCGGAGCGAAGCACCCGGCGGCGCTCGGTCAACCAATGTTAGAGTCTTGGCCGGAAGTTCGGTCTGTTCTTGAGGGGCTGGTCGCGCGGGCGCTAGCGGGCGAGTCGTTCTTTATAGAAAACCTGCCACTTCGCCTTCGCCGGAACGGCGTCGACGAAGACACCTGGTTCACTTTCTCGTACGCACCTTTAATGCAGGAGGACGGGCAAATCGCGGGTCTGTATTGCGCGTGCATTGAGACCACTCAGGCAATGCTGGCGCAGCAGACGCTGATCGCGCGCGAGCAGTGGTTGCAGTCCCTGTTCGATCAGGCTCCCGGCTTCGCAGCCGTCCTGCGCGGCCCGGACCACCGCTTTGTCATGGTCAACCAAGCTTACAGCGACCTCTCCGGCAACCGTTCCTTGGTCGGCATGAAGATGGCGCTGGCGTTTCCCGAAGCGATGGAGCAGGGCTTTGGCGTTTTGCTAGACGAAGTCTACGCGTCCGGCCAGCCCTACGTCGGTCGTGCAGTCCCGGTGACGGCTAGCCAAGGCGAAGGGATCCCGGCCCGCGGACTCATCGTTGATTTCATGTATCAGCCGCTGCACGACGCCCAGGGCCGCATTGAGGGTATCTTCATCCAGGGGCACAACATCACCGAGCAGCACCACGCCCAGCAGGCTCTGCAGGCCTTTTCCGACAGCATCCCGGCCATGGCCTGGGTGGCCACGTCAGATGGACTTGTGGAGCGCTTTAACGCGCAGTGGTACAGCTACACCGGCACAAGCGATGAGCAAGCCGTTGGCCGGGTTTGGGTCAAGTGGGTGCATCCGGACGACGTAGCGGCGGCGCGCGCGGCATGGGAAGGCGCGCGGGGTGGTAAGGAGGCTTGGCAAGTCGAATACCGGTTGCGGCGCAAGGATGGCGTGTATCGTTGGTTCCTCGTCCGGGCCGTACCGCAGCTGACTCCCCTTGGTGCTGTGGCGCGATGGTTCGGCACCACAATTGACGTCCACGACGCCAGGGAAGCGGAGGAGCAACGGCGGCTTCTCGCATCAATTGTGGAGAACTCGAGCGATTTCATCGGCATCGCGGATACGCATGGCCAACCGTTGTATGGCAACCGGGCGGCGATGGAACTCGTCGGCCTCAAAGACCTTGAGCAGGTGCGCGGCAGCAAGATTCTTGATTACTTCATTCCGGAGCAGCGACAATTCGTCGATGAGGTCGTCCTGCCTGCCGTCGCCAAGGGCGGGCGGTGGTCCGGCGAACTGACGATGCAACACTTCGTGACGGGGGCGACGTTTCCGGTTTGGTATGACTTGTTCCGAGTGGACGACCCTGCGAAAGGACAGCCGGTCAACTTCGCCACCATTACCCGCGACCTCAGCGCCTCGAAGCGGGCCGAAGCATCGCTGCGGGCGAGCGAGGCCCGCCTTCGCCGGGTGTTCGAGTCGAACGTCGTCGGCATGATTCGGTGGGATTTAGACCGCAGCCTCATTCTCGACGCCAATGCGGAGTTCTTGCGGATGACCGGACATGTCCGCGACGACATCACGAGCGGGCGGTTGAGTTTCCGCGACCTGACCCCGCCCGAGTGGACCGCCAGGAACGAGGAGGCCGTACGCGCCATTCGGGCCAATGGGTACGCGCCCCCTTACGAGAAAGAGTATTTTCACAAGGACGGGTCCCGGTTGCCGCTCATCATCGCCGGAACGCGGTTCGAGGACTCGCCATCGGAGGGTATGTCGTTCCTGATTGATCTGACTGAGATGAAGCGGGCCGAAGCCATGTTGCGCGATCGGACGGAGCTGCTGAACGGGGTGCTGGAGGGGACGACCGACGTGATTTTTGTGAAGGATCTGAACGGCCGCTTGCTGCTGGCGAACGCCGCGTTTGCCGCGGCGGCCGGATCTACCCCCGAAGAGCTCGTGGGGAAGACCGACGAGGAGTGGTTCCCGCCGGACGTGGCGGCTGCGGTGCGGCAACAGGACGAAGCAGTGATCGCCGGTGGATCGCCAATGCAGTTCGAAGACACGATCCCGGTGGCGGGCGAGGCGCGGGTATTTCTCACCCTCAAGGCGCCGCTGAGCGACGGCAACAATCGCGTCGTCGGCATCTTAGGCATCGGCCGCGACATCACCGAGCGCAAGCGGATCGAGCTGAATTTGATAGAAACCACGGCCTTCGCGGTAAAAGCCAATCGGGCGAAGTCCGATTTTTTGTCCAATATGAGCCATGAATTGCGTACGCCGCTCCACGCAATTCTGGGCTTCGCGCAACTTCTGGAATCAGGAGCTCCGGCGCCGACACCTGTCCAGAAGCGAAACCTCGAAGAGATTGTCAAAGGCGGCTGGTACCTGCTGGATCTTGTTAACGAGCTTCTCGACCTTGCGCACATCGAGTCGGGCAAATTGTCCTTGGCGCACGAGCCGGTGTCGCTCGCCGAACTTATGCTCGAATGCCGGGCGTTGATTGAGCCGCTGGCCAGTGAGCGCGCAATTGCACTGACATTTCCGTCTTCAGAGCTCGCAAGCTTTGTGCTCGCCGACCGCACCCGGCTCAAGCAGGTCGTGATCAACTTACTCTCCAACGCTGTCAAGTACAACAAGACGTCTGGCGCGGTTAACGTGGAGTTTGCGCTGAGTCCGCCCGATGCGATTCGCGTCAGCCTCCGGGACACGGGTGAGGGGCTGGCGCCCGAGCAGCTCGCGCAGTTGTTCCAACCCTTCAACCGCCTTGGCAGAGAGGCCGGTCCGGAGCAAGGTACGGGAATCGGTCTGGTGATGAGCAGGCGTCTCGTCGAATTGATGGGTGGGGCCATTGGCGCGGAGAGCGTGCTTAGTGTGGGAAGCGTGTTTTGGTTTGAATTGAAACGGGCTTCTGCTGAGCAGGTGGCGAGTCAATATACTGGGCTGCCACCGGCGCCCAGGTAGGTCGTGCCGAATGGAAGGGAGCGCATCTTTCTGCTCTTTGCTGAACGTCCGCTTTCGCTGCAAAGCGGTCTATGGGATAGCTTTTCTAGCTAGCATGTTGCGACTCCAACCCCGACGATAGCAAGCCGACGCAAAACTGCATCCGCAATCGCATCGAATTGGTTCGTTTGGCCGAGCATCGGCGTCCCCAACTCCCGAATAATCTCCCCCTGTCGCGGCGTCTGCACCTGCCCGTAGCTCAGAAAAGTCGTCAGCACCTTTTCGTGCCCTAAATTCTGGCTCCAGGCCTTGAACTGTTCCGCAGTCTGGCAGCGCTCTTCGCCTAGCCGCACCAAGGTGTTCCTAACGCTATGCGGGTTGAAGTAACGCACGCCCGCCCGCTCAAAAGCTTCCCGAAATATCCAGCGTATGGCCGTGGCCGTGCTCCAGTGCTCCCGCGCAAGTCCGACCGCTTCGAACTGGTGAGAATCACCCAGTGCGACCCGCGTGGCCGGAAACAGCGGATCGTCGTTGCCCCAGAGCAATTCCTCCTTTAGGAAGGTCACCCATTGCTCGAAAATGTGCCGCGCCTCGTCCCCGACCGGAAAGAAGTAAGTCGTGAACGTCTTGCTGAATTTCGTTTTGACTTCGCGGGCGTCCTGATGAACGCAACCCGCGACGAGATCAATGTGCTTCAGCTTCATCGACGCAATCGCACTGTCCCGTGCGCCGGTGAGCAAAGTGAAAGCAAGCAACGCCCGGTTGCGCTGTTGGATCGGCGTGTCAGACGGCATCCCATTGATGACATGTGTAGCCTGCTCAAGCGTCGGCCCTGTTTGCTCGCGTTTCGCCGTAGCCACGCGCACATCTTTGTCCGACAGGTTGAAGTAGTTCGCGTCAGAATATTGAAGGTGACTTTTGTAACCCGGCTGCCCAGCAAGCCAGTGAAAAAACGCCCGCATCTGCGAGAGTGTCGAATGCAGAGTCGCTTTACTCAACTTCGCGCCGGTTTGTTGGTTCGTCTGTTCGGCCAAGTGGCGCTTAAACGCAATCGCTTGTTCGAAATGAAAACTCTTGAAATCCCGGAACTTCGTGTCGTTCTCAAAGCGGGCGAGCGCCTTCGCCACGGCGTCCACGGTAGGTTCGCTGTGACCCATCGCCTCTTTCAAATAGGAAAAATATTCGCGCTTGATTCGTTCGTTGTTCGCGTTGTGTTTGGTCATGGTTGATGCGTCCTATTTGAAGTCACTGTTCACGGAAGGTTGATCGCTCTCACCTAATGGCGTGACACAGACTTATCACCACAGCTCAAGGCCGACGGTAAACGCACTGGCCGCAAAGACGGTGGGCAGTACGTCGAGGAACAGTTCACCAGGCATGTGTTCCCATGTCTTGGTGAAGTGCCGATGGCGCGCATCCGAAAGGGCGATGTACTCTTCATTCTGGATCGTCTCGTCGCCACCGGCCGATTACGCACAGCGAACGTCATTTTGGCCGACCTCAAACAGCTCTTCCGCTTTGCGGCTGAGCGGGAAATTATTGATGGCAACCCGATTGAATCCATCAAAAAATCGCGTGTTGGTGGTTCCGATACTGAGCGCGAGAGGGTGCTGGACGACGCAGAGATTAGCGCGCTTCCGATGCTCGTTGAAAGCGCGAAACTCGCTAAGCGCACAGAGCTGGGTCTGTGGCTAATTCTTGCGACCGGAGTCCGTGTGGGTGAACTTATGGGCGCGACGTGGAGCGCCCATAAGACGCCTGCAAAGGACCTCGTGGCTGTAGCGGAGGAAGGCGCGGTCAAATATGGCACAGTCAACTTGATGACTCGCAAATGGCACCTGGTTGACACCAAAAATCAGCGCGACCACACCATCCACTTGAGCGACTTTGCCGTTGATCTTTGTAGACATCTCGTCGCACTCCAGGCGCATGACGACTGGGTTTTTCCGAACGCCAGCGGTACGAAACCGGTGGGCGTAAAGTCGTTTGGCAAACAAATCGCAGATCGTCAGCGCAGCACCGGATCAGCCATGAAAAACCGCAGCAAGGCAATCACCGCATTGGCACTTCCCGGCGGCAAATGGACGGCGCACGATCTGCGCCGCACTGCCGCGACGTTAATGGCAAAGCTTGGCGTCAGCAACGACGTGATCAACGAATGCCTGAACCACAAACAGGCCGACCGCATGACCCGCGTTTACGTGCAGGACCGACGTGAAGGTGAGCAAGCCGTCGCCTTCGAAAAGCTGGGACGCAAACTGCAAACGCTGTCCTCGGGTTCAGGCCCAAGTAACGTAGTTACCTTGCCGATCATCAAACAAAATCCGGCTTGACATCCAACCGGACCAATGCCTGCCACGACATTGTCCCGCATGAAGGCACTCGCATCCTCAAGTGTCGGGTGAATCGATGCATCACGGCTACACCGTTTTCCTCAGCAACGTTGACGGTCGGTTTCAGAGGGCGAGTTTTGATGCTCGCGACGTGCTCGAGTACCACGGCTCGATGCACCGCCTGTTATGCCTTGACGGATGTGACCGCGACGTGTGGCCTGCCGAGGACTGTAATCCAGTGACCGATGACGAGGCTTGCGAGCTTTTGTCTGGGCTGCCGACCTGTCCAAAGTGCGGTGGCCTCGCCCGCTCCAACGTGCGCATGTTTGTCGACGCTCATTGAAGCGACAGCCGCGCCGTCGCGCAGGACTTCCGCCTGGAAGCGTGGCTACGTGAAATCACCAACCCCACGATTTCCCCTCGCTCGCCGGAAATTTACCTCTCGCTTAAGTTTGCACTTTTTCGAACAACGCTGATAGTGGACAAACGCTTTCGCGCCTGCTATGGTGCAATTGGTGATAAGAAGTTTCTGATCGGGTAATTCACGGGCCTGACACTTTGGTACATCACCGAGACGGATTAACGTCTGGTGAGCATCACCAATATCAATTGCGTGCAGAGCAAGGGCGTCTCTCGCGTACAGTGCTTGGGGGAACGATGTTTTGTTGTTTTGATTCGATTTCGAGGGTCTCGCGTTTCACATCAGCAGCGGCATGCCGTCTGCTGTCGCGTGAGCGGGTCAAACGCGATTCACTCGTACTTTTGCTTTTTGTTGCCGTTACTTGTGGAATCCTGTCCGCGAGCTCGGCGACTGCATCCTCGACGCGCCGGATAGCCGCCGGAGAGAATCACTCAATCTTTGTCGATCCGACCGGCGTTGTGCGTGCAGCTGGCGACAATGATCGTGGTCAGTTAGGTGACGGCACCAATTTCAATCGATCTTCACCGGTCGCAGTACTCGGTGTTGGGATAACGGACACCGTAGCCGCTGGTAGCTATCACAGCCTCGCGAAGCGCGCAGACGGTCGAATTTATGCGTGGGGAGACAACGCGGCAGGTCAACTCGGGCTCAGTCGGGCGATCGTCCGTACATCAAGAGCGGCGGTAATGCCGGGCGTTCAAGCCATCGACATGGCGGCGCAGGGACGGAACACAGTCGTGATAGACGCTGCCGGTGACGTGTGGCTTTTTGGCGAAGCTACAAATGGTATACGCAACCGGCTGGCCACGAACTTGTCGCCTGTCGGCTCTCGGACATCAATCAGTTTGGCAGGTGGAATTGTCGGTATCCTCCTCGATAATGGTGTCGTCCGAACCGTCACGTATGGAAACGACGGAATGCCCACGGCTGTCAGCGGCCCGGCGGTCTCGTCAGGCCAGGCTATCCGCGGCAGACGGATTGCGGCTAGTGGTGGCGCTGTGTACGTTGTGGACGAAAATGCAAAGTTGTGGACTGTGGCAGGGAACGCAGCTGAGCCCGCGTGGCAGTTCGATGGGGAGGCCGTACTTGACGCAGGGACGAGCGGCGAAGGTAACGTGGCATTTTTATCCACCACTGGATCCTCGTTCGTCAGCGGCCGCAATGAATTTGGGCAACGCGGAACTGGCACGACTGATTCGGTTGTCGGTTTTGGAGCGTCTTTGCTTCTAGATCCGTCGCTACTTCAAGTCACAGGCGGGCGATTTCACACGCTTGCAATGAGTTCATCTGGCGCTGCGTTTTCGTGGGGCTACTCCGCATTCGGTGCGCTTGGAAACGGTCGGAGACAGTTTATCGACAACATGCAGTACTCACCGTCGATGAACACGCTTACTGCCGCCGCGCTAGGTCGAAACCACACGTTAGCGGTCGATGCCCGTGGGGCTCTGTTTGCATGGGGGAGTAACGCCAGTTCCCAGATTGGAGGCGCTTCCACCGCGCTTACTGAACGCCTTGCGCCCACCCGTATGATCGGCTTTGAATCCATAGTTGCAGTCGCAGCGGCGAACGATCACTCTCTTGCGTTGCGAGCGAATGGCGAAGTCCTTGCTTGGGGCGCAAATTTCTTTGGAGAACTTGCCGTGCCAGTTGGCCCAAATCAAGGCATTCCAGCCGTTGTATCGGGATTGCCTAAAACTGTGAGCGCGATTTCTATCGGCACGAGATCTTCGTTCGCATTGACCAGCGATGGCATTCTGTACGCGTGGGGGCGCAATACAAGTGGCGAGCTTGCAACGGGTGATGCTGCAAGTTCGAGCCAACCAAGGCGTCAAGTCTCGCTCCCCGCGGGTCGCAGCGTGCGCCAGTTCGCCACCGGACGCGCCCACGGTGCGGCGGTGGCGAACGACGGCACACTTTGGGTTTGGGGTGCTAACAGTGCGGGGCAGCTCGGCGGGCTGACTGCGAGCTCATCGACATCGATGGTGCAACTACTTTTGCCAAATCTTGCGCCCGCCCGCGTGTCGCAAGTCGCGGCGGGTTTCAACTCGACTTTGGCACTTGCTGATGACGGCTCCGTGTGGTTGTGGGGAGGAGTCGCGCTGGATAATCCCGCGTCAGTCACCGCTCCTCAGAAAATTACGGGATTGCCTCGGGTGGTCAAGATAGAGGCGTCCGGCTACTCTTACGCGGCGATCGCTGAAGACGGTGAACTCTGGGCATGGGGATACGCCATTGCCGACACACCAAAAAGAATCCTGTCAGGTTCTAAAGTGGAAAAGCTTGCCGGGGGCGCGTTTGGGGCTGCACTGATGGCTTTGGATAGCGACGCAAGGTGGTGGGGCGTTGGATACAACACCTACGGCCAACTCGGTTTGCCAGCGCAAGGCGCGGTGTTCGATGCAAATCCATCAAAAGCTTACTTGGCTGCCCCCGGAGCGTCGAATTCCATCGAGGTGTTAGAGCTATTTACCCATCAAATTGGCGTCGCAGCGGAACGCTACTTTCTTTCTGCGGACGCAGGTAATACCGCGTTGTTAGACACGTTGGTGGGAGCTGATGGAACGTATACGTGGCGAAGAACCGGTCGCGGTTTTAGGGCTTGGTTGTCCAAAGAAGCGGCACCACCAAATGCGGTGCCCGTGGCGCGCTTTTACTGTGTTTTCGCGGACAAAAAACCCAACACGCATTTCTACACTGCAAAGGAGTCGGAGATGGTTGCGTTACGGCGACTTAATCCGACGAACGAAATAGGCAACGGATGCAGAGATGAGGGCACAGCCTTTTTCTCAATACCAACGAGTCCGACCGGATATGTTGGTCCTGGCACCGCGCATTTGGTCGATAAGAGCTGCGGGGTCGGCTTCCAGCCTGTTTATCGAGCGTTCAACAATCGTATTGCGCAAAACGATGGCAATCATCGCATGACAACAAGCTTTATCGACCATCTTCGGTCGATTCGTTACTTGGGGTTTGTCGATGAAGGGGTTGGCTTTTGTTCGCCGACGTCGAGCGTTGCGGGGGGAGACTTGCACGCGTACCATAGCTATCCTGGCGCGGAGGTGAAAGCGGGAGATCGGATCAAAGCGGAATATGTTTTCGCAAATAACGGGCCAGGCGCTGGCAATGGCGCTAGCGTTTCCGCGTTCATTCCCGAGGGTGTTGAGTGGGCCGTCACGTGTGCGGCAAGACTCGGTGCCTCCTGCCCAAGCGTAGTGAACGCACAATCACTGAGACAAGGCGTTTTAGTAGATGTGTTTCCGCCGGGTGGCACGCTAAGTTTCACCCTGACGGGCACGGCGCCTCCGGTCGTCGGCACAAACTCAACTGAGCTGCGATTCGCAAACTCAATACAAGCTGCACTATCTGCGCCGGATTTGATCAGCGCCAACGACACAACAAGGTTCAGCAACACTATCGTTAAGAGCGTGCTACCCGCCAGCGCCTCGACGTGTTCGTATGCGCTGACCGTGAAACAGCTATCCCTGAGCAGTAGCTCCGGGACTGCGACCACCACCGTTTCAACAAATGCCGGATGCGCATTGAGCGGGGCAGTCACGAGTGCAATGTCGAAAGGGCTGTCCGTATTGCCAGATTGGGTGACAGTCAGTACGCCAAATGGATTGATCGGTGATGCGATTGCCGCCAAAAACCCATTTCGCATTCGTGTGGTCGAAAACACGGGAGAGTCAGCCCGCTCGGCCGTCATCACAGTCAGCGGGCGTTCGTTGAATGTATTTCAGGACGGGCGCGTCGCGAACCCAATATCGACCAACTGCGTGAGTCAGCTGAGCCCCAGCGCCGAGCATGCCGCTGCCACTGGGTACGATAGCCGGACGCTCAGCGTCTCGACGAAAACGGTGGGCTGTACCTGGGAAGCAAAATCCGACGTAGATTGGATTGCTGTGCGCTCCGGCGCATCAGGCAAGGGCGCAAGCTCCGTGTCATACGCTGTTCAGTCGAATCCGTCCGATGTGGCGCGCAGCGGTAGGATAAGAATCAACAATACGGCCATCGAAATTTATCAAGAGGCGACCAAGTCGCAGGGCGCTGCCCCAGGTGGCGATGGTAATGGGGGAGCCGAGGGCGGCGCTGGCGATGGCGGTGGTGATGGCGGCTCGGGAGGTGACGGCGGGGATGGCGGTTCGGCGGGAGGAGAGTAGTCAACAGTGAGGTTAGACGGGAAGAAGCGACAAGTTGCAAACAACGCCTTCATGAAAATGAATTTCTATGTTGTGTGCTGGTGATCGGAGTTTAAGATGCGGCTCGAATTGAAATCCGTTAAGCTGACATTGTCGAATGCTTGTTGGTCGCGCAAGCACGATTGCGACATTGTCGCGCAGAAATTATTTAGATGACAATCATGCGGGATGCGTTTCGTAAGCTGGTGTGTGCGAGCGTCATGGTCGCACAATGTTGCGCGCCCGCTGCCGCTGTTTCACCATACGACAAATCCACCAACGACGACTCACGATTAGCGCTCGTCATCGGTAATTCGGCATACGCGTCGAGCCCACTTGACAACCCAGTCAACGATGCCAACGCCATGGCCAAAGCGTTGGAAAATATTGGCTTCGAGGTGGTGCTTGCGAACAACTTGCGCGGCGTTGAGCTAAAGCGCCGGGTACGACTGTTTCAGGCTCGCGCGCGGTCGGAACGGGGCACGGCGCTGGTGTACTACGCAGGTCACGCAATCGCTCCGGCAGGGCGCAACATCCTGCTGCCAATCGACATCAATTTCAACGATATTCTTGAAGTGGAAGATGAAGGCATAGATGTGGCCAAGATGCTCGCCATTCTCGAGGATTCGCGCAAGCACACGCGCATCATGATTTTTGATTCTTGCCGTGACAACCCCTACGGCCAAGTCGGTGAGCGACTGATCAAGACGACCAACCGCGTGCGGGGTGTACCCGGTGTAATTAGCAGCGCGCGCGCGCCTGACGCCGCAACGGTTGGCGGTATGGCACAAGTGAACGCGCCCGGTTCGATCATTGCGTTTTCGACGGCACCTGGCGCGAAAGCGGAGGACGGAGAAGATAGAAAAAACAGCTTGTTCACCGCCGAATTAGTAGAGGCGCTAGCCGTTCCCGGCCTGACCTTGCAACAAGTTTTTTCGCGCGTCACGGCGCGGGTTAAGGCCGAGACAAACGGTGCGCAGATCCCCTGGATAAGCGGGACTTTGGACAAAGCGTTTGTTTTCAATCCACTTCGCGCTGCCCCGATGCAGGCACTCGCCTTAAACGCGGCGCCCGACCCTAGTGAAGCCGACAAGCGACGCGAATCTATCGAAACACGCCTCGCCAAAGAGTTAGCGAACATCAAGCGCCTGCAGCTCGGCGAAAGAACGGGCGTACTCGCGGTGGTCGCTGCGCAAAACGACGTTGACCGCAATGATGCCGAGCGCAAAAAAGCCGAGCAGCAAATCGCGCTGGCGAACGAGACGCGTGCCCGCGCGGAATACGATGCTCGCCGAGCCAGAGAAGAATCAGATCGCCGAGCGACTCGTGCAGCAGCTGAAAAGGTGGCCCTGGAAGTCGCAGCCGCCAAGGCCGCCGCAGATCGCGCCGCCGCCGCGCACATTGCTCAGCAACGAATCAACGAATTCGAAAATCAGCGGCAAATCGCAGAAGCGCAGACAGCCCGTGAGCTAGCCGCTTCCGAAAGTCGTCGAATGGCAGCGCAGGAAGCCGTGCGTTTAGCGGACGTTAAAAACGTCGAACAAGCTAGGCTCAAGCGCGAACAGGAGGAGCGTGAACAATTGGCCAAACTTGCGGCGGAGCGCGAGCGCGCTGAACGCATCGCAGCAGCAGAAGCACTCAAGGTCAAACAGCTTGTCGCAGCACAGGCCGTTCTTGAGAAACGTGAGCGCGACACGCTGGCTGCCCTTGCGGCGCAGCGGGATCGTGATAGCGCTGAACGTAAACGCGCTGAGGATTCGCGGCTGGCATTGCTGGCCGCAGCGGCAAAACCCGCGACCGCTGCCGATATTGAGGCCTCAGTGGTTCCGCTGCGGAAGAATGCGGACGGCAATTTTTTAGTGCGCGGCATCAGCCTGCCAGCTGACGTCTCAATTCGTCCCGCCCCACCTGACGTTCCGGAAGCGTGCGCTCGCATGGTGGGCGCGTGGGGGCGTGCTCGCTTTGAAGGCGTTCGCTCAGTGGAAGTTTGGGTTGAGTCGATGACGCGTGACTGCACCGCAACGGTGGTCTACGCTCGAGGAGGTGATAGTGCTGATCAGACTTCCCCCAGTTTTGAACGTGTAA
>JAYSUK010000333.1:0-3084 GCA_043719085.1 Burkholderiales bacterium | reverse complement strand
CGGGCTTCAGAATGCCTTCGACGTTGCTCACAATGTGCATCACATGCGAATAGCGCTCAATGATCATCTTGTCTTTCACAACGACCGAGCCTGTCTTCGCGATCCGCCCCACGTCGTTGCGACCCAAGTCGATGAGCATGACATGTTCTGCGACTTCCTTTTCATCGGCCAGCAGTTCCGCCGCTAATGCATCATCTTCCTCGCGCGTCATGCCACGTTTGCGCGTACCGGCAATGGGACGCACCGTGACGGATTCGCCTTCCTTACGCACCAGGATTTCAGGCGACGCGCCAACGACGTGAAAGTCGCCAAAGTCGTAGAAGAACATATACGGCGACGGATTCAACGTACGCAACGCCCGGTACAGCGAAATTGGCGGTTCGGGAAAATCCATCACCATGCGCTGCGAAGGCACCACCTGCATGCAGTCCCCTGCCGCAATGTAGTCCTTGCAAACTTGCACTGCGCCAACGTAGGCAGCTTCTCCCATTTGTGACTGCGCTTGAACGACGGTGGTCGCATGTTGCAGCGGCAACTTGGCAGGCGCACGCAGCTTGGCGCGCAGCTCGGCGAGCCGCTCATTGGCGCGTTGAAAGGCATCAGGCTTCGACGGATCAGCGTAAACGATCAGTGAAATCGTGCCGGACAAACTGTCGACAACGGCCAGTTCTTCGGTGAGCAACAAGAGAATGTCCGGTACGCCAAGTTGATCGACGTTTGGGCTTGAAGCGTAGCGCTTGCCAACGCGCGGCTCAATGTAGCCTACCGTTTCAAAACCGAAGTATCCGGTCAAGCCACCGCAAAAGCGCGGTAACCCCGGGATAGTGGCCACCTTGAATTGCGCCTGATAGGCCGCGATGTAATCGAGCGGGTCGGCCACCGTCTGCTTGTTCGGCCCTAGCGGCGTGATGTGCGTGACCTCATGGCCGCGCACTTCGATGCGGGTGCGAGTACGCAATCCGATGAAGCTGTAGCGGCCAAAACGCTCACCACCGACTACCGATTCCAGCAGGAAGGTGTAGCGGTCATTCGCAAGTTTCAGGTAAATCGACAGCGGCGTGTCGAGGTCGGCGAGCGTCTGCTCAACAAGCGGGATGCGGGTGAAGCCTTGTTGAGCAAGCTTCAGGAATTCTTGTTCGTTCATGGTGCAACATGTTCAGAGAGGTGTCAGAAAAGGTTCTTGGCTGCGGCGCTCCAGCGCGGAGCGCATGCGCCCGCAACTGGCGCAATGGAGTTAGATTGGTAGCTGGCTAGGATCAGCGCCACCAACCTCCAGAGCTTTGCCACCAAGAACGTACTGACAGGAACATGTTGTGCTTTTTGGCTCGATTCAGGAATCGAGCAGAGCGGGAATAGCTGTAAATGTACTCACGATTGCGTTTGCACGCAAATCAGCCACGTTTTCGCCCTCGCTGTAACCGTAAGTCATCAGCACCACCGGTGAGCCCGCTGCCTTTGCCGAGCGGCTGTCGTTGCCGGAGTCACCGATCATCAACATCTCGCGCGGATGCACACCAAATCGGCCTGCGGAATAAAACATCATGCCCGGGTCGGGCTTGTTGCTGGTCAGCGTGTCGCCGCACACGATGTGATCAAAATACGCGTTGAGCTTGAAGTGCGCGAGCAGCGTTTCAGTGTTGGTTGTCCATTTGTTGGTGACAACAGACATGGGCAAGCCGCGTAACTTGAACGCGTCAAGTCCGTCGACAACGCCGGGGTAAATCGTTGTGGAATCCGCGATGTGAACCGCGTAGTGCGCGCGATACAAATCCATCGCGTGCGCCTTTTCCGCGTCATCGGGCTCGCGACCCATCGCGGTGCGCAGCGATTTGCGCATGTGTTCGCCGAGGCCTTTGCCGACAAAAGTTTTGACGAGTGCAATGTGTAGTGGCGCAAGCTCTAAATCTGCCAGCACCAGATTAACGGCAACGCACAAGTCGGGAATGGTGTCGAGCAGCGTGCCGTCTAAGTCGATAGCGATGGCACGGATATTTTTAAGCACGGCGCTCACCCTCCCCGGACGACTGACATGATTCGCGCTTCGTCGTAACCACGAATCACCTTGTCGCGAATTTCGAGCACCGGGATTCCACCGCCACCAAGTGCCTTGTGCATCTTTTTGCCGTAGTCCGAAGTTTCGATATCGTATTCAACAAATGCAACGCCTTCGCGGCTAAGCAGATCGCGGGTAAATTTGCAATAACCGCACCATGACGTCGCGTACAGCACGACATCCCCTTGCGCGAGTGGAGCCGCCGCCACTTTGGGTTGCCACAGCGCTGAGACTTTGCCCCAGTTCAACACAAGCAACACCAGACACGCCACAAGCGCGAGCTTTTTCATAGAGGTACCTACGTTGTGCCGAGGTCGACGGAAGCCAACTCAGCCCGCATTGCCGCAATAGCCACTGCGTAGTCCTGAGCCCCATAAATCGCACTACCAGCCACAAACGTATCCGCGCCCGCCGCCGCAATTTTCGCGATGTTGTCGACCTTCACGCCGCCATCCACTTCAAGGATCACGTCACGGCCAGAGGCCTCAATTCGCCGACGGATCTCGGTGATTTTCGGCAGCACCGCATCGATAAATTTCTGCCCGCCAAACCCCGGATTCACACTCATGATGAGCACTAAATCCAGCTTGTCCAGTGTGTAATCCAGGTACGTTAGCGGCGTTGCCGGATTGAACACCAGTCCCGGTTTGCAGCCGCATTCGCGAATCAGCGCGATGGTGCGATCCACGTGTTCGCTGGCCTCAGGGTGAAAACTGATGATGTTGGCGCCTGCCTCGGCAAACTCCGGGATGATGGCGTCTACTGGCTTCACCATCAGATGAACGTCAATCGGCGTGTTGCCCACATGCGGTTTGATCGCGGCGCACACCATCGGCCCGATGGTGAGGTTAGGAACGTAATGGTTGTCCATCACGTCAAAGTGGATAATATCCGCGCCGGAGGCGATGACATTGATGACTTCTTCACCGAGCTTGGCGAAATTGGCGGAGAGAATGCTAGGTGCGATTTTGTACATGGCGACGCCTTTAACAAGTTTGGATTTGAAGCGCGCATTCTACCCGAAACTTTCC
>JAYSUK010000332.1:0-3088 GCA_043719085.1 Burkholderiales bacterium | reverse complement strand
AAGCAATGTTGGCGCGAATCGAGTCGACGTCGTCACCGGCCGCGATTGTTAAGTCAACCTCGGCAACCAGTGGTTGCCCGATTGCTGTTGATACGTTGAGGCGATCCAGGCCAAGCGCGCCGACTTGAACGGACGCGAAAAGGCCAGCTAGGATGAGCGATACGACGAGGGGTTTTTGGCGAAGCATGCCGCTCTCTGAAATCTTGAACTATTAGGAAAATAACATCATGGGGTTGCCGCCGCAAGCTCAGAATTAGCTTTAACTCGCAACCGTTCGGAGCGAGCGCTTACTTTGCGGCGGAGCGTCTGCACAAAAACCGCAACATATTGTGTCGCGATCCAGTTTTTGGCACTACATCTTGTGCGCGGCGTCACCTGAAACCCCATGTCAACGTCATGCAACACTTTATCTGAATTCAGCTAAATTGCTGCCACAATCGCGTCGCCCATCGCTTTTGTACCAATAACGCGGCTATTTGCATCAGCAATATCGCCGGTTCGAAGCCCTGAAGCGAGCACCGAGCGCACCGCGTGGTCGATGCGTGAGGCCAGATCATCGCGACCGAAGGTGTAGCGCATCATCATCGACAGCGACAAGATGGTGGCCATCGGGTTCGCCTTATCCATGCCCGCAATATCCGGCGCCGAGCCGTGAATCGGTTCGTACAAACCTTTTTTGTTGGCATCGAGCGACGCCGACGGCAACATGCCGATCGACCCGGCGAGCATCGACGCTTCATCGGACAAGATGTCGCCAAAGATGTTGCCGGTGACGATTACATCGAATTGTTTGGGCGCGCGTACCAGTTGCATCGCGGCGTTGTCGACATACATGTGCGAAAGCTCAACTTCAGGGTAACTCTTGCCCATTTCGGTGACCACTTCGCGCCACAAGATGGAGGTGTCGAGCACATTGGCCTTGTCGACGCTGCACAATTTTTTGCTGCGCTTCATGGCAGCCTCGAAGCCGACGCGCGCGATGCGTTCGACCTCGGAGCGCGCGTAGTGCATCGTGTCGTAACCCTCGTCTTCGCCTGCGGCATTGGTGCGACGACCACGTGGCTGACCGAAATAAATGTCGCCGGTGAGTTCACGGATGATCATGATGTCGAGGCCGGAGACAATCTCCGGCTTGAGCGACGAAGATGCGACGAGCTCGGGAAACAGCATCGCCGGGCGCAGGTTGGCGAACAGTTTCAGGTCTTTGCGAATACCGAGCAAACCCTGCTCCGGCCGAACCGCGCGCGGCAGCGTGTCGTACTTCGGACCGCCGACGCACCCGAGCAAAATCGCGTCGGCGTCGCGCGCGCGCTGCTGCGTTGCTTCGGGGTACGGATGGCCGTGTGCATCGTACGCTGCGCCGCCGAGATGGCCGTGCGAAAGGGTGATCGGCACGCCTTCAGACTGGAATTTTTCGAGAACGCGAACCGCCTGACTGACGATTTCAGAGCCGATACCGTCGCCTGGGAGGATAAGTATTTTCATGAGGGGGGGTGAGGAGAGGACGCGGTTAGCGCGCGTCAATTGAGCAGCAACAACCATTCAGCTTTTCGCTGAAAGTATTGTTATATAGGGAGTAGGATGCCTTTATTGCAGTTATCGACTTGTACGCGTTTATTAGGTTTAGCCCAACTAATACTAGGCTCTTGGGCAAAAGCTGACTGTTGAAAACGTCCCGTAAATCAGCGCTCACCTGATCGCCGCCCCGGCCCAGGCCGGGGCCAGCTGGGCCCTATGTCAGCCACGGTTGCGTGGTGTGATGCTTCGCTTCAAAGGCAGCAATCACGGCGGAATGCTGCAAAGTCAAACTGATGTCGTCCCAGCCATTGATCATCCGCTCGCGACGTGACGCCGCGATGTCAAACGCGAACGCAAAGCTGCCATTGGTTGCGCGCACCTGCTGCGCCTCCAGGTCAATCGTTAATTCGAATCCGGGGAAGGCCGCACAGTCGTGAAACAGGCGATCCACTTCCGTTTCCTTCAAGCGGATCACCAGCAAGCCGTTGTTCAACGAATTGTTATAGAAAATGTCGCCGAACGACGGCGCGATCACAGCGCGATAACCGTTTTGCTGCAACGCCCACGGTGCATGCTCGCGTGAAGAACCGCAGCCAAAATTTTGCCGCGCCAGCAAAATTGATGCGCCGTGATAGCGCGGTTCGTTCAACACAAATTGCGGGTTCAGCGGGCGCATGCTGTTGTCTACGCCCGGCTGTCCGACGTCAAAGTAGCGCCATTCGTCGAAGCAGTTTGGGCCGTAGCCTGTGCGCTTGATCGACTTGAGAAATTGTTTCGGGATGATGGCGTCGGTGTCGACGTTGGCCCGATCCAGCGGCGCCACCAATCCGGTGTGGGTAACGAATTTGTCCATGATGACGCCTGGGCCCTGAATGCGCTACTTTTTCGCCGCGCCTTCGATTTTTTCGCCGGCTTTCTGTACGTCCTGACCTACGCCTCTAACGGTGTTGCAACCTACAACGGCCATCGCAAATGCGGCCATAAGAACGGTGCTGAGAATTCGTTTCATGGTGGATTCCTTCTTAAAAATTACGAGGACAAAACAATACTAGCCAAGACGGCGCACGTCAACAAAATGCCCAGCAATGCCCGCCGCAGCTGCCATCGCGGGGCTCACCAGATGCGTGCGCCCGCCCGCGCCTTGACGACCTTCAAAATTGCGATTAGACGTGGACGCGCAACGCTCGCCCGGCTCCAGACGATCATCGTTCATCGCCAGACACATTGAGCAACCAGGTTCACGCCATTCAAACCCTGCCGCGACAAATATTTTGTCCAGCCCCTCGCGCTCCGCCTGCATTTTCACCAGCCCGGAACCGGGCACCACCATCGCAAGTTTGACGTTGTCAGCGCGGCGACGGCCCTTGACGACTGCCGCAGCAGCGCGCAAGTCTTCAATGCGCGAATTGGTACAGGAACCGATGAACACCTTGTCGATCTTGATCTCGCTCATCAACGTGTTCGGCGTCAAGCCCATGTAGATAAGGGCCCGAGCGATACCTTCTCGTTTGGTGGCATCTTTCTCTTTGTCAGGATCGGGCACGCGCCCCTCGACGGACACCACCATTTC
>JAYSUK010000331.1:0-8690 GCA_043719085.1 Burkholderiales bacterium | reverse complement strand
CGTTGTAATCGTCGGCGCTGGCCCGGTTGGCATGACGCTGGCGCTTGATCTCGCACAACAAAATGTCCCGGTGGTCGTGCTCGATGATGACGACAAACTGTCTGCCGGATCGCGCGCCATTTGCTTTGCCAAACGCACGCTCGAAATCTGGGATCGCTTGGGTCTCGGCGACGCAATGGTCGCCAAGGGCGTGTCATGGAACGTCGGCAAAGTGTTCTTTCGGGATGCGCCGGTTTACAGTTTTGATTTGCTAGGCGAAGAAGGGCATCGTCGTCCCGCGTTCATCAATTTGCAACAATACTACGCAGAAGGATTTTTGTCCGATGCGGTCGCGCAAACGCCGCAGATTGATGTGCGTTGGCGCAGTCGCGTTGTCGACATGGCGAACGAATCCGACGGCGTAACACTCACAGTTGAAACGCCAGAAGGCACGTACCCCATCAACGCTGACTACGTGGTCGCCTGCGACGGCTCGCGCTCCGCCGTGCGCAAGCTGCTCGGCTTGGAGAGCAAAGGGCAGACGTTTCGCGATCGATTCCTGATTGCGGATGTAAAGATGACCGCACCCTTCCCGAGCGAGCGCTGGTTCTGGTTTGATCCGCCGTTCCACCCCAACCAGTCGGTGCTGCTACACCGACAACCGGATAACGTGTGGCGCATTGATTTTCAGCTCGGCTGGGATGCAGATCCTGACGCAGAGAAGCAACCCGAGCGCGTGCGTGCGCGCGTGCAGGCACTGCTCGGGGCTGAAGCGGAATTCGAGTTCGAGTGGATCAGCGTTTACACCTTCGCCTGCATGCGCATGGAGCGCTTTCGTCACGGACGGGTGTTGTTCGCGGGCGACTCCGCTCATCTGGTGTCGCCGTTCGGCGCGCGCGGCGCAAATTCCGGCGTGCAGGATGCGGACAATCTAGGATGGAAGCTAGGGCTCGTGGCGCGAGGCGATGCGCCCGATTCATTGCTCGACAGCTATGCGGCTGAACGCGAATATGCAGCGGATGAAAATATCCTCAACTCAACCCGCGCTACTGATTTCATCACGCCAAAAAGCGAAATTAGTCGGTTGTTTCGCGATGCGGTACTTGAGCTTGCAAATCAGCATCCGTTCGCACGAAAACTCGTAAATTCAGGACGCTTATCGCTGCCCGCCACGTTGCGCGCATCGCGCTTGAACACACCGGATGTCGACGAATTCTGCGGGACGATGGAGCCCGGTGCGGCAGCGGCGGATGCACCGGTCGTTGTTGACGGTCAACCCGCATGGTTTCTCAATTTTCTGAATGGAAATTTCGTGCTCGTTCATGTCGCTCAGGCGGCGTCACCTCCGTTAACGCTGTCTATTACCCGCTTCGCGGCCTCACGCGTCACTCGCCCGCAGGCAGACAAGTTGATCACAGCGTCGCCTGAATGGGTCGACCGCTACGACGCCCAACCGGGCACCACCTACCTCTTCCGCCCGGATCAACACGTCTGCGCGCGCTGGCGCACTTACGCTGAAGACGCTGTGAATGCAGCCATTGCACGCGCCACCGGGAGCACACCATGAACCTGAATCACCTCAACATTGAACCCAATATTTCCGACTTTGACGCGTTTTACGAAGCGCTGATCGATTCGCACCGCGAACTTGCGCCTGAACAAAGTCATCGAATGAACGCGAAGCTGGTATTGCTGCTCGCCAATCACATCGGTGATCTTGACGTGTTGAAGGATGCCATGCAAAGGGCGAAATCACAATGAGCACGCTGAACTATCAATCCGGTTTTGGCAACGAACTTGCGACCGAAGCCCTGCCCGGTGCGCTGCCTGTGGGCCGCAACTCGCCGCAAAAATGTGCGTACGGTCTGTACGCAGAGCAACTCACAGGCAGCGCGTTCACTGCACTTCGCGGCGATAACAAACGCTCCTGGCTGTATCGCATTCGGCCTTCGGCGATGCATCAGCCGTTCGAACTCATGGAAAGTCCGCGCATCACCAATGACTTCAACCAAATTCCGACGCCGCCCAATCAGCTGCGCTGGAACCCGCTCGCGATGCCCGCTGAGCCACGGGACTTCATCGATGGCATCCTGACCTACGCCGGCAGCGGAGATGCGCATGCACAATCGGGTTTTGCCATTCATCTGTACGCGGCCAATCGCTCAATGACAAATCGCGCGTTCTACAACGCTGATGGCGAGATGCTAATCGTGTTGCAAATGGGGCGTTTGCGTTTCGTCACCGAGTTGGGCGTTATCGAGGCACAGCCGCAAGAGATCGTGGTGATTCCACGCGGGGTGCGTTTTCGGGTTGAACTGATGGATGCGGAAGCTCGCGGTTACCTCTGTGAAAATTTTGGCGCCAACTTTCGTCTGCCAGATCGCGGCCCGATTGGCTCGAATGGTCTTGCCAGTTCGCGTGACTTTCTCACACCGGTGGCAAGCTACGAAGACAAGGACGAACCGACTGAACTGATGGCCAAATTCGGCGGCAATCTCTGGTTTGCACGCATGGATCATTCGCCAATGGACGTCGTGGCGTGGCATGGCAACTATGCGCCCTACAAATATGACCTTCGACGCTTCAACGCTATTGGTTCCATCAGTTATGACCACCCTGATCCATCGATTTTTCTGGTGTTGCATTCTGCGTCTGACACACCCGGTGTCAGCAATATCGATTTCGTAATTTTTCCGCCGCGAATTCTTGCGATGCAGGACACCTTCCGCCCGCCCTGGTTTCACCGCAATATTGCTAGCGAATTCATGGGACTCATTCACGGCGCGTACGACGCGAAGGCCGATGGCTTTCTGCCCGGGGGCGCGAGTCTGCACAACTGCATGACCGGCCACGGCCCGGATGCGGAGACGTTTGAAAAGGCGTCAAATTCGGATACGTCCCAGCCGCACTACATCACGGACACGATGGCGTTCATGTTTGAAACGCGCACGCTGATTCGGCCGACGCGGCTTGCACTGCAGTCGCCTGAACTGCAGCACAATTATTCTGAATGCTGGCAAGGCATTCGAAAGCATTTCAACCCGACCCGCAGATGAAACAGGCACAGGGTGCTGTTATTCCCGTAGCGACGGGAATCCAGACCTATGACAGCGTGGCAACGCCGCCTTACAACGGCGCGCACGATCTCGATTCCCGGCCTCGCAGGAATGACCGTTTAATAAGATGATCAACATGACTGAACTCAACGAAACCCACCACCCAGCGCTCACAAGTTTTGTCGCATCCGCCAACGACGGAGTAACAGACTTCCCGATTCAAAACCTGCCGTTCGCGGTGTTTCGTCGCGCCGATTCTGACGAACCATTTCGCGGCGGCGTGGCCATTGGCGATCAGATTATTGATCTTGCCAGGCTGCATCGCACACGCCTGCTGACAGGCGACGCGGCCGTCGCATGCGAGGCCGCCGCAGCGTCAACGCTCAACGCGTTCATGGCCAATGGCCCCGCGGCCTCGTCGGCGCTGCGGCTCGCATTATCGCGGCTACTACGCACCGGTTCGGCTGACGAAGCTGAGGTTTACTCTTGCCTCGTCTCGCAAAGCGAGGTCGAATACGCGCTTCCCGCGAACATCGGCGACTACACCGATTTCTACACCTCGGTGTACCACGCGACCAATATCGGACGCCTGTTCCGCCCAGACAACCCGCTGTTGCCCAACTACAAATGGGTGCCCATTGGCTATCACGGTCGCGCCTCGTCAATCGGTGTTTCCGGTCAATCGCTGTCGCGCCCCGTGGGCCAAACCCTGCCGCCAGGCGCTGAAGTGCCCGTTCTTGCACCGAGCAAGCGCATGGATTACGAACTCGAACTGGGCATTTTTGTCGGCACCGGCAACCCGCTCGGTGAGCGCATCACGATGGCCGATGCAGAGTCGCATGTGTTCGGCATCTGTCTGCTCAACGACTGGTCGGCGCGCGACATTCAAGGGTGGGAATATCAGCCGCTGGGCCCGTTTCTTTCGAAGAATTTTGCGTCCACCATTTCGCCGTGGATCGTGACGCTAGAGGCGCTCGCGCCCTATCGAAGCGCGTGGACACGCAGCACCAACGATCCGCAACCTTTACCGTATCTCGATTCAGCAGAACTGCGTACCGAGGGCGCATTAGACATTCAGCTCGAAGTGCTGATCGAAACAAAACTTATGCGCGAGCAATCGTTGCCGCCGCATCGCATTTGCCTGACTAGCTATCACCATGCGTATTGGACGATTTCCCAACTGATCACGCATCACACAGTCAACGGTTGCAATTTGCGGGCAGGCGATCTGCTCGGCACCGGCACGCTGTCCGGCCCGAGTGCTACCGAGGCCGGCGCGTTGATTGAATTGACTGCTGGCGGCAAACAGCCGATCACGCTGCCAGGCGGCGAAACACGCACTTTTCTGGAAGATGGTGACAGCGTAATCCTGCGTGCGCATTGCGACAGGGCGGGCGTTGCGCGGATTGGCTTCGGCAGTTGCGAGGGGCGGCTGCTTCCTGCGCGCGTGCTGTAACCACTGAAGATTGGCTCGGGTTATTGCTAGCGCATTGGGCTACGCATAGCGCTAGCATCGTTCACTGGTGTAATCAAAGGAGGTTCTCATGAAACACGTTATTAAGTCCGCTGCGGCGCTCGTAGCGTCGGCACTCGCAGTCGCAACGTTTCCGGCTCAGGCACAGGAAATCACGCTTAAGGTGTCGCATTTCTGGGCACCCCTGGCGATGGCCCCGCAGAAGGTCATTGCCCCCTGGTGCGACAAAATCAACAAGGAATCTGGCGGCAAGCTCAAGTGCCAAATCTTTCCAGCGATGTCGCTCGGCGGCACGCCCGCGCAAGCATTTGATCAGGTGAAAGATGGTGTCGCAGACATCGCGTACACACTGCCCGGCTACACCGCGGGGCGCTTTCCGCTGATGGAAGTGTTCGAGCTGCCGTTCATGAACGCGAACGCAGAAGCTTCGTCACAGGCGGTGTGGGATTACTACCTCACCACGCCCGCGGTGCAGAAGGAATTCGCTGGCGTCAAGCCGCTCATGTTCCACACCCATGACGAGGGCTACGTTCACACCAAAGACAAGCAGATCAAAACGCTGGCGGACTTCAAGGGCCTCAAAATGCGCGCGCCAACGCGGCAGACCAACAAACTCCTGGCGAAGCTTGGCGCCACACCGGTGTCGATGCCGCTGCCTGCGATTCCTGACGCGGTAAGCAAGGGCGTGATCGATGGCTTCATGCTGCCGTGGGAGGTGATACCAAGCGTGAAATTACACGAGATGGTGAAGTTCCACTCAGAGACCGATCCGAAAGAGCGCGCGCTGTACAGCGCCATATTCATCATGGCGATGAATCCAGCGAAGTACGACTCGCTGCCCGCCGATCTGAAGAAGGTGATCGACAACAATTCCGGCGCGGCATTGGTGAAGCAAACCGGCAAGACGTGGGACGAATCCGCAGCACCCGGACGTAAGGCAGCCGAGGATCGCAAGAACAATTTCTACATGATCCCGGCCAGCGAACTGGCTACCTGGCGTGCTGCGTCAGCGAGCCTGTACGACGAGTGGGTTGCCGAGGCAACGGCTAAAGGCAACGACGGCAAAGCGCTGCTGACCAAGGCGCAGGATCTGATCAAGAAGCACGAGAAGAAATAGCGTACACAACGGATGAATGCTCAGGTGGGTAACGCGTTGTCCAGCTGTCGATTTTCTCAACAGCTTTTTCATCAAACGCTTTATTTTGCTGGGCTGGGCGCGGTTTTTGCGGGTATTCGACTTTATACAAAAACAACCCGTTAGCCCCTATTCAGCAAGCGATCTAGCGAAAAGTTGCTGTGTACTTTTCGCGACTCCAAATCGCGTGGGCAACTTATCGCCGACCCGACGACCTGCAAAACATCACAAGAAAACAGGGGAAACCGCACATGTTGACACGCTGGGTCGAGCGAGCTTCGCTCTGGTTCGCGATGATCGGCGGCATCTTGCTGATGCTCATTGCGCTGATGACCGTCGCCTCGGTTATCGGGCGCGCCGCATTTGGCAAACCGGTGCCCGGTGACATCGAGCTGACGCAATACGCGATTGCCGTGGCAATCTCCGCCTTTCTGCCGTACTGCCTGTTTTCGGGCGGCAACCTGATCGTTGATTTTTTTACTGCGAAAGCGAAAGAGCGCACCAAGCGCCTGCTCGACGCTATCGGCGCGTTCACGCTGGCGTTCGCGATGGGCCTATTCGCCTGGCGTACGGTGGTCGGCATGTTTTCGGTGAAAGACGCTGGCGAAACGTCGATGGTGATTAGTGTGCCGCTGTGGTGGACGTATGCCGGCATGGCGCCGAGTTTCGTGCTGGCAACGTTCGCCGCACTCGCGCTCGCCATCAAGCTGTGGCGCGGCGAAGCGCAGGCGGGAGGCGCGACATGACCACGCCGATGTTGATTGGTGTGGGGCTGCTTGCCCTGATGCTGTTGTTGATGGTGGTTCGAGTACCAATCGCGGCGACGATGCTCATCCCGGGCTTTATCGGCTACTGGCTTCTGGCTTCGCCGGAAGCATTATTTGCGCACCTCAAAGGCGTCGCATTCGCGCGTTTATCGGTGTATGACCTGTCGGTGATTCCGCTATTTTTGCTGATGGGCTATTTCGCGACCCAAGGCGGTTTGTCACGCGATCTGTTCCGTGCTGCGAACGCCATGATCGGTCACGTGCGCGGTGGCATGGCAATGGCCGCAATCCTTGCGTGTGCGATGTTCGGCACGGTCTGCGGCTCGTCGGTGGCCACGGCAGCTACCATCGGGCAGGTCGCCATCCCCGAGATGAAACGCCTTGGCTACAGCGGTCGCATTTACACCGCAACACTCGCTGCAGGCGGCACGTTGGGCATCTTGATTCCGCCTTCGGTGGTGCTGATTGTTTACGGCATTCTCACTGAGCAAAACATCGCAAAACTTTTCGCTGCGGCGATCATCCCGGGCATCATCGCCACCATCGGCTACCTGATTTCAATTGCATGGTTCGCTCGCAAGTATCCCGAGCATTGTCCGCCTGCGCCGCGCATGTCGCGCGCTGAACGCATCGCGGCCTATAAGCCGGTGTGGCCCATCGTCATCATTTTCATCGTTGTTTTCGGTGGCATTTACGGCGGATTTTTTTCGCCGACTGAGGCCGCATCCGTGGGCGCGATCGCTACGTTTCTGGTCGCTTTGGCCAAAGGCGAATTGACAGCGACGGGTATCAAGGAAAGTTTCCTCGGCACCGCGTCCAACACCGGCATGATCTTCCTGATTTTCCTCGGTGCCGATTTGCTGAACTCCGCGCTGGCGCTGTCGCAAATGCCGGCGCAACTCGCCGCCTGGGTGTCAGCGTCTGGCGCATCTCCAGTGCTGATCATCGTGCTGATTTTGCTGTTTTATCTTGTGCTCGGTGGCGTGATGGACGAGATGAGCATGATTCTGCTCACGCTGCCGATTGTGTTTCCGATTGTGATGGGCCTGAACATTTATGACCTCGACGCGCAAAGCAAAGCCATCTGGTTCGGCATGCTGATTTTGATGGTGGTGCAGATCGGGCTCATTGCACCTCCGGTGGGATTAAATGTTTATGTGATCAACGGCATGGCGAAGGATGTTCCGATGGCGGAGAGTTATCGCGGCATCATGCCCTTCCTCGTGTCAGACTTCGTGCGAACTGCCCTACTGGTCGCGTTTCCACCAATCACGCTGTGGCTGGTGCAATACATGAATTAGTGGGATTTAGGAGTCGTTGCTTCCTCCCCCCGTTCGCCCTGAGCGTAGCGTAGCGTAGGGTCTGATCTACTCAGATATCAAACCCTTCGCTACGCTCGGGGCGAACGGGGTTCAGCGCCCGAAAACCTGCTCCTACCTCCGAAAAAGTATGCCAACCTTTCTGCTCACGGACTTCGACGCAACATCGTACGCGCTGGAAGAAAAAATTTTCGCTGATACAGGCATGCGCTTCGTCACCGCACAAGCAAAAACGGAGGACGACGTGATCCGCGCCGCAACCGCATGCAACGCCGATGGTTTGCTCATTCAATACGCACCCGTGACCGAGCGCGTGCTGGCGGCGCTGCCGCGCGTGGGCATCTGCTCGCGCATCGGCGCGGGCTACGACACGATTGATCCGAAGGCGTGCGAAATGCATGGTGTGTGGCTCGCCAACTCGCCCGATTACGGCGTCGGCGAAGTTGCAACGCACGCGCTCGCATTAGCACTCGACATCATTCGCGGCACCACCTTTCACACTGCGGACATTCGTGCGGGCACGTGGCATTACGAATCCAACGGCAAGCGTCGTCGCGCGACCGAAATGACCCTCGGAATCATCGGCTTGGGGCGTATCGGCAAGCGCATGGCGCACGTGTCGAGAAACCTGTTCAAGCGCGTGATCGCGTACGACCCCCATTTGATCGACGGTGATTTTCCGGCGTTCGTCGAACGGGTGGGTAGCCTGCACGACTTGTTCGCGCAGGCCGACGTGGTGTCGCCCCATACGCCGCTGAACGGCGAGACACGAGGCATGCTGGACGCCGGATGTTTCGCTGCGATGAAGCGAGGCGGATATATCGTGAACACGTCACGCGGGGCTGTGATCAACATCAACGATCTGCTCGACGCACTCGACACCGGGCAACTTGATGCTGCAGGCCTTGATGTGCTGCCTACCGAGCCTGCCCGTCCAGGTGAGCGGTTGACCGAGCATCC
>JAYSUK010000034.1:0-6354 GCA_043719085.1 Burkholderiales bacterium | reverse complement strand
GGATACCAGCCGCGTCGCGATGGATCGCGGTCGTAGGTGTAGCCACCCATTTGCTTAAACAACTCGTGGTATTCGGCGAGCTTGTCGCGATCCAGCGTAACACCCAGGCCGGGGCCGGTCGGCACCAAAATCCGTCCACTGACGTACTTCATCTTGCCTCCCACAATGATGTCATCCTTGAGGTGGTGATAGTGCGCATCGGCCGCATAGCCGAGGTTGGGCACCACCGCGCCCATGTGCAACATGGTGGCGAGCTGAATACCTAGTTCGCCTGACGAATGCACCGCAACGCCCAATCCGAATGTGTCGCAGATTGCTGCCGCCTTGATGCACGGTCGGATGCCGCCCCAGAAGGTGGTGTCGAGCAGCACCACGTCGACAGCGCGTGGCTGGGTGGTGATGTTCATCGCGAGTTGCTCGAAATTCACCACCACGGTGTTGGTGGCAATCGGAATGCGCACAAATTCGCGTAGCCGCGACAGTTGCGGCATACCGAACACCGGGTCCTCGTAGTAATCGTTGTTGATGTGCTCAATGCCTTGCCCAAAGCGGATCGCGTCCGCAAGCGAAAATGCGGAATTCGGGTCATAGCGAAAGCGATCTTCAGGCAACGCCGCGGCCACTGCCTGATACGCGTTCAGTTCGTAATCGGGCGCGTAGACACCCCCCTTGAGCTTGTGCGCAGTGAAGCCGTGTTCGGCCTGCAACGCTTGTGCATGGGCAACCAGTTGCTCGGCAGTGCGAACCTCGCCCTCGCCCGTATTTTCATTCGGCAGGCGAAAGAACAGATAGCTCGCGAACTCCACCGACTCTCGCACGCGCCCGCCCAGCAACTCTGCCACGGGCACGCCCAAGCGCTGGCCCATGATGTCGAGACACGCAAATTCAATGGCGGCGTGCAGTTGCGTGCGGTTGTTGTAAAGGCTAGCCGTGGGATTGCAGATGGCGAAGCGCAAGGCTTCCAGCTCGAACACATTGTGCCCTTTAAGGTAGCCAATCAGGCTCTCGATTCCGCTGCTGGCGACCTCGCCACCGCCACCGAATTCGCCGAGACCGACGTAGCCGTCATCGGTCTCGACTTCGACCACCGTTCGTACAAATCGCCCCCAATGCGCACCGTTGCTGTGCAAAAGCGGCGCTTCGAGCGGCACCGTGACCGGGGTTGCGCGAATGTGGGTGATCTTGCTTGGTTTCACTTTTCTCTCGTTGTACGATGACTGCTGTTGTTATCGCTTATGCTAGCGGTGCTCAGGTGGCTACGAGACCGGTAGAGTCCAAATCACAGCAAATTGAATTCAACAAGGAGGCCCCATGAAATTTCGCACACTCGTTACCTCTGCACTCGCCGCTGCTGCGGCGGCCACACTCCTCGCACCGGCGCTCACGCATGCGCAAACCAAACTCAAGTGGGCCCACGTCTACGAGACCTCCGAGCCGTATCACACCGAGTCCGTGTGGGCGGCCGCTGAAATCAAGAAGCGCACTAACGGTAAGTTCGACATCCAAGTGTTTCCGGCCTCATCGCTCGGCAAAGAGACAGACATCAATCAAGGCATGACGCTCGGCACGGTGGACATGATCATCAGCGGGCCGTCGTTCGCGGCACGCAGTTTTCCGCGTTTGGGCATCGCGTATTACCCGTTCATTTTCCGCGACGCAGCGCATCAGGCGGCGTATTCAAAGAGCGATGTTTTTAAGGAAATGGTCGACGGCTACCGTGCCAAGACCGGCATTCAGATGACGGCCTACACCTACTACGGTGCGCGTCACACCACGTCAAACAAACCGTTCTCCGATTGTGCGGGTATGAAGGGCTTGAAAATTCGCGTGCCTGATGTGCCGGTGTATCTGGCCACGCCGAAAGCCTGTGGCGCGAACCCCACACCGCTCGCGTTCGCCGAGGTGTATCTCGCGCTGCAAAACGGCACGGTTGAAGCACAGGAAAATCCACTGACCACAATTGAAGCCAAGAAGTTCTACGAAGTGCAGAAGAACATCATGCTGACCGGCCACATCGTGGATGGCCTCGTGACGCAAATCGCGCCCCATGTTTGGACCAAGCTCACCGACGCTGAGAAGACGACTTTCACCGATGTCACTCGCGAAGCTGCGGCACGCGCAACCGCAGCGATCATCAAGCGTGAAGCTGAGCTGGTCGACGAGTTCAAAAAGAAGGGTATCAACATCGTAACGGTTGATCGCGCTGGCTTCCAGACCGCCGTGCTCAAGAGCACAACGCTTGAATCACTGGGCTTCGACAAGAAAGATTACGACCGCATTCAGGCGCTTAAATAGTCGATCAACGGAATAACCCATGGATCTCGACTCCGGCCCAAAAGTCATGGGGGACGACGGTGAATTTCACGCCGTCGACGACGAAGTAAGTTTCGCCGGAACACCGTTTGAGGGCTGGGTTGCCCTCATGCTGTTCTGGGCGTTGGCCGGTGTCGTGCTGATTCAGTTTGTCACGCGATACGTTTTGAACGATTCGGCCGCATGGACGGAGGAGATAGCGCGCTACCTGCTGATCGGCACCGTTTTTGTCGGCGCAACGATTGGTGTGGTGAAGAACAACCACATTCAGGTTGATCTACTGTATCGCTACCTGCCGCCAAAACCATCACGCGTGATGTCCACCATTGTGGACGCGATGCGCATCGCGTTTTTCGTGGCGATGGTGGTGTTCACGGTGCAAATGATGATGAAGATGGAGAGCTACAAGATGACCATCATCGATTTGCCGATGAACCTTGTTTACGGCATGTGCCTGTTCGGTTTTGCCGCGATGATGCTGCGCTCCATCTGGGTTGCGCGCATTCACTGGCAGCGTGGTTATAGCGTGCTTGAGCGGCCTGATTCGGTGATGACGGATCGCTAACGCTTCGGTCTTGTAGGAGCGGCGTTTCCGCAACCAGTCCATTCCGTCCAATCCGTCCATTCGCGTCGAGTTCGCCATGCTAAAAATTGTTTTCCTGATACTGATGTCGAGCGGCATTCCCGTAGCTATCGCCATGGCTGGGGCGGCGCTTGTCTACATTCTCATTAGCGGTGACCTACCGGGCTTTGCGGTCGTGCATCGCATGATCGGTGGCATCGACAGTTTCCCGTTGCTCGCGGTGCCGTTCTTCATTCTGGCTGGCAATTTGATGAACAACGCGGGTATCACCAACCGCATTTACAACTACGCGCTAGCCCTCGTGGGTTGGATGAAGGGCGGGTTGGGCCACGTCAATGTGGTGGGTTCAGTGATTTTTGCCGGCATGAGCGGCACCGCAGTTGCCGATGCGGCGGGCCTCGGCACTATCGAGATCAAGGCGATGAAAGACCATGGTTACGACCTTGAATTCGCCGTCGGCGTGACTGCGGCGTCTGCCACCCTGGGTCCGATCATTCCGCCGTCGCTGCCGTTTGTGATCTACGCGATGATGGCCAACGTTTCAGTCGGTGCGCTGTTCCTCGCAGGCATTTTGCCCGGCGTACTGATGGCGTTTTTGATGATGCTGACGGTTGCCTATTTCGCGCACAAAAACGGCTGGGGCGGCGACATCAAGTTCGTGTGGGCGCGCTTCGGACGGGCACTGATCGAAACCGCCATTGTCATCCTGTGGCCAGTTTCGTTGTACTACGCCGTAAAGTGGGGCGCACCGATGCAGGCCACCGTTGCTGCGGCGCTCGTTCTGCTCTTCGCCGCCGACTGGAAATTCAAGTTTCAGGCGGTGCTGCCGATCATGACGCCGGTGCTGCTGATTGGCGGCATGACCACGGGGCTGTTCACGCCGACCGAGGGCGCCATTGCCGCCTGCGTGTGGGCGATGGTGCTGGGCCTCTTCTGGTATCGCACGCTGTCGTGGCGCATGTTTGTGAAAGTTTGCCTCGACACGGTCGAGACGACGGCTACGGTGATGTTCATCGTCGCTGCCGCATCGATCTTTGGCTGGATGCTGACCGCAACCGGCGTGACAGCCGCCATTGCCGACTGGGTACTCGGGTTCACCAAAGAACCGTGGATCTTTTTGCTGCTGGCCAATGCGCTGATGCTGTTTGTTGGGTGCTTTCTGGAGCCGACCGCGGCTATCACGATTTTGGTGCCGATTCTGTTGCCCATTGTCATGAAGCTCGGCATCGACCCGGTGCATTTCGGCCTCGTGATGGTGTTGAACCTGATGATCGGTTTGCTGCATCCACCGATGGGCATGGTGCTGTTTGTGCTGGCACGTGTTGCGAAGCTAAGCGTGGAGCGCACCACCGCCGCGATCCTGCCGTGGCTAGTGCCGCTGCTGATCAGCCTCGTCATACTGACTTACGTGCCAGCGATTAGTTTGTGGTTGCCACGGTACATGGGGATGTAATTCCATTTCTAATTCAATACGATACGTTGTTGCTCCTCCTTGCCGTGCTAGCGCACTGTCTGCGTCGTCGCGCCTAGTCTCCTATTGAATTAGAAATGGAATAACACCGCGATTGGGTAGGCGCGGCGCCGCCGCGACCCGCCTCGACTGGCGCGCTGATCGCTTGCACCAATAGCTTTTAACGTAAGCCCTTATTTGGTGTCGCTTAGCATGAAAAATGGCTGTTTATCGACTTTGCAGAAAAACGCGCGCTGGTCCTTTTAAATTGGGCGCTTTAGCCTAAAGCTGCTGGCGTCCCGCAGCCTTACACTGGCGACGCGATATCTATAAATTCGTAGGTCACCCCAAATTGCTGCACCAGATGCGCCGCCAGCGTGGCCGCGCCGTCGCGCTCGGTGGCGTGGTGTCCCGCGGCGATCAAAGTAATGTCCGATTCGCGGGCCTGGTGTACGTGCTGCTCACTGATTTCGCCGGTGATGAATGCCTCGGCTCCGGCCTCAATGGCGTCCCCCAACAGCGAACCGCCCGCGCCCGTGCACCAGGCAACGGTTTTAATCAGGCGCGGTGAACTGGCAAACAGCGTCACGCGTCGACCATAGTGGCGGGCGCAGTAAGCGGCCAGCACCGTAGATTTGATGGCTGCCTTCACGCCCAGATGCCCAAGCATGACCAAGCCATGTTCCCCCGCAGTGCCCACCGGTGAGAGTCCCAAGCGACGGCCCAGACAGGCGTTGTTGCCCACTTCGGCATGCGCATCAAGCGGCAAGTGGTAGGCATACAAATTGATGTCGGCGGCAAGCAGCGCCGCAACGCGCTCGCGGTGATAGCCCACCAGCCGCGGATCGTCGCCCCGCCAGAACAAGCCATGATGCACAATAATGGCGTCAGCGTTGGCCACGACCGCCGCATCAATTAGCGCTTTGTTGGCAGTGACGCCCACCACAATATGCGAAATAGTGTTGCGACCGGCCACCTGCAAGCCATTAACCGCAGCGTCCTTGAAACGGCGGACATCGAGAAAGCCGTTGAGATGGCGCGTCAAGTCGTCACGCAGCACGCCACCGCGAGCCGCCGACGTTACCGCACGAAACTCCGCGTCGCGAATAAAATCATCACTATCAACCGTTCGCACCATCAAACCTCTTGTTTCGACTTGTCGGCGCAAGCTGCGCTCACCGCTCTGGCACAGCCCCTGCATTAAGGCCACCATGCACCTGATTACGTCCCTCACCCATCGGCCACGAGCAGCGGCCATGACAGCATCATGCTGAAACGATTATGGCTTGTTTTTGCACAGGTCTGCACGATCTGTGTCGCAATTCTTTTCACTGTGAGTACATTGCGGCCCGAGTGGCTGGCCCGAACTTCCAGCGGGGCTGCCAGCGCTGTAACAACGCCACTGGTGCCAGGCATTGCAGCCGCGCCTGCCACCGCCCTTGCAGCGAATGGGCGACCGTCGACGAACACCTACAGCGACGCGGCCAAAAGAGCCCTGCCCTCGATCGTCAAAATCGCCACCAGCGCGCAACGCCGCACCCGCAATCCGCTGGCCGAAGACCCCACATTTCAACGCTTTTTTGGCCGCCCGCGTGACGAAGGCAACACTCAGCAGCTGGTGGGTGAAGGCTCGGGCGTGATCGTGCGTGCTGACGGCTACATTTTGACCAACAACCACGTGGTCGAAGGCGCACAGCAAATTCAGGTGGAGCTGACCGACAAACGCGTGTTGTCCGCCAAGATAATCGGCATAGACCCCGACAGTGATCTCGCGGTGATCAAAATTGAGGGCGCTGATTTTCCGGCGATCACGCTTGCTGATTCGCAGACCTTGCAAGTGGCCGATGTGGTGCTCGCCATCGGCAATCCGTTTGGCGTGTTTGGCAATACAGTCACCATGGGCATCGTGAGCGCGCTGGGCCGCACACAGCTCTCCGAAACCAACGTGTTTGAGAGTTTCATTCAGACCGATGCGGCGATCAATCAGGGCAACTCGGGCGGCGCGCTG